>JAILCI010000046.1 GCA_024686335.1 Bacteroidales bacterium | reverse complement strand
CAACTCTTCAATTGTGTGATTGTATATTCAATAAGAACGCCCCTCTTCTCACGAAGGGGGGCGTCTTGATAGCTTATTTATATACTCTATCTCATGGAATAATCATAAAGAAAATAAGGGGGTTGAATTTGCCTTATTTTTGCAGATTATTCTTTTGGAGTGATGGTAGCACTCTTTAGAGTTTCACCACCCCAGGTAATCGCATAAATAGTAAATGTGCCGCCAGAGACTGATATAGCATCAATCATCACTTGCGTTAATTTTACAGAGTTGCCATTGTTGATCAACTGGGTTCCTCCTTTGTTGTCTGCTGTGTAGCAGTCTGCCATGTGATTGTTGCCGGTTCCTTCAATTTCGAACGAAAGAGTTGCATCAACCGTTAATGCTGAGGCGGGACCGGTAATAGTATATTCTGTATCTTGCCAGTTATACATTAAGGTTCCTGTTTGCGTTACGGTCAAGTTGGTCTCTGAACTACCACCAGATTCCTCACCTACAGTAACCTTGACGGTGCGGGTACGTTTGCCATAGTCGCCTTCAGCGGGTGCAGTGACAGTAATGGTAGCTGTTCCTTCTGCACCAGGTGTCACAGTCACGGTTCCGTTGCTGTTTGCACTTACGCGGGCTACAGTCTCATCGCTCGACACGAAGGTGATGGCGCTTAAGTTGGAGATGGTGGTACATGAGGCGGTGATGGTCTGACCTTCGGCCTCTGAACTTGCGAACGTCAGCGATGTCGGGTTCACGGTGAGGTTGTGGACGGTTGTAGGATCGGTTGCTCCAGTAACCACAAGAACAGCTACATCGGAAACCTCAAGTCTTTCGTCTCCTTGGGCTACAAGATAGATGCCACCCGTATCATACGCTTTCTTGAACATCGAAGATGTCAATTGGTAGGTTGTGGTCACATACGGTTCCTGGTCAAATCCCTGTTCACTATCGGCATAATCCGGTCCAGTATGATTGCCGGAGCCGTCCTTCATAAGTTCTGTGCCATCGGCAGCATCAAGATAGATTCTTGCTTTGGACCTATACGTATAAGTAACCTTGATTGTAGCAGTGGCGCCTTCATTAGCGAGTACATCATCACCGAATGGGATGAATATTGCATTGTTAAAGGTTTCGTCATTATATTTGAAAGTCGCAGGCTGCTGAACAGAAATGTTGAAGGTTCCAACAATATCACCCGGATCAACTGTACTGCCGGATTGCTGATTCTCTGGTGAGAAATCGCCACGATCGGTTACTAAACTACCTTCTTGTGTATCGTAGATCCAGTTGGTCTTGGTGATGTCGCTTACCCATTCGTTAAAACCTCTATATGCGGTGGTGATTTTCTTCTCTTCTTGAGGCCACTCAAAATAGTAGGGTAAGAGCATCATCTGGGGGGCTGAGTTCTCTTTGTATGATTTTTCATTAGGAGAATTAGCTATAATTGTCACGGCATTGCCATCAGTACAAGCAATTTGGAAATAACCTTCAGCAAAAAGCTGGGACAAATGAGTTGCATATTGTCCTTCCGCATTGCCTACGTTCCATCGATTTGCATATAAGGATGTGAGATCAAAAGAGGTTTTCAATCCGTCTTCACCATATTTTGCACCAGCGTTGATGATGTGGTGAGTCTTTGCCGTCCAGGTTTCATTAGGGAATCGATCTGCTTCGTTCATCAGATAATGTATTTCTCCCCAGCTCATGCCTCCTATGGTCAGAGTCGATTCGAAGGCTCCACCTGCAGCCATGGAGGTTACATAAAGTTTATCCGAAACATGACTTTCGTCAACTGTTACGTCATATTTGCCAGTGGTATGATTATATACATAGGTCCTTTTGGCACCTTCATGTTTGTAGTTAAGTCCTAAGGCGACATCATTGAAGTCAAAGTCGTACGATTGGAGATCTTCACAAACAAGAATAGCCTGTTCTGTGATGGCATCGAAATCAATAATGTTAGAAGGATCAATGCCTTTAACGCTGAACACAAGGTCGTTCATGTCAAAGTTGCTTTCTCCTCCCATCCAGTCTTCGAAGCAAAGGTACTGCTGCTCATTGGTAGAAGTGGGGTCAAGGTCTTTGTAATTGAAGGTCGCTACATAACAGGGGTCATGGTCGCCTAAATAGGACACATGTTCGTTGAGCTTGGACTCAGAGTACTTAGAGCCGGCAGTCGGGTGCTTGATATAAAAGCCCCATGTAGTAATATTGGAAGGGATAGTTACTTCATAAACATCAGCATATAGAGTTAAATCTGGAGCGTTTTGAAATGCATCACCCATATATGTGTTCGTATAGGGTTTCGTTTTAGCTGCATCCTCATAAACACCACTTACTGATGAATAGATGGTTTGACGTTGGATAAAATAGAGCACTCCGTCAGAGCCTAGGATTGCTGTGGTTTCTCCTTCATAACCATCGTCCTCATCACTATCTACATACCAATAGATGCCAATTTCATCTGTATGATTTGACCAGTGTTGAACGAGAGAAAAAGTGAAACTACGTGCTGTAGTGATAAAATTTTGGGTCACACGACCAAGATTTGTATTTCCGTAGGAATTTTGGGAGCCTGATCCATCTTCTGGCAGCATTTTGGCATATTCCTTATTTTCTTGGCTGGTAATGACGTATGTGCCTGATATTTTTGATACAGAAGGTCTCTGTTCAGCACCTGTACGTGTCACTGGTCCAATATGACGTGCCAATTGTCCGAAGAGGTCCCA
>JAILCI010000016.1 GCA_024686335.1 Bacteroidales bacterium | reverse complement strand
CGGAGGATTTTGGCTCATGGAGAGCAGAAGCAGTTTTGATTGGAACTTGAATACGGAAAAATGTGGGAGGGGTTCGTTATTATAACTTTTGACAACACACCCCGGCAGGGTGCAGCCATCAGCCATGTCGTTGCGCAAGGTGCTGCCGGTGCACTGGACGATGCCGCGTTCACTTAATCGGCATTATCGCCGAATTCGACCTTGACCGTGACCTCATCGCGCACGTCATCTTCCGCTACGGCCTTGACATTGTGACGGAGTTCCTGTTGAGAGGCCGGAATGAATACGACATACCGATTTTTGACTTCTTAGCTGTTGCCAATCAAATATTTGCTCCTGACTGTTTTTTTTGTCATGTACTAAGTGTTAAAATATCTTTTTTTGTCGGGCTTGGTCAAAACACAACATAGTGCTGCAGCCGTTCTATCAGCTCAGGGTAAGCGTGGGTGATCTGCTGCAATTCTTGAAGGTTCTTAATCTGCCCATTCTTTTCCCGATAGGCAAGGATGGTCTTGGTGAGATAGGCATCGAAATAGGGATGCTGGATCAGTTCCTTGTAGGTGGCAGTGTTGATGTTGATTTTGCGCACATCGTCAGGACGGATGAAGAAGTGTTTCCGCAGCAGGGCCGTGTCGATGCTTTGCAGCACATAGACCTCCTTCAACTGCTCAAAACTGTAAAAGCCGCCCAGCTTGTCGCGGTACTCCACCAACTTGGCCGCCCGTTTGCTCCCGAACTGCGGCACAGTCTTGATGGCATCGGTGTCGCAACGGTTGAGGTCAAGGCGGACAATCTCGTACATCGGTTTCTTGGTTTGCCGGCTATTGCGAGGGGTTGTGTCGCCATAAGAATAAGACCGATAGTTATAATTCCGGTTCTGCGTCCGTGCTGCTGCCACCGAATCCGCCAGCCGTTCCTGCTCTGCCTCAAAGGCCTCTATCTCCATCTCGAAAGCGGTGAAGTCGTATGGCTGTTTTTTCTTTCCATCGTACAGATAATAAATGAGATAGCTTAGTAAAATCAAGGCCGCCAGCGCCATCGCCCCGATCCATTCACCCTTCGTGAAGTTTAAATTCGTTTTCATGGCGCAAAAATAGTAAAATATTTTTTAATCGTTAATAAAAAATATTGAATTTGCGAAAATGAGGGGCGGTGAGGTCGTGCGATGAGACTGGCAGACAATGACAGTTTTGCTTTCCTGGTTATGTTTTCATAGTTCCCTTTCCAGGTTGCACGTTTTCAGGTTTTTACTTCTTGGCAGTTCTGCCGGATATCACGTTTCCATTTTGGTCGATGAGTACTATGGAGATGTAGTCTTGCAGTGTCGCTTTGAACAGAGTGGGGGAGATTCCAGTGATGTCAGTGTAGATGGGCGGGGTGATAAATTGTCCTCGGCTGTTCATCAGGCCGGAGTAGTTTTCTACTTTATATTCAAAGAAATTCTCTATTTTCATTCTGCCCTCGCTAGGCTCGCCTGTGCTTACATCAGTGTAGTTGACATCATAATAGATGTCGTAAATATCATCAATAATGCCGTCGTTCAAGACGTTGCCGTTGAAGTCGATTTGCTTCTTGAAATCGCCTTTCGTATACACAATAGCGTACTCTTTGGTTGTTTCGATATTATCGTAGAGAGGTTTTATCACCCAACGTCCTTTATTGTTGATGACACCGATTTTATTGGAGGAATCGGCTACTACGCAATGACCGTCGTGGAAGACAAATTCTGTGAGCGGGTTGCCTCGGTATGAGTATTTGAAATTAATAGCCACCTTTCCGTCCGTGTTGACGAAACCGATGTAGCCATCCTTTTCAACACCAGCCAGTCCTTCGGAGAAGATCCAGGCTTTGGTATAGGTGGTGGGTTCTACGATGATTTTGTTGCTCAAGACATTGCAATAGCCTCGTTTTCCATTCTTGGCAAAGAGAACAATAGAATCTTTGCTGCTTCCGTACCCATTGCTCCACTCGATATCCTTAACGAGAACATCCTGTGTAAAAGGACTGACAAGATTGATTTTACCTCTATCATATGAGACAACTTCTCCCTCCGGTTCTTCGTAGTAATAGTCATTATCATTTCTGTTCTGGCATGATTTGACAATTTTAGAGATGCCGAGAACTAATCCGGCAATGATGATGATGGAAAGCAACAGATAAATAAGGTTGTTCTTCTTTGGGGTGTCCTGGGTGGATTCACTTGTGGTCGGGTTCTCATTTTCAGACATTTCATTGTTGTCTTTTAATTCTTTTTCGTTCTTTTCCATAATGTTAATTGGTTAAAAGGTGTTTAATGTGATATTTATTTGTTCGTTTTCCAATTGAAATCGGCAGCAAAAATAGTTTTTAAAATAATGTTAATGATCACTCTGAGGTGCTCATTGTATGAAATGCCGTCTAGATTGTATGAAATGAAAAAAGGTGTTATGAGGTGTAATATCTCATCTTTTTCACCTGGTCCAACAAAGTAACAATTTGTTATTTTTGCACCTTCAAAAATGTGAGAAGTTATGAAGAAGACCGTATTTCTGACCGGAGCCACTGGCACTATGGGGTGGGCCGGATTGCAAGAGCTGCTTAAGCAAAGTGACCGTTTGAATATAGTGGTTTTAGCGCGTAAGAGCGAGAAGAACATAAAGCTGCTGGCCCCATTTCAGGACCGCATTAAGGTGGTGTGGGGCGATTTGACTCGCTATGAGGATGTCCTGGAGGGCGTCATGGGTGCCGACTATGTGCTCCACGTGGGTGGCATGGTTTCCCCGTCGGCCGACTATTATCCCAAGAAGACGTTGCATGTCAATGTGACTGCCGCTCAGAATGTGGTCAAGGCTATCCTCGCGCAGCCTAATGCTGATGACATCAAGGCTGTTTATATAGGTTCCGTGGCGCAGACCTCCGACCGTAACGCTCCGTTGCACTGGGGCCGTATTGGTGACCCGGTATGTGCCAGCGTCTATGATCATTACGGTATCAGCAAGATTATCGCTGAGCGTACCTTTGCTGAGTCTGGCATCAAACATTGGGTGTCATTGCGCCAGTCTGGCATCCTTTATCCCGGCATCCTTAAGAATTTTGATCCCATCATGTTCCACGTTCCCATCCGTGGCGTCCTTGAGTGGGCTACGGTCGAGGACTCCGGACGTCTGCTCGCCAACGTATGTGGCGATGATGTGCCCGATGAATTCTGGAATCATTTCTATAACATCAGTAGCGGTCCCGATTACCGTATGACCAACTACGAGTTCGAGTGCAAGATTCTGAAGGCCTGCTATTGTCCGAAGCCGGAGAAGATTTTCAAGTCCAAGTGGTTCGTGCTCCGTAACTTCCATGGCCAATATTATCTCGATGCCGACAAACTTGAAGGTTATCTTCATTTCCGCGAGAACATGCCGGTAGACGACTATTTTGCCAAAATGCAGCAATCACTGCCTGGTTTCTTCAAGTTGGCGAAGATTGCTCCGGCCTTCATCATCAAGGGCGCCATGTTGCCTATCGCCTATAAAAAGCGCTGGGGTACGCAGTGGTGGATCAAGCATCAGGATATGAATAGAATCCATGCCTATTATGGTACGGAGGAGGCTTGGCGCAACATCCCCGATTGGAAAGATATGGACTTGGAGGTTTCGGCAAATCCCGCTGACGCTGTGCATATCGACCACGGCTACGACGAAAGCAAGCCTTTGTCTGAGCTGACCGTTGAGGAGTTGCAGAAGGCGGCGGCGTTCCGTGGCGGTGAGCTGCTCTCCACCTCCTATTCCGGTGACCCCGCCGAGAAACTGCAATGGCGTTGCCATAAGGGCCATACCTTTGAAGCCTCTCCCAAGTTGATCTTGGAGGGCGGCCACTGGTGTCCTGACTGTGTTCCTCCCTCTTGGGACTATGACGACCTGAGTGCGCACAGCCCCTTCTTCTCCCAGGTGTGGGCCGAGGCACATAAGGGCGAACATAATGTGTACGGTCCTGAGATTTTTGATGGTTGGGAATAGTAATGTGCTGGAATATAATAAAATCCCATATATGGCCGTTATGTTAATGTTTTGTATATGTTATACCTTATAATTATTCAACGATGAAGAAACAAATTATTGGCGTGGCATTACTGATGGCCATCCTTACTATTTTTTCCGTGCAGAAAGCCAACGCACAGTTCTCTTTTGGCGCCAAGGTGGCAGGTAATGCTGTCTCTTTGGATAATTTTCAGGACTTTGACGGGGGTTTTGACCTTGGACTCTTCTTCCGCGCAGGAAAGTCACTATTTTTTCAACCGGAGGTTTGCTACTCTTTTCGTAGTACCGATTTTAGAAACATTGTAGGAGAGTTTCATGAAAACTATTCTATGCGTCAGCATTTTCTGGATGTCCCCTTGCTGCTGGGATACCATTTTATTAATAATAATAATTTTAAGATGCACCTTTTGGTTGGTCCGCGCGTGGCAATTTTGGTCAATAACCATCTGCGCGAGGTGGCCTCTATACAGGATGTGGCCTCGCATCTGCAGTGGGGTGGCCGATTTGGTATCGGTTTCGACTTCTGGCGATTCACGCTCGATGGCTATTATGATATTGCAGCCGACAAAACGAGTACTAACGACTCGAAATCCCGCGTTCAGAATATGTTTGTGGTGTCGTTAGGATTTAAATTCATCAAATAATCACACTTTTTTTTATTTAAGAACCCAAGATTTCTTTTTTGACCTTCGTTATTAATGATGAGTGAACGTGAGAATGCGAAGATAGCCCGATGGGTGGAGGAGAGCCGAGAAGGCCGTCCGCGTGCTCAGCATAAGCTGTTCAAGCATTTTTACAGTCCGATGTTCGCGGTATGCATGCGCTATGCCAGCAGTACCGAGGAGGCGGAGGACATGCTCAACGAAGGTTTCTTGAAAGTGTTTTCCAACCTTGACAAATATGAAAACACGGGTTCTTTCTCAGCGTGGATGCGGAAGGTGATGACGAATGCGGCCTTGGATTACCGTCGCAAGTATGCGATGAAGTTCGAGACCACCGAACTGGACCAGTTGTCCAATGTCCCAGAAGCGGGCGTGGACTTCAACCAGGCCATCGCGCAGATGTCTGCCGACGAATTGGTGGGGCTGATTCAGCAGCTGCCAGACACCATGCGGACGGTCTTCAACATGTACGTCATGGAAGGTTACTCGCATTCGGAGATCGCCACGCAGTTGGGCATCACGGAGAGCACCTCCGGATGGCACCTCAACGCCGCCCGCAACCGACTGAAAAAGAAGATAATGGAGTTGAACGGATGTAATAAAAGTGATTATGAGTGATTTTGACCAATTGATACGAGAGAAAACAGAACAAGCGACGTACCGCTACAAGTCATCTGCTTGGCGCAAGTACAGCCGCTTTGCCGGGCTCAAGAACCTGACCCCGTGGCTATGCACGATAGGTGCTGTGGCCGTGGTGGGCGTGGGCGTGCTGCTGTGGAACCTGCTGCACACCCCGAAGGCGGTGGAGCCGGAAACCACTCCAGAGGTCATGGTCGTGGCCGAAGACAGCACGTTGTCGGTGACGGATACCACGGCCACGATGGCTAAAGTGATGCCCTCGGAATCTGACAAGCCCGCTGAAGTTGCCGCGTCACTCCATCAGACTACTACTCAGGTGGAAGCACCTGCGCCGGAGCCTGCCGCTAAGCCAGAGCCTGCACCAAAGCCCAAGAAACCGTCCGCGCCCGTGTATGGCATCCCCGTGGTCATCGATGTGGACACCATCACCCAGATGTGGCCCACAGACGAAGAACTGAAAGAGGGAAATAGCAGACTGTACTAAACAAGGTTGGTGCGACCGTGCAACGAGGTAGAGTTTCAAAGAAATATTGTATCTTTGCCGCCCGATAAAACACCTATATTGTGAACCTCTTCAAGGCAGACCTACATACGCACACGCTCTTCTCCCCTTGTGGTGATTTAGAGATGACGCCCGACAACATCATCGATATTGCCAAGCAACGCGGATTGGACGTCATCGCCATCACCGACCACAATGCCACCCGGCATTGTCGGCTGGCGGAGCACTACTCCCACAACCGCGACATCTTCGTCCTCTTCGGCGCAGAAGTCACCACCAAGGAAGAGGCCCACTGCTTAGGCTACTTCCCCGACTACGAATCGCTCGACTCCTTCCAAGCCTATCTTGACGAGCACCTCCCCGACATCCCCAACGACCCCGACTTCTTCGGCGATCAAGTGCAAATCGACGAGGAGATGAACATCGTCTATGAGGAGCCCCGTCTGCTCACCTCCGCCATCGACCAGACCGTCAACCAGATCGCTGACAAGGTGCACTCCTTAGGCGGCCTGTTCGTGCCCGCGCACATCGACAAGCAGAAAAACAGTCTCATCGGCCAACTCGGCTTCATCCCCTTCGATCTGGAATACGATGCCGTGGAGCTCTCCGACAAAGGCAACAAAGAGGAGATTCTGAAAGTTCACAAATATCTGAAAAACAAAACCTTCACCCGTAGCTCCGACGCCCACTTCCCCGACCGCATCGCCTTCTCGCCCTGCTGGCTCCGCATGGAGACCCGCTCCTTCGACGAGTTCCGCATGGCCCTGCACCAGGAGAACGGACGGGAAGTACTGCTTGAGTTGACAGTTGACAGTTGATAGTTGACAGTTAATAACTGACAGTTAATAACTGACAACTAATAACTGACAACTAATAACTGATAACTGACAACTGATAACTGACAACTGATAACTAATAACTGAAAAATAAACAATTCGTATTATGACAGTAAAAGATATTATCGAAAAGATGAACCTGAAGGTTTATTCTGGTGAGAACAACCTGGACAACACCATCAAGGGTGGGTATGTATCTGACCTTTTGAGCGATGTGATGGGCTTTGCCCAGGAAGGCCATGCATGGGTCACGCTGCAGACGCACAAGAACGTCATCGCCATCGCCTCTCTGAAAGAGCTCGCCTGCGTCATCCTCGTCAAGGGCAACGAGCCCGACGAGGACATGTTAGAGCAGGCCAAGGAGGAGGAGATCCCCGTATTGGGCACCACCGAGCAGACCTTTGAGGTGGCCGGACAACTGTACATGATGCTAAATGCGTAGGCCATGAAAGACCTCTCCATGCACATTATGGACATCCTCCAGAACTCCACGCGCGCTAAGGCCACGGAGATAACCCTGGAGGTGTTAGAGGATCACGCCGCCGACACGCTGACGCTCATCTTCAAGGACAACGGATGCGGCATGTCTCCGGAAATGGTTGAGAAGGTCATCAACCCCTTCTTCACCACCCGAACGACTCGCAAGGTCGGTCTGGGACTTCCGCTGCTCAAACAGAACACCGAGATGACAGGTGGCTCACTCGACATCAAGTCGGAAGTGGGCGTGGGCACGGTCGTCACCGCCATCTTCGGCCTCACCCACATCGACCGTCCGCCCATGGGCGACCTCGCCGGCACCCTCGTACTGACCATCTCCGCCTACCCCGACATCCGCTTTCTCTTCCACTACAAACGCGATGACGAGGTGGACTACCTCCTCGACACCAACGAGATCTACGAGGCCTTAGATGGCATGTCCATCAACTCCCCAGAAATCATCGAATACCTCAAAGAGATGGTTCAAGAAAACATTCAGTAGTATAAATTGTCAATGCCTGAAATAACTTGACCGTTTTTTGTAAAAAAACAGGTTAACAATGGAAAGACTAAACAAAGAAGAAAAACAGAGACGGAGGTTCAGTGAGAGCTTCAAGAGAAAAAAAGTTCAAGAGGTAGAGATCGGTCAT
>JAILCI010000015.1 GCA_024686335.1 Bacteroidales bacterium | reverse complement strand
ATTATTGAGCAACCTGAAACAGTTACAGCCAGGTGGACTGAAAATTATATTTAGTAATATTCATAAATCATTTTCACTTTTGTAAATAATCATAATTCTAGATATCTCTTACATGATTTTACTTTTATAACACATGTTTGTTCATTTGTAAAAACAACTTTGTATATTTTATTATTGTAAAATACTATATGCGTTTTATGATTGTAAATATCAACTAAGGATGATTTAGTACCTATTACCGACAAATAGCCTCGATTTTAGTTTTTCGATTTTGACGACCGAACAGGAGAGGAATTTCAAATATTCAATTCTCGAAGGGATATGCTTCCCTACCCTTTTTTGTCATATTTTGTATGGTTTGATTTGTTTATTTTCTTTATCTTTGCAACCATATTTTTAATAAGAATAATTATCAATAAATCAACAAAGAAATGAAACCTAAAATTGTTATTGGAAACTGGAAAATGAACAAGAGCTTCGAAGAGGCTGAGGAATTGATTACCGAAATTGAAGAGAAGCTCCAGGATTTCAATTTTGAAACAGAGATCGTCATGTGTCCTCCCATGCTCTATGCTGAGTTGATAACCGACCATGCCAATGAGGAAGGCTGTCAGTTCTATGCTGGCTTACAGAACGTCAGCGAGTTTGAGAATGGTGCCTACACTGGCGAGGTATCTGCCAAGATGATGGCCGATATGGACGTATCTTTCTGTATTGTAGGTCATTCTGAGAGAAGAAAATACTTTGGCGAGACCAATGAGATCGTTTTGAAGAAGATGTTGCAACTGCTCAACTATGATATCGTTCCGGTAATGTGCTGTGGCGAGACCTTAGATGAGCGCAAGGCAAACAAGCATTTTGAGATTGTTCAAAAACAGATTGAGGAGACCATCTACAACTTGACTCCCAAGCAGTTAGAGTCTACAATGATTGCATATGAACCCATTTGGGCTATTGGTACTGGTGAGACTGCCACTCCCGCTCAGGCTCAAGAGATGCTGGCCTTCATCCGTTCTCTCATTGAGAAGAAATTTGGTACGGAGATGGCTGTTAACACCTATATATTATATGGTGGCAGCTGCAATGCAAAGAATGCTCTCGAGCTCTTCAGTCAGCCCGACGTGGATGGTGGCCTGATTGGTGGCGCCTCCCTCAAAGCTGATGATTTCATGAAGATCATCGAGGCTGGCGAAACCGTCATCAAAGACAACTAATCATGCGTAAACTGCTGAACATCTGGCTTCTACTCGCACTCTTCCTCTTCTCAGGCAACCTGTTTGCCCAAGAAGAGGGAGATGATCCTTGTGTCCAGAAGATGGACAAAGATAGCGAACGTCTCTTCAAGAAGGCGCGCGACTTTCAGAAGAACGGTAAGAAGGCGGAGGCTTTTGAGTTGTATGACGAGATCTTGGAGGAACATCCTGAGTATCTGGACGTCAACTACTACTATGCCTTTGGTTTGTACAGTCCGCTGGAGAGTAACAACTACCATGCCATCAAAAAAGACAAGTCGGATGTGAAAAAGGCCCTGGCAGCCTTCAACCGTATGTATGCTGTGTGTCCGTACTACAAACCACACTGCAACTTATATGCGGCGAGAATAGCCTATTTTAACGAGATGTTTTCAGAGGCCATCAAGTTCGCCTCAGTCATTGTAGAGAATCCGGACCTCTTTACGAAGCCCTCAGACTCTTCCAAGGTCGCTGAAGCTCAGCTTCTTATACGCAAGGCCCGATTCTATGACAATATTCTGAATCATCCAGTGCCCTTCGACCCAAAGCCTGTGGCAGGCATCTCAACACAATATGACGAATACCTGGGCACTATTTCGCCCGACGGCACCTACTTCTACTTCACCCGTCGCAAAGAGGTTCCTGTTCAAGGTGCTTTTGGCAGTGGCGACGGCGAAACTGAGCGACGTGAATTCTTCTCTTACAGTACGTTGAAGAATGGTAGTTTCAACACTGGTGCTCCCCTCCCCGACCCATTTAACCATTCCAAGAGTGAGGGCAGTCCTACCATCAACATCACCAACGACCTGCTCATTTTCACCCGTCTGATGCCCACCACCAGTTCCAAAGGGCATACCTATCGGAACTACGACCTCTACTATTCGGAGCGTATTGGCGACGAGTGGACAGAGCCAAAAAGTCTTGGTAGCAACATCAACAACCCCAACACGTGGGAATCGCAGGCCTCGTTGAGTTCTGACGGACGTATTCTCTTCTTCGCCTCAGACCGTCCCGGCGGTTTTGGCGGCTCCGACATCTGGTATTCCGAGCGCAACAGCGACGGCAGTTGGCGTAAACCCATCAACTTGGGTCCCAAAATCAACACCGAAGGCAATGAGCGCTCCCCCTTCCTGCACACCGACAGCAAGACCCTCTACTTCTCTTCTTCCGGCTTTGATGGCATTGGAGGACAGGATATCTTCTTCTCAAAACTCGATGCCAAAGGCAAATGGAGCGACCCGGTCAACATTGGCTATCCTATTAATACAGAGAATGATGAAGTGGATTTCTTTGTAAGCTTAGATGGTAAAACGGGCTATTTTTCTTCCAATCACTATGGCAATAATGACTGGAACATCTACGAGTTTGAGCTTTACGAGGATGCACGTCCCCACAAGATGCTTATTGTGAAAGGTTCTGTCACAGCTGATGATGACGAACTGGAAAATGCCGTTGTGGAGATTCGTGACACTGCCGCCAAGGTCATCGCTACCGGTGTGGTCAGCAGCAACAACAAGCAGTATGCCGTTGCTACCGAGGTTCCCAAAGAGGATGCTGCCCCGCTGATTGTGACAGTCAAGAAAGAGGGCCACTCATACGACGCACAAGTCATCACTCCCGAGCAGATAACCAATGAGCCCATCATTACCAAAGACGCTGAAATTAAGGCTATTGAGACTGGTAAAGTGTGCGATTTGAAAGATATCTATTACGAGACCAATTCATATCAATTGACACAGGCTTCACAAGTTGTTGTCAATCTTTTTGTTGAGTTCCTGCTAGACAATCCGACCGTTAAGGTTGAGATTCAGGGTCATACCGATAATATTGGTAATGACAATGACAACCTGCTATTGTCGGAGCGTCGTGCCAAGGCCGTTTATGATTTGGTTGTCAGCAAAGGCATCCCGACCAGTCGATTGCGTTACAAAGGTTATGGCGAGTCACAGCCCATTGCGGACAACAACACTGCCAGTGGCCGCGCCAAGAACAGAAGAACCGTTTTCTTGATTTATGAGCAATAAAACCATTTATTTTTTAGGTATTGGGGGTATTGGCATGAGTGCGCTTGCCCAGTACTACCTGCACCAAGGCGCTGAAGTTCACGGTTATGACCTGACTCCCTCGCCCATCACGGAACACTTGACTGAGATGGGTGCCAAAATCCATTATGACGAGAACTGTTCAAAGATTCCCGCCCATGTGGATCTCGTGATATACACCCCGGCTGTTCCAAAGAGTCATGCTGAATATCAGTACTTTATAGACCACGACATTCAACTGTTGAAGCGCTCTCAGGTGTTGGGAATGCTTACTGACAGTCACCCCACCTTAGCGGTGGCTGGCACCCATGGCAAGACCACGACAACGGCGCTGATAACCCACCTGCTATCTCCCGAAGTCCCTGTAGCTGGCTTCATTGGAGGCATTGCTAAAAACTTCGACAGTAACTTCGTCTATAACACGAATCCACAGCGGGCCGTTGTGGAGGCTGACGAATATGACAGATCTTTCCTGACGCTTCACCCACTCGCTGCCGTTATCACCTCCATGGATGCCGACCATCTCGATATTTATGGCACGAGAGAGAAACTGATAGAGGCCTTCGGGCAATTTGGGCGACAAAGCCAGCATCTCATTGTGGAGAAATCTATTGCCAATCTAATCTCGCATCCCGACATGATCACCTACGGATTCCAGCCGGAGGCCGACTATTACGCCTACAATGTGGATGTTAAGCCCAACGCACTGACCTTCGACTTGCGGATGCCAGATGGAGAGTTTAAGGCTTTAAAGCTGCGTGCAAATGGCCTTTACAACATTTTGAACGCCACTGCAGCCATTGCGGCAGTTCGATTTTCAGACAATGTATCTGAAGCTATCATTCGAGAAAAATTAGCGACATTTTCAGGGGTTAAGAGACGTTTCGAGTATGTCGTAGAGCGTCCCGACTTCATCTATATTGACGACTATGCGCACCATCCACGTGAGATCAACTCCGTGCTGACGGCCGTGCGAAACTTATATCCGGAGCGCAAACTGACCTGCATCTTCCAGCCGCATCTTTACAGTCGCACCCAAGACTTTGGGGCCGACTTTGCTGCTGTCCTGTCAAAGGCTGACAGAGTTATCCTGCTGCCCATCTATCCGGCGAGGGAACTGCCAATCCCTGGCATCACCTCGGAATGGCTCTTGGCTCAGGTGACGCAAGAGGACAAGATGCTATTGCAGAAGGCAGAACTCATCCCCTACCTGAAAGCGCATCCGCAAGAGCTTATTCTGACGGTCGGTGCGGGAGATATTGACCGATTAGTGCCAGGGATTGCGGGGATATAAGCATTATACTTTTGATATAGTTCTGGATAATATGGGCTCTGGTATGGTTCAACGCCCAGCTTTTGCCTCCAGCTCAGCAATGCGAGCTTTCAATTTTTCAATCTCATCATTATTTTCACGTCTAACGGTGTGTTTTATCTTCACCATTGCCAGGTTCAGTTCTAAGGAGGTCTCACTACTCTGCACAGGCATCATATCGTGCAACAAATCGTCCACCAACTGACCGCCGCGCTGCAACAAAGACTCCTGTTTTGGCCTGTCATCATCATATTGCGGTATCTCCGTCATAACTCTCGTGAGATCCCTAAGTTTAGCATATGCCTCCACAATAGCAATAGTTGTTACTACTGCCTTGGGACTCTTCAAAATTGTGGCTAACATATAAAGGCCTTTCTCTGTGAATGCTTTGGGATTAACTGGTGAATGCTTCAGGCGGTTAAACTGGTGGAAATTTTCCACCAGTTGCTCTTTCTCTGCAGCATTTAATTGCATTACATAACCTTCTGGAAATTTATCAGGGTTATTTTTAACTGCTTTATTAATGTCGCGAGTTTCAATTTCATACAGTGCCGCAACATCAGCATCCAATATCACTTTCTGACCTCTCAGAGTGATAATCTTGTTCTCTACTTCAGTAATATTAGTCATTTCTAGTATTTTGAGTTCACTAATAGTTTATCAACAAAAATACAACAACAAACAACTTCTGTCAAGTAGCTAATTAAAATATTATTTTATTGACCAGCAATATAATACAGAGTCATGTTTACAAAGACAACCTAAAAGTGTTAAAATACGATTCATATCTTGAAAGATTTTTTGGGAAGATATGATTTTTAAGATCATACAGGTATCTTTTCTTTTGGATTATTAGTAAAAGAAGTATGGAAAGAAATAAAGGTGAAAGATACAATACGTAATAGTTTGAAAACGACATAGTATTAGATCCATTTATGAGTAGCTGAACGACTGCTGTCGCAGCGATACAAACAGATATTGACCGATTAGTGCCGGGGATTGCGGGGATATAATGGGAAAGAAAAAAATATTTGATTATTGGCAGATTAAAAAAGTATGTATTTTTGCAGAGTCGATTCTGCGGATTCGGCGGCCGGCGGCTAATTCATTTATATGAGTTGGCCGTTTGTATTAGGAATATCTCAATCCTTCACACAACGAACAGAATAACCTACGTCCTTGTCGTTACTGCCGCGACTCAATGTATTGCTTGTGTTAAACATGTAATGATCATAGGCGTAAGTGCAACCATCGCATCCTGTGGCTCCCCAAAAACATGCTTTGGTCCCTACAGGAACGTATCCATCGTGGCCAAAATGATTACCCGCAGGAAATGCATTGAAGCCAGAGGCATTGTTGGAACTTAATTCATGACCAGGAGAACAATTCACATTGCTGGATTCCCATTCAGAATTGGACGCCAAGCAACTGGCATAAGTACGGAAAAAAGTGAATGTGTCGCACACAAATTCATCCTTATTAGCACAATAATCTTTAAGTTGGTCCCACTCCGCATCACTGGGCAGGTGCCAACCATCAGGACAAACACCCTGTCTGCCACTAGGATTCGCTTCCGAGGAAGCAGCTCGATTCATGGCTGCCGGCCAGTTGTAATAATAACCGTATTTGGCCACATCAAAATCCTCGTCTGGACAATAGATAAAGGGTTGTGTCAGACTTGTGTTGGTGCCGCCGAAAGGGATTTCCTCACCATTAGGAAAGTGCTTGACATGAAGGTTGGAGGCCATCCAAACCTGTTGGCCTATGCGTACCGCATCATAGACATTCCCATCGTAGTCGGTTACCGCATTGGGAATCAGTCCATCCATTTCAGTGACGGGATCATCTCCCGGAGTAGGTTCTGGTTCGGGCTCCGGGTCACAGGCCAAGGCCACCAAGGCTGCCACGCATAACAAAGTGAAAATCTTTTTCATAGGAATTGATATTTAGGTTTTTAATAAATGTGTATGAAATGATGATATTCGTTTATAATCCGAAGCGTATAACCTGCGTCAAAAAAAACGACGCCACATTTTGTTAGACGAATAGGTGCTGAAATTATTGCACTAACATAATGGTGATTATATACCTGATGGCACCATTGAGGTTGTTTGCAATTGCAACTCGATTATTAATTGTTATTAGTATAGAGAGGAAAACGTGCTGTTCAACAACAACATTCTTACACACAATATTTTTTTCAACTTTTCCCTTGAAGAAAAAGTTGCAAAAGATCAAGCCGACATAAATGCCGCCCGCTCTGTCCGCCCTCTGACATCGGCGGCAAACGGGAACAAAAATGCAGCATGTAGCAAACGGGAAAATACACGGAAGGCATGCATTTTTGTAAACGCAAGCGCCTTTGCACGCCGCTGTTGGAGGTCGGTCATTCACGCCGCGTCCGCACCGCATGTCGGCCTGCCCACCCGCGTGCTCTATGGACAGGTGCCTCGGAAAATCATGTTGGGGTTAAAATGCCATTTTTTATGACTGTGTACTCATCTTTGTTGTGTCATCATGTATTTAACTCCCTATTTTTTTACATACGTTCAAAAGAGATGGAAAAACGATGTTACCTAATTTGAAAAAATAGTATCTTTGCACTTTTTATTAGAGAACAATATGAAAACACGTATCGCCATCATAGGATATGGCAACATAGGAAAGGCCGTCGAGCAGGCGGCGCTGGCAGCAGAAGACATGCAAATTGCCGGCATTTTTCATCATAATGACAATCTGGACGCTATAGATGCGGACGTGGCTGCCCTGTGCACCCCGACCCGCGAGGTGCCCGCCATGGCTGAACGCATTCTGCGTCAGGGCATTGCCACTGTGGACAGTTTCGACATCCATGGTCAGATTTACGATCTTCGTCAACGGTTAACTCCCATCGCCCGTGAGCACAACACGGTGAGCGTCATTGCCGCCGGCTGGGATCCCGGTTCCGACTCCATGGTACGCGCCCTCCTGCAGGCTATTGCCCCGAAGGGCATCACCTACACCAACTTCGGACCTGGTCGCAGCATGGGTCACACCGTCGCCGCCAAGGCCATCCCCGGCGTCAAGGACGCCCTCTCCATGACGATTCCTCTCGGCACGGGTATCCACCGCCGCATGGTCTACGTAGAGCTCCAAGACGGTGCCGATTTCAAGACTGTGGAGAAACTGCTGCTGGCTGACGACTACTTCGCACATGACGAGACACATGTCATCGAGGTCCCCTCTATCGATGTGCTCAACAATGTGGCCCACGGCGTCAATCTCGTGCGTGACGGTGTCAGTGGGACAACCCACAACCAGCGCTTTGAATTCAATATGAGCATCAACAACCCGGCTCTGACCGGTCAAGTGCTCGTAGCCTGTGCCCGCGCCGCCGTCAGAATGAGACAAGAACAACGACACGGTACCTTCACCATGATCGAGATTCCTCCGATCTACCTTTTACCGGGCAATGAGGAGCAACTTATCCGCTCCCTAGTATAAAATCGCTTAATATTTACTAAACAACATAATATGAAAGACATCAAGAAAGAACTTGAAGCTGTCGGCGTAACTGGTCCGATAGAAATTTATCACAACCTGTCATACGACGAGTTGTACAAACACGAAACCAACCCCGAGCTCACCGGTTATGAGAAGGCCTACATGACCAAATCCGGTGCTCTTTCTGTGGACACTGGCGTCTTCACCGGCCGTTCTCCGAAAGACAAATACATTGTCATGGACGAGAACACGAAAGACAACGTATGGTGGGCAGGTCCCAACAAGAAAGGCTCTGACAACAAGCCTATCGATCATGCTACATGGGAGCATTTCAAAAAACTGTGTCAGGATCGTCTCTCCGGCAAGAAGGTTTATGTAATGGATGGTTATTGTGGTGCCAACGAGAACTCTCGCATGAAAGTGCGTTTCATCTCTGAGGTCGCTTGGCAGGCACACTTCGTGAAAAACATGTTCATTCGTCCTACCGACGAAGAACTGGCAAACTTCGAGCCCGATTTCGTAGTTTTGAATGCTGGTAAGACCACCAATCCTAACTGGAAAGAGCAAGGTTTGAACAGTGAGGTCTTCGTGGCTTTCAACTTGACCGAGCGCATGGCTCTCATCGGCGGCACTTGGTATGGTGGTGAGATGAAGAAGGGTATCTTCTCCGTCATGAACTACTTCCTGCCGTTGAAGGGTATGGCTGCCATGCATTGCTCTGCCAACCAAGGCAAGGCTGGCGACACCGCCATCTTCTTCGGTCTCTCCGGCACCGGCAAGACCACCCTTTCCACTGATCCCAACAGAGCACTTATCGGTGACGACGAGCACGGCTGGGACGACAATGGCATTTTCAACTTCGAAGGCGGTTGCTACGCTAAATGTATCAACCTGAGCGAGGAGAAAGAACCGGACATCTTCCACGCCATCAAACGTGATGCGTTGCTGGAGAACCTCGTAGTGGATGCTGAAGGCAACATCGACTTCAACTCTGCTGCCAAGACCGAGAACACGCGTGTCTCCTACCCTATCTATCACATCCAGAACATCGTAAAACCTGTCTCCCGCGGTACACATCCGAGCAAGATCATCTTCTTGTCAGCTGATGCTTTCGGCGTGCTGCCTCCAGTAGCCGTCCTGAACCGTGAACAGACGATGTACTACTATCTGAGTGGTTATACCGCCAAGTTGGCCGGCACCGAGCGTGGCATCGTGACCCCGCAACCGACCTTCTCCTCCTGCTTCGGCGCAGCTTTCCTGTTGCTCCACCCGACGAAATATGCTGAAGAATTGGCTAAGAAACTCGACGAACACAACGCAACCGCTTACCTGGTCAACACCGGTTGGATTGGTGGTGGCTACGGCGTCGGCGAGCGTATCTCCCTGAAGGCTACTCGCGCTATCATCACTGCCATCCTCAACGGTGAGTTGTTGAATTGCGAGACTGAGGTTGCCAAACCGTTCAACCTCTATATCCCGAAACACGTTACCGGCGTTGATGACAGCATCCTCAATCCTGAGAACAGCTGGGCTGACAAGGCTGCATACGCTGAGAGTGCACGCCAGCTGGCTTCCTCTTTCATCAAGAACTTCGAGAACTTCAGCGACACCGAGCAAGGCAAAGCCCTGATCCCGTTCGGTCCGCAACTATAGGGAGCTGAAAGGGCGTATCGCATACGCCCCTAATGAAAACGGGCGTATCGCATACGCCCTAATGAAAACGGGCGTATCGCATACGCCCTAATAATATAGGGCGCATGCGATGCGCCCCAACAGGGTGGGACATCTCACCCTGTTTTCTTTAAAAAAATAAATAATCATGAGTATCACTTTCGCCTTTCAAAACGCCTTCGAGCGCAAAATCGAGAAGAACTGGGAGAAGATCTTCGTTCTGGTAGACATTCACGACACCATCTTGAAAGCCTGTTATGAGAATGAGGAGAAGTACGATTATTTTCCTTTGGCCAAAGAGGCATTACAGGAGTTGTCAAAACGTCCCGATATCACTCTCATCTTGTGGTCAGGATGTTATCCTGAAAAGATCAGCGCTTATCTGGAGCAGTTTGCCAAAGATGGGATTCTCTTTGACTATGCAAACGAGAATCCGGAAGTCAGCAATACGACGTTATCCTGTTTTGACGACAAGCTTTACTTCAACGTCGGCATTGACGACAAGTTCGGTTTTGA
Source organism: Bacteroidales bacterium (assembly GCA_024686335.1). Taxonomy (GTDB): domain Bacteria; phylum Bacteroidota; class Bacteroidia; order Bacteroidales; family WCHB1-69; genus F23-D06. Next base: position 64,073 of record JAILCI010000015.1, on the reverse strand, counting down.
AGCCGAGAAGGATTGGGCAGAAGTGATTGAGGTGCTGAAAGAGTATACTTGTTGAACTGTTTAATTGTTGAATCGTTGAACTGTTGTTCGTAAAGTATGATGTTACTTCAGCAGACAACTGATAACTGAAAACTGATAATTGATAACTATCAAAAAAATCCCGACATCAATGATGTCGGGATTTTTTTTGATTTAGGGTTATTGAGTATTAGCGAGCAACCGTGAATTTATGGTTGATAACGCCATTCTCAGTATTTACTCTAACCATATACATGCCATTGGAGAGGCTGGAGATATTGATTTGAGTGAAGAGATCGTTAGCATTGTAGCTTTGAACGGTCTGACCCATGAGGTTCATAATCTCAACAGATTGAATGTTTGAGTTAGCAGAAACATTCAAAACATCGGTAGCAGGGTTCGGGTAAACGGAAACATTGTTGTTGAAATCGTTAACACCAGTGCCAGCGGTAATGTTGACAGCATCGAGTTTCATCATGAACATATCTGTGCACTCATTGTGTACGAATGCAACGTGGATGTTTTGGCCTGCATATTGAGGAATATTAATGCCTCTGAGTTCGAAATCAGAAGATTGGATTGTCTCCTCATATACAGAGGTGAAGTCAGCAGGGTTAGTACCTGTGGTGGAAATCATAACCTCATAGTGATCAGCAGGATAGTCAGGATCTTGAGCAGCTACATACCAGCTGATGTTAGCACCTTCTGCAGGAATAGCAATAGCAGGAGTGATCAACCAGTTGTCAGGAGTCAAAGCTGTATAAGTAGGATTGTCATAAGAAAATGAAGACACACCATAAGAACCTTCATAAACAGAGATACCATCGGTAGCTTCCAGGAGATTCCAAGTAAAACCATCACCATCGTTGTCGATGTTAGTCCAGCAATCGTTGAGACCACTCTCGAAGCCCTCGAAGAAAGGCAAAGTAGCAGCGGTGCTGCAATCGATAGCAGTACCAGTAACAGTGATAGTAGCGGTAGCAGTACCACTTGTCAAAGTAACAGTTCCATTGTCGCTACCAACTGCGGTAGGATTGTAACGAACATAGATGTTAGTGTTAATAACAGAAGCTTGAGCAATAGTAGCAGTGGTTGCATAGGAAGAACCATCTGTAGAAACTTCAAACGGAGCAGTTGCTGTGATAGTAATATCATTGGCAAGAGCCATACCTACAACATTAGCAGTCTGAGCGCCAGTAGCATTGCCCATGCTGCCGCTGAAAGTCATAGAGGTAGGATCAACAGTAATAGTAGGTTCAGAAGCAGCGTTGATAGTAACATTATCTACTACGAAATAATATTGGTCAGCTGCAGATTCAGCCTTGAAAGCGATTCTTACGGTCTGATTTGCATAAGCGCTGAGGTCGAGAATATTATTAGCGAAAGCATCATTGTCAACAGTCTGTGTTGTAAGAATATTAGTTGCAGTAGCATAGGTAGCATTCTGAGGGATAACCCAAACAGAATAGTTCTCAGGGTAGTAGCCGCTGGTTACATAGTCATAAGACAAGAAAGCACCTGCAGGAAGAGCAAATTCCGGAGAAATCAGCCAATCGTTAGCAGCATTGGTTGAATTGTACATGTAAACAGCAACGCCAGTGTTGGTCTCGTCATAAGCCATGAAGGAGAATGTGCTACCGTCATTGTTTGCGTCTACGAAAGACCAGCAACCAAGAGTGGTAGAAGTCTCATCGAAAGGCTCAACGAATGGGAATGTAGAAATAACATCGCAAACAAGACCTGTACCAGTCAAGGAAACAGTGTCAGCAGCGCCAGTGGTGCTGAATACAACCTCACCGGTGTAAGTAGTAGCTGCGGTCGGAGCGAAGTTAACATAGATGGTCTGGTTAGCAACAGCTGTGGTCGGAGTTGTAATGGTAACAGAGGTAGAATAGGTTGTGCCATCCAAAGAAACGCCGAACGGAGCTGCTGTGGTAACGGTGATATCGCTAGTAGCATTTAAAATAGTAGCTTCAATAGTAGACTCACCGGTAATGGATGTCGGAACGGTACCGAAATCGATAGAGGCAGGAGTTGCTGTAAGCTCCACATTGCTAGCTGTAACTGAGAAGTTGTCAACATAGAATCTGAACTCATCAGCAGCAGAAGTACATTTGATAGCGATTCTGTAGGTACCAGTCAATGTAGAGAGAGATGCATATTGAGTAGCAGGAGCTGAAGATGTATTGGTTACATTCACTGTGTTAACCAAAACAACGGTATCAGTAGCACCATAAGCATAAACCATGAAACTCTCAGGATAAGAAGTAGAAGCAGCCCAGTAGTCGAATGAGCACATCTCATTGCCAGTCAGAACGAATTCCGGAGAAATGAGATAGTCATTAGCAGCATTGGAGCTATTATAGGTATAATAAGCATAACCATTAGTAGCATCAATGGTGAAAGTGCTAGCATCGTTGTTAGCATCCACGATTTCCCAGCATTCTGCCAATGCGGCGTTGTCGAAACTGAAGTTATACGGGAATGTAGATACGGTACAGTTCATACCCTCACCAGCCAAAGCAACGGTCTGGGTAGTAGCGCCAGTAGAAGCAACGGTCATAGAGCCAGTGTTTGCGCCAGAAGCGGTAGGAGAATAACGTACATAAAGAGTAGCATTAGTAGTATTACCAGAACCAGTAGTGGCGGTCAAAGTAGCGGTAGTGCCGAAAGTTGTACCATCTGCAGATACGGAGAACGGAGCAGCGGTTGTTACTGTAATGTCATTGGTAAGAGAATAAGCAACAACAGGAACAGTCATAGTAGCATTGCTGTTAACGACAACCTGACCGAAATCCAAGGAAGCAGGAAGACCAGCAAATGTAGGAGTGGTAGGCATGGTGCCAAGCTGGAAATCGTCAATATTCAACCAATACATATCGGTGGTGTTGTAGTGACGAATAGCAATGTAGATGTTTTGACCTACATAAGATGCAAGGCTGATAGCTACACGTTGGTAAACAGAATCGGCGGTACCTTGATAAACAGAGGTGAAATCGGTAGTAGCAGTCCCAGTTGTGGAGATGTATACGCCGAAGTTCTCTGAACAATAGCTAGCATCTTGACCAGCATACCAGAAAGATACGGTATCACCAGCGCTAACAGTGTACTGCGGAGTAATCAACCAGTTATCTGGTGTTAATGCACCAACGTAGTTGACGAAAGAAGCAGAGGCAATACAGCCAGTACCACTATGGGTATCAAAGACGCCATTAGGAGTAGCACAATCCCAGTTGTAGCCGTCACCATCAGCATCGATGATTGTCCAACCACCAGGAAGTGTAGTACTCTCAAATCCTTCATTAATGAAGGAGACCTGTGCCTGAGCACAGAAGCTCATTACAAATAATGCAATGAACAAAGAGAAAATCTTTTTCATTTTTTGGTTAGATTTGGTTAATAAAAATGTTGATAATGTGTATGTTAAGTCTCTTTTTAAGTGTTTTTGATTAAATAAAAATACGAACTGCAAAAATAACAATTTACTGTTAATAATGCAACTTTTCATACAGTTTTTTCGTACAAAAAAAGATATCAAAAAAGTGTATTTTTGCTACTTCATTAATAATCAAATTCATGGATACCATTTGTGCCATATCTACTCCTGCCGGTCTAGGTGCAATAGCGGTGGTAAGAGCTTCTGGAGAACATGCTTTTGCCATTGCGAATCATCTTTTCCGACCCACTGTTGGATTTGAGGCCCTGCCTGCTCAGCAGGCTAAGTTCGCCCACGTATACGACGGCGAGCAGTTAGTGGACCAAGTAGTTGTGGTCAAATATGCCTCTCCCCGTTCCTACACAGGTGAAGATATGGTGGAAATCTCGTGCCATGGTTCACTTTACATCCAGAAAAAGATTCTGGAGCTTCTGTTAGATAATGGCTGCCGCATGGCTCGTCCGGGCGAGTTCACCCAACGTGCCTTTCTGAACGGCAAGTTAGATCTACCTCAAGCAGAAGCTGTCGGAGACCTGATAAACTCCCAAAGCGAGTCCTCGCATCGATTGGCCATCAACCAGTTACAAGGCAATATCTCCCAAAAACTGCATCTGCTTCGTGAGGAGCTCATCAAAGTGGCTTCACTGCTTGAATTGGAGCTAGACTTCAGCGAAGAGGACGTGACCTTTGCCAACCGCGACGAGCTGGAGAGTTTACTGCAAAAGATATCGGGAGAAGTTGAAAAGTTGATGCAATCGTTCAAGATCGGAAACCTTTTGAAAAGCGGTATTCCTGTCTCCATCATCGGTCGGCCCAACGTGGGCAAGTCCACACTGCTGAACGCACTTTTACAGCACGACCGTGCTATCGTCTCCCAGATGCCAGGCACCACGCGCGACACCATTGAAGATACTCTGACGATCAACGGAACGCTTTACCGTTTCATCGACACGGCAGGACTGCGCAACACTGACAACGAGGTAGAGCAATACGGTATCGAACGCTCCTACGAAGCAGCACGGAGAGCCTCTATCCTACTCTATCTGTACGATATGACCCGACAGAGTGTGGCAGAGGTAAGTGAAGAGTTGAAAGAACTTGGAAAGCAGGTGGACTTGAGCGACAAAGAGGTCATCATTGTCGCCAACAAGACCGACATTGCCGAATCGTCAGTTGAAAAACCCGCTCAAATACAGAATTACCCTGTTGTGTTCATCTCTGCAAAGATGCAACTACACACAGAGCTAGTAGAGCAACATCTCACCGAATATGTGGAAAAATACGCCATCCACGACGCTGCATTGTTGACTAACGAAAGGCATTATGACATTCTACGCAGCATAGCATCATCAGTCAAAAATGCACTACGGGGACTCGCTGACGAGATACCCACCGATCTGCTCGTAGAGGACATCCGTGCCGCGCTCACAGACCTCGGCACACTGACGGGCACCATCTCCACAGACGACATCCTCAACAACATTTTTGGACATTTTTGCATTGGAAAATAAAGAATTATGGATAACAAAAAGAAATATGAATATGACTACTGGCGCCCAGCCATGACAGTTGATAATGTAGTGCTCAACTTTGACGGTAATCAGTTACGTATGTTGTTGATACGCAGAGGTGATGAGCCATTCAAAGACCAATGGGCTTTTCCTGGTGGTTTTTTAGAGGAAAATGAGACATTAGAAGAGGCCGCTCAACGAGAGCTGAAAGAGGAAACAGGCATCAACAAGGCTCCATTTATCCAAATTGGCACCTTCAGCCGTCTGGACCGAGATCCACGCGGACGTACCATCTCCACGGCCTTTCTGACTCTTACAAAGCCTTCTGAGAACATACTCAAAGCACAAGATGATGCAGCCGAGGCCTGCTGGTTCCCTGTGCATAACATGCCAGCACTAGCTTTTGACCATGAAGATATTCTCAGAAAAGCAAAATTCATTCTTCAAGTTTTGTTTCACACCACGCCAGTGCCTTATCAGCTCATGAACAACATCTTCACGTTGCCGGAGATGCAGAGACTCTTCTCCGACGTCTTTGAACATGAGTTTGACCGTAGAAATTTCCAGAAGAAATTCATCTCTTCAGGCATTCTTTCTCCCGTTGCTAATGATAATAAGGAACGGCCGAATGCCCCCATTTATTATCGTTTTAATAACGGAGGATTCTACACTTATCAAAAGAAAAAATTTAATATTGGCTAATTCAATTCCTTCCGCAATCTTGCAGGCGGAATATTGAGTTGTTCACGATACTTGGCCACCGTGCGGCGCGCCACTGTTAAGTCTTTTTCCTTCAGCGCAGCACACAAAGCCTCATCAGACAAGGGTTTGCGCTTATCCTCAGCATCAACCAATGATTTAAGCACGCTTTTGACTCTTTTGGAAGAAACATCCGAATCGTTGACAGACTCAGAAAAAAGATGTTTGACTGGAATGACACCAAAATCGGTCTGAACGTACTTACTATTGGAAAAACGAGAGATCGTGGAGATATCCATATCCACCTCGTCCGCTATAGTTTTAAGAATCATAGGTTTCAATTGTTCATCATCCCCAGTAAGAAAATAATCTTTCTGATGCAACATTATAGCGTACATCGTGTTATAAACAATCTTGTTTCGAAGATCAAGTGTCTTAACAAAAAGATCCCCTTGGTCCATATATTTTCTAATAAATCGGTTGGCATCAGCTTCTTTCTGATTCATCAGCTTTTTATTCTGCAACTGCTGCGTAAAAGCTTTAGAAAAGCGGACTTTTGGGAGGTGTTGATCATTCAATGTGAGTTTTAGACTACCTTCACTAGAAGAGATAATAAAATCTGGGGTAATACTACTACCGAAATCCTGAAATTCCGAACCAGAATCAACAGGTTTAGGGTCAAGTGAACGAATCATCTTGATGGCCTGTTGCAATGTAGTATCAGAGATTCCAAGGGCATTTTCAATATCCCTGAAGTGTCGTTTTGCAAAAAGATCAAAATAGTTTTCAACAATTTGGATAGCGTATCTAGTAATATCTGTAGGATCAGATTGACGATGCAATTGGATGAGGAGACATTCCTGAAGATTGCGTGCACCAGTACCAGGGGGATCAAGTTGCTGGACATACTGAACCAAAATACGCTCTACTTCAGATGCATTTGTTTTAATATTCTCATAAGTCAATAAATCATTAACTAAAATTTGAGAGTCAAGAGTAAAATATCCATCGCTATCCAAACTACCAACAAGAAAATTAGCAATTCTACGATCCAGATCGGTCATCTCCATTTGTCCCAATTGGAGTATAAACTGCTCTTGGGCAGAGGTTTGAAAAACACCGACACTATCACGTTCAATATGCTTTTCAGGCGCATTAAGCCGCTGTAAAGTACGCTCTGTCATGAAATCATCCATCTCCTCTTCACTATAGTAATCCTCGTTGAAAATCTCTTCATCACTCAATGGTGCAGAGACCTCTGACGGAACACCATCCTCATCAAAATCCTCGCGAGGGCTATCTTCCAATCCTTCACTATGATCCGAGACTTCTAGCATATCATCCGCACTAGAATTATCAGGGGCTATCTCAAGAGCAGGGTTTTCTTCTACCTCTTTAAGAATCTCTTGCTCTAATGAGAGTGATGACAATTCTACCAAATTCATCAAACGGATCTTCTGAGTAGGAATCTGTCGCTGCTCAATTTTCGCTTGTTGTGTTTGTTTATTTGACATTTTTATAGAAAAGGGGCGCTTATACAAACGCCCCTAGATATATTAATAAATTAAAATTCTGCATTTTGAGGGGTCCTCGGGAATGGGATGACATCACGAATATTAGTCATACCAGTCACGAAGAGAAGAAGACGCTCGAAGCCTAAACCAAAGCCGGAATGGGGCGCGGAACCGAATTTACGGGTCTCAAAATACCACCAATACTGTTGTTCGGTCATATTCAGTTCGTGAACTCTATTAAGCAGTTTCTGATAGTCAGCCTCACGCTCAGAACCACCGATGATTTCGCCGATTGTCGGGAACAATACATCCATGGCACGAACTGTCTTGCCGTCATCATTCTGCTTCATATAGAAGGCTTTAATCTCCTTCGGATAGTCCGTCAAGATGACAGGGCGTTTGAAGTGATTCTCCACGAGATAACGTTCGTGTTCAGATTGGAGATCGATGCCCCACTCCACCTTGTAGTCAAACTTCTTGTCTGCCTTGAGCAAAATATCGATGGCAGAAGTGTAGTCCAAACGTACGAAAGGCTCTTTCAAAACAGACTCCAGGCGATTGATGAGTTCTTTGTCGAACATATCGTTTAGGAAGCGCAGATCATCCATATTGTTATCAAGAGCATATTGCACAAGATATTTGATGAACTCCTCAGCGAGGTCCATGTTATCGGTGATGTCGTAGAAAGCCATCTCGGGTTCAATCATCCAGAACTCGGCCAAGTGACGGGGCGTATTACTGTTCTCAGCACGGAAAGTCGGACCAAAGGTATAGATATTACCGAGAGCCAAAGCGCCGAGTTCGCCTTCCAACTGACCAGAAACAGTCAGGTTGGTATGCTTGCCGAAGAAGTCCTTCTTATAGTCCACCAGGCCATCTTCTGTACGGGGTACATTGTTGAGGTCGAAGGTAGTAACATTAAACATCTCGCCGGCACCTTCCGCATCGGAAGCGGTGATCAGCGGGGTATGCAGATAGAAGAACCCTCTGTCGTTGAAAAATTTATGGATAGCAAAGGCCATAGCGTGACGCAAACGCAAAACGCATCCAAAATAGTTGGTACGCGGACGCAAGTGGGCAATCTCACGTAAAAACTCCATGGAGTGACCTTTCTTCTGTAACGGATAGATTTCCGGATCAGCAGAGCCATAGACCTCGATCATAGAGGCTTGCACCTCCATTGTCTGTCCTTTACCTTGAGATTCCACGAGAATACCTTCTACATGAAGACAAGAACCAGTTGTAACCTGCTTCAGCAGAGCCTCATCGAACTTGGTAGGATCGACCACAATCTGGAGATTCGAGACGATGGAACCGTCATTCAAGGCTATGAAAGCCACGTTGCTATTACCTCTTTTTGTTCGCACCCAGCCTTTTACGCAGACTTCGTTACCGAAACCTATCTCCTCCGGGTGCTTAAGAACATCTTTTATTCTACTTCTTTTCATTACTGGATAGCAAAATTAGTTTAAATAAGATTGTAAGACACGGCATTTGGGGTTATGGCGCAGCTTGCGGATAGCTTTCTCCTTGATCTGTCTCACGCGCTCGCGAGTCAGGTCGAATTGTTCGCCAATCTCATCCAAAGTCATCGGGTGTTTATAACCCAAGCCGTAATAGAGTTTAAGAATATCCGCTTCACGTTGCGGTAGGGTCTCGATGATGCTGCCAATCTCGTGTTGCAGAGACTCATGAATCAAAGCAGTATCTGGTGGTTCCACACTCTCGGAAGGATATACATCATACAGATTGGAATCATCATCCTTAGTCAGCGTAGCATCCATTGAGAGATGACGCGGAGCATTCTTGAGAGACTCCTTAACCTCTGTCTCTGTCAGATCCAGACGTTCAGCAATTTCTGAAAGACGTGGTTCACGTTGGAATTCCTGTTCCAGGATTGCGATAGTCTTGGTAATCTTGCTGATGGTACCAACCTTATTCATCGGCAGACGAACAATACGTGACTGTTCAGCGATTGCTTGAAGGATGGCCTGACGGATCCACCATACCGCAAAAGAGATGAATTTAAAGCCACGAGTCTCATCAAAACGTCTTGCTGCCTTGATAAGGCCGAGGTTACCCTCGTTAATTAAATCTGACAAGGTAATACCTTGATTCTGATACTGTTTTGCTACTGAGACCACAAAACGCAAGTTGGCATTTGTCAATTTCTCCAGCGCTTCTTCATCGCCGGCCTTGATCTTGCGGGCCAACTCTGCTTCTTCGTCTGCTGTCAACAACGGCACCTTGCCTATCTCATGCAGATACTTGTCCAACGAAGCGGTCTCATTTCGGTTTGTAACCTGTTTGGTAATGTGTAATTGTCTCATCTATATACTTAGATTTTAAAGGAACGGTTTATCTTTACGATTAAACCTTAATATTTGTTACAATTTATTAGAAGCTATAGCCGATACCTAAACCGACAACCTCTTTAAACTGTACGCGGGAACGAGCACCTTCGGAGTAGTTGCGCCAAGCCGGACCTTCGATCATCACCTGGTCGTAATACTTCAATGAGGTCATCAAGCTAACACTGAAAACTTTCAGGAAGTTGTATGTGATAGCAACATCCCAATCCACGTCAAAATTACCGAACTTCTGCTGTTTGGAAGTGTAAGGGGTGAATAATGTAAGAGTGGAAATGACTTTGAGGTTCTTAGTCAGCGTGTAGTTGATACCACCGTTAATACGAAGACCCAGAGCAGCCATTATCGGTTTGTAGGTTCCATCCTCATTCTGCGGAAGACCATAGTTAGGACGAAGAGACTCCTCTGTGCAGGTTGTCAAACGGCCAGCAATCGGATAGACACCGACGGTGAAGATATCGTTAGGACGATATTCAACACCTAATGCAAGGTCCGTGTAGGAAGGAGACAACCATTTGGAAATCAAGGTCTTGTCACCAGCCTCATTGTTCTCGTAAGTATAACCGGGAGCATACTGAGACTTAAAACTTCCCAACAGAGTAAGATACCATTGCGGATGCATCTGGAAACCGCCTTTAGTGGTAAGATTCAACTTATCATTGGATTTTCTCCACTTAGGATTCAGATCGGAAGCGAACATCTCACCAAGTTCTGTATCCAAGTTGGTATCCCATGTCCATTTGTTTTTCTTGTAGGAAAGAGTCATGTTGGCATAGATAAATCCAGTAACGTTGTTGTTACCACCAGCAGCCCAGTTGAAAAGAGCTGTTTGAGCAGCATTCAAACCGACAGTACCGGTGAATTTCCAGTATTTTGCACTGTCTATAGTGGCAGGCTTCACTGTAGTGGCCACAGCAGCATCAGCAGCTGCCTTCTCTTCCACCTGAGCGTTCATAAGTACTATCGTACTAAAGCTCAAAACAATAAGTAAAAATAGTTTTCTCATATTAAAATGATTTAATGAATAATTTAATGATTCAATTTATTATAAGTTCTCCACCATTTATCCGGGATAATATCTTGACAGGCAAGTTTATAATCTTTCTCCGAACATGGAAGATAATATTTCTGTGTGATATTGTTATCTGATGCAACGATAGGAACTACCATCCACCAGCGGTTAGTCTTTCGGCTGCAATAGAATATCATCTCATCAAAAGCCCCCGAAACCTCAATGCTATACTGTCGATATTGCTGTTTGTTAGAGAAATCACTCTCCTTTTGACGATGGAGATATCCCTCAACAAAATACCAGATAATATGTCCAATCAACTGGGCTGTTTGGTTATTAAAATCCAACGTCGGGTCAAACTCAAAGATGCCAAAAGAGGTCAGTTTATCGCTCACACCAGCATACTTGGCTATCTGGCAAATCTCCTCGCCATAAAAACCATTGGAGGATGCATGCGGACACCCTGGAGCATCCGGACGACGCACAGCAGAAATGTCAATGGACATCATATCTGCGTTGCGCACGAGCGGTTCCACCTCTTCCAAATTCTTACGCATCGTACCAACACGATAAACCTCGAACAAAAGGTCATCCATTAGTTTTGTATTGGCAGGACTATTCATATATGATTGATAACCGATGTTAGCATAGTTCATTAGGAAGTTGGGTTGCTGCAAAATTATCTTGTTGAGATAGGCGTCAGAACGAATCTGTTGGTCTTCTGCACCCAAATCAAAACGAGGATCCACGGCAACCAGATTAACCACTCTCTCCAACTTCTCATATGCCTTATAATTAGCAAATGCGAGATCATTGCCACCACCCAAAATAATAGGTATCACATTGTTAATCAACATATCAGCAATGATGTCGGACAATATTGCATAGGTGTCATCTGGATTATTTCCAACCTTAAGATTGCCCATATCAATAATACGGACGCTCTTGTTCCATCTATATAATATATATAAAGAACGACGAATTTCATCAGGTCCCAGAGAACAATCCACATTCATGTAGCTGTTACGGCCTTCCGGCACACCGATGATGGCCAATTCGGCATCACTGATATTCAGCGGCTCTTCGGGATTATAGAAGAGGACTGAATTCGCCAGTTGGTCCTCACTGATAAGTTCAGCTCCGAAACCTAACGTGTCTATATCGACAGGTTCAAATAACATCGAGTAATCCATATCCTACGATTTTTTGGAAGATCTTCTTTTGGCAGTTGGTGCGGTGTTAGACATAATCTCCTGACAATCAGCATACGAGAGATTCTCTGCCAGCATACCCTTCGGAATCTTATAGTTATTGGTACCATCAGTAATATATGCACCATAACGACCATTCATCACACGCACTGAAGGATTCTCATCAAATTTTCGAATGACATTCTTATTGTCGGCATTCTTCAGATAATCGATAGCAATCTCTTCGGTAATAGTGGAAACATCCGTATTTTTATCAAGAGTATAGTTCTTGTTGTCATACTTTAGATAAGGACCGTAACGACCTACTACAGCGAAAATTTCCTTCCCATCCAAAGTACCCACTAATTTCGGAGCACGAGCTTCATTTTCTTTTTTCTTCGCATTAAGAAGCTCCACACAACGCTCATAAGTAATGGTGATAGGATCTTCATTCTTAGGAATGGTAACGAAGGTTTTGTCATACTTCACATAAGGACCGAAACGACCGGATCCGACAATCAAATCTTGACCTTCATACTGACCCAGGTTTCTCGGAAGCTGGAAGAGTGACAATGCCTCTTCTAAAGTGATAGTCTCAATGAACTGATTGGGTTGCAAACGGGCATAGCGCGGCTTCGTATCAGCGTAGTTCTCTCCTATCTGAACCATCGGGCCGTATTTACCCAATTTAGCGAAGACCTTCTCATTGGTTTTAGGATCATAGCCAAGCAATCTCTCGCCGCTTGCCTTAGATGAGTAGTTCAAAGCATTGTCTACAGAATGATGGAAGTCGCTGTAAAAACGCTCTATCATATCCTGCCACTTCTCTTTACCTTCAGCGATATCATCGAAGTCCTTTTCGACATCTGCGGTGAAGCCATAGTCCATAATTTTGTCGAAATTCTCCTGGAGATAGCCATCTACCACAATGCCCACATCCGTCGGGAAAAGTTTGTCTTTCTCAAAGCCGTATTTTTCCTTCTTCTCATCCGTCTTGATGTTATTGTCTTTCAAGGTAATAAGCTCATACATACGTTCCTTTCCGGGTCTTGATGTTCTGAGCACATAGCCTCTCTTCTGAATGGTAGTAATAGTAGGAGCATATGTAGAAGGACGTCCAATGCCCAACTCTTCCATTTTCTTCACAAGACTTGCTTCCGTGTAACGGGCCGGGGGTTGTGCATAACGCTGTGTCGCTGTTATGCTCTTCGGCATCATCTGGTCACCAACCTGTACAGAGGGAAGAATACCCTTAACTTCCTCAACTTCTTCATCTTTGGATTCCGTATAGACTCTCAAGAAACCCGGGAAGAGAATCACCTCACCAGTAGCTACAAACTTCTCAGGACGGTTCGAAATAGGTATGCTGATAGTGGTTTTCTCAGTTTTTGCATCGCTCATCTGAGAAGCTATGGTACGCTTCCAAATAAGATTATAAAGATTCTTGACAAAAGTATCGCCAGGTACTGTCTGTCTAGACACATCGGTAGGACGGATAGCTTCGTGAGCCTCCTGAGCACCTTTGGATTTAGTCACATATTTATGCGTATGTGCGTATTCAGCACCGAATTGCTCGGTAATCACCTCTTTAGCAGATGCCAATGCAAAAGATGAGAGGTTGACAGAGTCAGTTCTCATATAGGTAATGTAACCAGACTCATACAACTGCTGAGCCACAACCATCGTTTTGCTAACTGTGAAGCCGAGTTTACGGGCAGCCTCTTGTTGCAATGTAGAAGTTGTAAATGGAGGAGCAGGGCTCTTCTTGCCAGGAGTTTTCTCAATGGCGTCAACGCGATAGGTGGCACTCTTACAATCCTCCAAAAAGGCCATTGTATCGTCATGATTGGCAAAACGTTTGTTCAGTTCAGCCGTCAGTTCCAATTTCTTGTCGCGTTCAGGGAAGAAGAGACCATCAACTTTATACGATGAAGAGGTATTGAACTTCTCAATCTCATGTTCGCGTTCCACAATCAACTTGACAGCTACAGACTGCACACGACCTGCAGAGAGTTGGGGTTTCACCTTGCGCCAAAGCACCGGAGAGAGTTCAAAACCCACCAGTCGGTCAAGAACACGACGGGCTTGTTGGGCATTCACCACGTTCATATCCAAGGAACGAGGATTGTTCAAAGCATTCTCGATAGCATTCTTAGTAATCTCATGGAAGACAATACGTTTGACCTTCGCGGGATCCATACCTGTCACCTCCATGAGATGCCATGAGATAGCCTCACCCTCGCGGTCGTCATCCGTTGCCAGCCAGATGGTGTCTGCCTCCTTAGCCAACTTCTTGATATCCGCAATCAACGATTTTTTATCGTCCAGTATCAGATAGTTGGGTTCGAAATTTTTACTTACATCGATGCCGATGTCCTTAAGGGGAAGATCCCTCACATGTCCTTTGCTGGATATTACTGTAAAGTCCTTTCCAATAAACTTCTGGATGGTCTTTGCTTTAGCCGGAGACTCTACAATAATCAAATTTTTACTCATATTGTTAGGTTTTAATTTTGCATATTATGAATGGTTTGGCGTTCAAGACGGTAGCCGAGCAATTTATCGGCAGTTTCCCAGTCCTCACGCAATATAGCTTTCCGAATGGCGGAAGAGTGTACAGCAGATTGATTCAACATATATTCCGGAATAGGATGCACACGTACGCCATGTTCTGCACAATAGTGCTCTATAGCCTCATGATTACCCTCTTGATTTCGTCCTATCGTATGATTCGGACCCATCACCAGCGTATGCGCATGAAGGGCGTCAATCACATAGGTTTTCAGGAAATCCCGATAATCGCAACGGGCCAAATCGTGCGTGAAGGGCAAGACTAACACTGCATCTACACCCTGCTGTTCCATCTGAGCAAGATTCCCCTCCAACGTATTGATAGTAAAGAAGTCACTCTCAGGATGGAAGAAGATTTGCGGGTGCGGGTCAAAGGTGATTACCACACTGCTGCCACCAATCTCTCGGGCTGTGGCACATAGCAGTTGCAGTATCTGACGATGACCTAAATGAACTCCATCAAAAGAGCCCACAGCCACCACCGACGGTCCTGTGCTACGAATATCTTCTATGTTACGAAATACCTGCATCTCGACTCTACCCTACTAACTTCTCAAAGTTGCTCCTGCCTCACGTTCGTATGCAGAAATAAGTTTGTTCATCACCTTAGTGATCTCTTCATCTGTCAAAGTCTTATCAGGATTCTGCAAGACGAAGTTGAGAGCATATGACTTCTTGCCATTTCCAACCTTGTCGCCCTCATAGACGTCAAACAAGGAAATCTGCTTCATCAACTTGGAACCGTATTTGTAACCGATTTGTTCCAAAGTCTCATAAGAAACTGACTTGTCAACTACCAATGCGAGATCTCGTTTCACAGCAGGATAAGTGGCGATCTTATTATACTCAACCTTAGTGTTGACGCTGTTCATGATAGCGGGCCAGTTCAACTCGGCGTAGTAAACCGGTTTTTTGAGGGAAACAGCTTTCAAGACATCCTGAGAGAGCAGTCCGAAAGTGGCAATCCACTCATCTTTCAAATAATAAGTATAATGATCCACAAACATACGAGGATTCTCATCTATCTTGCCAGTCAATTGATCGATTGGGAAGTTGAGACGGATTAAAATGTTATGAATCATGTTTTTCAAATAGAAAGCATCCAATTCCTCGGCTTTATGGTTCCAGCTATCCTCGGCATTCTTACCCGTCACGAAGAGAGCAAGCTCTTCATGTTCATGATAACGTTCTATAACATCATCACCTTTCTGGGTAGCCGGATTCAGGGAATATATCTTACCAAATTCGAAGAGACGAAGATTGGCGCTCTTGTTATTGACATTGCGAGCCACGTTCTCCAAGCCACTGAAGAGAAGCGTCTGACGCATCACATTAAGCTCAGTACTCAGCGGATTCAACAACTTGACAGTTTCTGAGGAAGAGATAAAATCAAAGCGCTCGGCATAATCGCCACGAGTCAGGGAATTGTTCACCACCTCGTAAAAACCATTATCTGCCAAATATCTGGAAGCAGTCATTCTCATCTGATACTCAGGATTTTGACCTTGACAAGATGAGAGCTTAAAATTGATGGTCTCCGGAATCTCAATGTTATTGTATCCATAGATACGAAGCACCTCTTCAATTAAATCTACTGGACGAGTAACATCAACTTTGTTCAATGGAACAGTTGCAATACAATAGTCTTCCGTGAATGAATTAATCTCTATATTAAGCAGTTGCAATATCTTCGTAACCTGATCTTTCGGAATCACCTTACCTGCAATCTTATTAACTTCTTCATAATAAAGAGTGATGCAGGCGGGTTCAATCTTGACAGGATAGATGTCATTGACATCGTCCAGCATATTAGCGCCTGTAAGTGATTGAATCAGATTGGCAGCTCTCTTCAAAGCATAGATGGTAATATCGGGGTCACAACCACGTTCATAGCGGAAAGAGGCGTCGGTCTTCAAACCATGACGCTTAGCAGTCTTACGAATGGAAACCGGGTTGAAATAGGCACTCTCCAGGAAAACTCGAGTCGTCTCCTTGGTAATACCGGAATGCAAACCGCCATAAACACCGGCAATGCACATTCCCTCCTCGGCATTACAAATCATCAGATCATCTTCATGCAGTTTAAGCTCATTCCCGTCTAATGTAACGAAAGGAGTATCCTTCGGCAGATTTTTAACGATGACTTTGTTGCCTTTAATTTTATCGGCATCGAAGGCATGCATAGGCTGACCGAGTTCAAGCATGATGAATTGTGTCACATCGACAACATTGTTGATTGGGCGAATGCCAACGGATTTAAGTTTGGTCTGGAGCCATTCTGGAGAATCGCCCACTTTGACATTATCCATGTATACAGATGAGTAACGTGGACAAGCCTTTGTATTCTCAACACAGACGTCGATATGGAATTTAACGTTGGAAATCGGTTTGATGTCGTGTGCAGATGGGAGTACCAGCGGGGAGCATTTCTGACCATTCTGGATAAGAGCTGCATACAAATCACGAGCAACACCAACATGGGAGATAGCGTCACAACGGTTAGGAGTAAGACCAATTTCGAAAACAGTGTCAGACTCGACATGGAAATACTCTGAGGCAGGAGTGCCAGGAACTGCAGCGGGATCAAGAACCATGATACCATCATGAGAGGTTCCCAAGCCAATCTCGTCTTCTGCACAGATCATACCCTCAGAAGGTTCTCCGCGCAGTTTGGATTTCTTGATAGTGAAAGACTCGTCGCCGGAATAGAGGACGGTGCCGATAGTAGCGACCACCACCTTCTGGCCAGCGGCAACATTAGCTGCGCCACAGACAATATGAAGAGGTTCCTCTTGGCCGACATTCACAGTCGTGATATGTAAATGATCGGAATTGGGATGAGCCTCACAGGTCAACACCTCACCGATGACTAAGCCACGAAGGCCGCCCTTCACAGTTTCAAACGTCTCCATACCTTCCACTTCAAGACCACAATTGGTCAAATAAACAGCGGTTTCCTCGGCGGATAAATCAAATGTCAGAAGGTCTTTCAACCATTTGTAAGAAATCTTCATAGTACTATTCGTTTGTTTAATAATAAGTTACACAAAAATACCCATTTTGGGAAATGGGTTGCAAATATATAATATATATAATAAAATTGGTAGGGGTTGCGATTTTTTTTACGGAACGGGGTCGTATCCGCTACCTCCCCAAGGATTACAGGAGAGTATCCGCTTTAAAGTCAGCCATCCGCCCTTGATAGGTCCATACTTGCGAATGGCCTCGATTCCATAATTGGAACAGGTCGGTGTATAGCGGCAAGCACGCCCGATAAGGGGCGAGAGCGTCCACTGGTATATCTTGATGAAGAAGATCATCACCGAGCCGATGGCTTTCGAAATTGCCGCTATAACCTTTTTCATAATGCTTTCTGCAATTTTTGTTGAACTTGGAGCACGGCTTGGCAGAGCGATTCGTAATCCGACAACCTATCACCCACGTATATCCAGCACATCTGCAGAGATTTATCTGACGATATTGAATCTGAAAAATGGAATTTATGGGTGCGATACGCCTCTCGCATCAAGCGTTTGAGACGATTACGATCCACCGCTCTGTGGAAGCGTCGCTTAGGCACTACCACAGCTAGTGTAGACTCAGCCGACGAGCCTCTATCAGCAATGCGATAGTAACACTTTATAGGATGGGCAAACACAGACTGTCTGCCCTCGACTATCTCTTGAATTTGAAGTGAAGACTTTATACGATACTGCCGCGAAAACGAACCGTTAACGTCTGCGGGTAGCATATTCTTTCAGATAAGCGTCGATAGCATCCGTAATTGAGGGGAACTCCTTAGAGGGCGCTGTCACTTGTGCCGTGAAACCTTCTTCCTCTAAAGCAGCCACCACAGAATTTCCTAATGCAGCAAACACAACCTCACCCTGCTTGAAATCCGGATAGTTTTCTTTCAAGGAGTGGACTCCATTCGGACTGAATAGGGCTATCATATCGTACTTTTCAATCTCGATATCCTCTTTGAGGTTAGCAGCCAAAGTCTCAAAAACAGGAGCCTCGTTATATTTAATTTCGTTGCTTTTCAAAAATTCGATCAGTTCACTGTTAGCGCCAGATTTACTGCAAGGTACCAACATAGTGAGTTCCTTGTTCTTCAGCAATATCTCGTGAAAATTAGCCATAGAAGAGTCTTTGGAGAAGAAAATCTTACGTTTGCGGAACTGGATATACTTCTGAAGATAGACTGCAACAGCCTCCGTGGAGCAGAAATACTTCATAGATTCAGGCATCACCACGCGCATCTCCTGACACAAATTGAAGAAACTATCAATTGTGTTCTTACTGTAGAAAATAACGGCTTGATGATCCAAGATGTTAACCTTCGTCTTCCGGAAGTCGATGGCTGAAATATGTGCAATCCGGAAAAACTTGTAGAAGTCAATGTTGATACTATACTTCCTCTTTAATTCTCCGTAAGGTGATTTCTCGATATCTGCGGGTGCATTTTGCGAAATCAGGATGTTCTTAATCTTCATATTTATTTCTTTATTTATCTTATCCTTAGTACTTTACAATAAAATTTACCAACAGAAGCCATGGTAAAATTTCAAGGGTGCAAAAATAGATAAAAAAATGAAACAAATTGAATACTTTAGGATTAATTTTATACGAATTGTAAAAATAAATCAACGTAAAAATCAAAAACAGAACAATATAGACGTTTATTACGGGTAAAAACTTTGTATAAATCACCAATGCGAGAAAAAGGTACATCGTCAGCGCCGCCACAGAGATAAAGATAAACTTATGGAGGTGTAGATTATATTTTTCCTTCTGATGATCGAAAAGATAAACATAAAGATTCTGCAAGAGGCTCTTTATAGCATAGAGTAAAAGAAGTCCACCAAAAGCGATTCCGTAACAAAGCGGATAGGTATATTGTTGAATCAATTCCGGTTTATAGAGTTCCACCATCGTGGTCACACCAAGCGCGAAAGTCATCAGATCGAAAAGGAGCAGGAAACGATAGGCACGTTGCTCCATAATCTTACCTTCTCGCAGAATAAGGGAAAAATGGCGTGGTACCACGAGTGCTTTTAACAGCTGGGGAACCTTTCCTCTTGAAGCGGCGACCACAGCAGAAATAAGTACTAAAAGCACTATCATAATAGCCACACCCCAATTGTCCTGTTGCACCACAGGAGCATCACTGAAGGTGGAGGAGAAAAGTTCGTTGGGGGTAAATATAGACGATAGCAGTGGCACTATTTCACCAATAACTTCTTGGATGACAACATACGGCCATCACTTTCAATGCCGTAGAAATAGACACCGGCTCGTAAGCTTGACACATCTACACGAGTCTTGCCGGAAACAGAGGCAGGAACTCTGCAAACTTCCATACCAGTCAAGTTGCGCACTACAACATATGCATTTGAAACGTTATTCAAATCATACTCAACAGTTACAGCCGTAGTAGCAGGGTTAGGATAGACAGTGAGTTTATTGACTCTAGTCACTTCTTCCAAACCTGTAGACACATTATAGTTGATGGTAAAAGCGATTGTATCGTTAGCATCATCGCTATTCACAAATTTATAGCGGACACTATGTGTACCCGCAACACTACTTGAAAAGGCGGAATGAAAACGATTGTTCGCGATGTCAGAGCCCAACGTGGCGCCAGGGGCAAGGTAAAGCTCTTGTGACTGGTTACTAACATAGCATGTTCCTCCGGCACAGAAAGTGATAGAGGTAACATTGGCATCCCAAGTACCTTCTTGATAAATTCGGAAAAAGAGATCCGTCTGGGAATTGTTAGTTATATCCACAAAGGTTTCAACACCAGCTCCTGTAGTTGTCGGAATATTTATAGTTGCGTTATTGACTAATGGGGAACCTTCATATGTTAATGTAAATGACTGAGCGCCAAGAGAAATGGCTATCAGACAAAGCAAAAAGGTAAATATATTTTTCATCTTTTTATATTTTTTCTAACACGCTACAAAAATACAAAAAAAACAGAAAAATATGTAACAGTAGAGATTTTTTTTCTTATTGATGCAAGAGCTTCAAAAACAATGCATTGAAGGGCGGCGCCTCTACGAGAATTTCAGTATGTTGAACCGGATGCTCAAACTTCAAACGGCGGGCGTGAAGTGAAATGCTGCCGTCCTCATTGGAGCGTCGTGCACCATACTTGAGATCGCCTTTTATGGGGCATCCTATGGCCGACAATTGAGCGCGAATCTGGTGATGGCGGCCTGTATGAAGATCTACCTCTAAAAGAGAATAGCGATCCCCCGCGGCCAAAAGACAATACGAGAGTTCGGCTCGCTGCCAACCCTCTTTTTCCACATTGGAAACCTCCGATGTGTTGGTCCGTTCGTTTTTGCGCAAAAAGTGAACTAGTGTGGCCTCAGGCTGTTCGGGCATTTTCTCCACAATAGCCCAATAGGTCTTCTGCAAAGATCTATCCTTCACAAGCGCATTCATCCGGGCAAGTGATTTGGAAGTCTTGGCAAAGATGACAGCGCCACTGACAGGACGGTCAATGCGGTGGACCAAACCACAGAAGACATTTCCCGGTTTATTGGCCGTGACTTTAATATACTGTCGCACCAGTTCCAACAAGGGTTCATCACCCGTGCGATCGCCCTGCACAATCTCACCAGCCCGCTTATTGACGATAAGCAGGTGGTTGTCCTCATACAGGATGCGGTTGCTGAGATCTGAAATATCAGTACTGTTCTGACTCATTGGGGAAGTTGCGGCTCTTGACGTCGTCGATATAATGCTCGATGGCGCCCACAATCTCCTCACTGAGGTTCAGATAGCGGCGCAGAAAACGGGGTGAAAACTGCTGGGTAATACCCATCATATCATGGAATACAAGCACTTGACCGCTGGTTTCCTTGCCGGCACCGATGCCAATAGTCGGAATATGAAGCTCTTCTGTTACTCT
Organism: Bacteroidales bacterium; assembly: GCA_024686335.1. Taxonomy (GTDB): domain Bacteria; phylum Bacteroidota; class Bacteroidia; order Bacteroidales; family WCHB1-69; genus F23-D06. The sequence continues at coordinate 42,828 of JAILCI010000015.1, read as the reverse complement.
AGCAGCCAAGGTGGCGGGAATCTTCTCCAATACCAGAGCAAAGCAACCGTGTTCCTCCAACAATTTTGCGTTCTCCATAAGTTGATCAGCTTCCTCCTCACTGGTGGCGCGTACTGCATAGGTACCAAACTTATTGATAGACTGCGGCGTCAGACCGAGGTGACCCATCACGGGGATACCGGCGCTGAGGATACGATCAATAGACTCGATGACCTCTGCCCCACCCTCGAGTTTGACAGCGTCTGCGCCAGACTCCTTCATAATACGGATGGCGGAGGCAAGAGCCTGTTTGGAGTTACCCTGGTAAGTACCGAAAGGCAGATCAACGACCACCAACGCACGGTGAACAGCGCGCACAACGGAAGAGGCATGATAAATCATGTCGTCCAAGGTGATAGGCAATGTGGTCTTATAACCTGCCATCACATTAGCGGCAGAGTCACCGACAAGGATGACGTCTATCTTCGCCATATCCAACAAGGTGGCAATGGAATAGTCGTAAGCTGTCAACATTGCGATGCGCTCATTAGCATTACGCATCTTCTGCAGCGTGTGGGTTGTAATTTTCTGAATGTTATCCGTTAAATACTGAGCCATTACTTTAAATGTTTAGAGGCGGCAAAGATAGGAAAAATAATGATGTGATTATTAGGGGATAGTTATGAGGGTACAGGGGATAGTTGTTAGGGTACAGGGGATAGTTATGAGGGTATAGGGGATAGTTGCTAGGGTGTGGTGTCTCTACATATCATCCAAATTGTTATTTTTGCCACCCGAAATCAAATCCATACCGAAAATGTCTGACACTTCATACATAAAACAAATCAACATACTGCTCTGCGACACGTTCCCGGACCGATTGCCGGATTTCATCCCTAGTTATGAGTACATGTTTGAAAAACTGTTTCACTCTGTGGATGAGAACCTTCCGCTGAAGACATTTCGCGCTCTGGAGGGTGAGTTACCGAAGCAATTGAAGAGAGATGAGTTATACGTCATCACAGGATCCCTCAGCGACGCCTATGACACATTGCCGTGGATTTTGAATTTGCAGGAGTGGGTGCGGAAAGCTGCGTCGCAGAGAGTTCCGCTGACAGGCATTTGCTTTGGCCATCAGCTCATTGCATTGGCACTGGGCGGACACGTAGAGCGCTTCTCCGGCGGCTGGGGAGTCGGCATACGGGAATCAGATGTGGTAAATGATGAGATGCTCCCCTACTTTCCCGACCATCGTCTTCGCTTGATATACAATCACTTCGACCAAGTGCTGCGATTACCTGAAGGAGCTACAGCCACCGTCACAAGCGAATTTTGTCGTTACGAGGGGTTTCGCATCGGCAATCATATCATAACGTTCCAGGGGCACCCTGAATTCAGCGTGGAATATGAGCGCCATGTCATTTTAAACCATGCGGAGAACGAAGATAAGGCTATCAAGGAGCATGCATTACACACTCTTGACACAATTCAGCCACAAGGCAAGATTGTGGCTGAATTTCTACTTAATTTCTTCAAAAAATAAGAACCGATTTGATGATCATCAAATTGTTTCTTTACCATCACAATGCTTCTTCCTGATGATTCAATGTTTGGTTATCCACATCAATTGTTTTATGGTGCAAAAATAAAAAATAATCGTACTTTTGCAGCAATGATATCGGTTTAGCAAAGTATCATCGGAACACTTTATAACCACAACTTATAATTATCGAAACATGTTACAAAAAGGTACCAAAGCGCCCTATTTTGAGGGCAAAGACGAGAACGGAAACACCATCTCATTGAATGATTTCGCCGGCAAGAAGCTGGTTCTCTACTTCTATCCTAAGGACAGCACGCCGGGCTGTACAGCCGAAGCCTGTGATCTTCGAGACAACTACAAACGCTTTTTATCTATGGGTTATGAGGTCATTGGTGTCAGCAAGGACTCTGCCGCCTCTCACCAGAAATTCATCGCCAAATATGAGTTGCCCTTCCATCTCATCTCCGACACTGAATGTGAGATTTTAAAGGCGTATGAAGCGTGGGGCCTTAAAAAACTGTACGGCAAAGAGAGTATGGGCACTATCCGAACAACATACGTCATCGACGAGCAAGGAATCATAGTTGATGCCATCGCCAAGGTGGATACCAAAAATCACACTGCACAGATTCTAAAATAGACCAATACATCATTTCTAACAAACAAATACCCCACACTGATTATATCAATGTGGGGTATTTTATTTGAAGATAATAGTTCACTAATCAATTTTCTTAATCACATAGCGCTCCTCCTGCAGAGAGTCGCCATCGGGAGCAGAGGCGTGAATAGTGCGAGCGTATTCCATGCGAAGCGGAATTGCTGGTGATGCTTGGTACTCCCACACTTCTGTGTCTGTCATATCCAACTTGACACTATTCAACTCTTTCTTAGTCAAAGTATTACCACCAAGAGACCCCACCATCTTGAAGAATTCAGCGATAGCCTTCATCATCTGCTTTTGATTAATTGAAGTTGTTGATTCCAAGCGACAATATTCAGTTTCAGGATTATAATCGGTCACTTTCAGGAGACCTTTTCCTTCGATGGGACCAAACTGGGTTCCAAATTGGGTGGTGAACTTTTTGGGTTTCGTCTGAACAATATAACCAATATATTGGTGAAGAAGAGGAATCTCCATGCATAATTTTCCGGCCACTTGTTCTTTACCATACATATTTCTCACAAGATCTATGGATTTTTGGTAAGCCTCCTCATCCACAGAGATTTGTTTCAGAAGTTTTCCTGCCTGCTGGATGCTCTCTTCCAAAACCTCCTGCCAATTTTCAATCTCAACAAATGAACCGACATTATCTGTTAAATAGTAGACAGTCTGCTCCACATTCTCCAAATCAGCATTTATACTCTTTATCAATTTCTGAAGAGTGTCTGCAACGATATTTTCGTCATCGATCACCTTACCCTTATAAGTGGCCTTTATGCGATAATTTGTTTCAGTAGAATCCACCACCTCAAGAACCAGGGTATATCGAGCAGTACCCTTTTTACCATTATCCTTTTTAGTTTTTTCAACGGAATAGGTCATCACATCACCCTTAAGCCAATCACCAGTTATCGAGATAAACTTCGGCATCTGAGCTTGTAAAAGGGAGCAAAAAAAGACCAGCACGAGGGTCAACGCAAGATTTCTTTTCATAATGTTATGTTAAAATATTCAGGTGCAAAAATACATTTTTTTTACATGTAGGGACGCAATGATTGCGTCCCTTACGTGATTAAAACGTGAAAAAAAGAGCCCCAAAAATTGGGGCTCTTAAAGATTCAAAATCGCAATGGATTATTTTCCATCTTCCACATTGTCAACAATCTCTTCAGTGTCAAGATCACCATCTTCATCCAAGAAGAACTTGGTAGATTCCAGCAATTGGTTATCGCTTTTTCTATAAAGATTGTAAACAAAGTAGTCATCACCACTCATATAAGTTTTGATCTCGTTACCATGAGCAAGAATAGCAATTATTGATTCACCATACTTAGCGGCAGCCTTGAGATCGGTATAAGCCTCATCATTGCCGTTGAATGTGTAATCACCATTCCAGTACAGATTAATAGTACCAAGGACAGCCTTAACGCTAGTTACATTCTCGGAATTAGAAAAAGAAAACTCAGTGGTTGTGTAATAGGTTTGCTGTGCTCTGTTGCAGCCTGTGAAAATCATTGCGCAGCAGATAAGTGCAAAGAAAGCGATTTTTTTCATTTTAGAAATATTTAATTGGTTAATAAATTAAGGGTTCGATTATTTCAAGACGCCAAGTTCCTTGCCGATCTTGGTGAATGCGGCAATACACTTGTCGAGGTGCTCAGGTTCGTGAGCAGCAGAGATTTGAACACGAATACGAGCCTGATCTTTCGGAACGACAGGATAATAGAAACCAGTTACATAGATACCTTCCTCTTGCAGTTTGGCAGCCATCACCTGGGACAATTTAGCATCATAGAGCATAACGGCGCAGATAGCAGACTCAGTCGGTTTGATGTCGAAACCGGCAGCTTTCATTTTAGCTACGAAATACTCAGTGTTGCTATGCAGTTTGTCTTGCAGCTCGTTGGTCTCAGACATAATGTCAACCATCTTGCAGCCAGCAGCGGCAACCATAGGAGGAATAGAGTTAGAGAAGAGATATGGACGAGAGCGTTGACGAAGCATGTCGATGATCTCCTTCTTACCAGTGGTGAAACCACCGATAGCACCACCGAAAGCCTTGCCCAGAGTACCGGTAAGGATCTCGATCTTGCCACGAAGGTTGTAGCGCTCGGTTACGCCACGGCCAGTCTTTCCGACCACACCTGCGGAGTGAGATTCGTCAACCATGACCATTGCGTCATATTTCTGAGCCAGTTCATAAATTTTATCGAGCGGACATACATTGCCGTCCATAGAGAAGACACCGTCGGTGACGATGATACGGAAACGTTGTGCTTGAGCAGCCTTGAGTTGTTCCTCAAGGTCAGCCATATCGGCATTTTTATAACGATAACGGACAGCCTTGCAGAGACGAACGCCGTCGATGATAGAAGCGTGGTTAAGTGCGTCGGAGATGATGGCATCCTGGTCAGTGAGCAGGGGCTCGAATACGCCGCCATTAGCGTCGAAGCAAGCAGCGTAAAGGATAGTATCCTCAGTGCCGAAGAATTCAGCAATCTTTTTCTCCAAAGCCTTGTGAAGGTCAGAGCAACCGCAGATGAAACGTACAGAAGCCATACCATAACCATGGGTATCCAGAGCTTCCTTAGCAGCTGCGATGAGTCGCTTGTCGTTAGCGAGGCCAAGGTAGTTGTTGGCGCAGAAGTTGAGCACCTTGCTACCGTCCTGCAGTGTGATCTCACCACTTTGCGGAGAGGCAATGATTCGTTCATTCTTGTACAAACCGGCTTCCTTAATGTCGGCTAATTCTTTCTGAAGATGGTTTTGAAAATTTGTGTACATTGTGTTATGTTATTAAGTTATTAAACTATTAAATTATTAAAAGTTATGAAGTTACGGAGTTAAGAAAGTAAAATGTTAGAACATTCTATATAATAATCGAGTATTATAGAGGCGCAAAAATAGTAAAAAAATGGATAGCGTGTCCATTTTTTAGAAAGAAACGGTCAAACATGCTGGATTCTTGAACACATTAATTATTTTTCCTCTTTCTCTGAAGTTCTTTTTTCTTTTTAACCTCCCACTTGTCAACCGCTTTCTTATAACGTTCGCGGCAACCTGAGATATACTCGTCGGTGAATTTTGGATTACCATAGCGGGCCATACGTCCTTGGATAGAGCTGGCCTGGCTGGATACATAGCCAGAAGGTCGTGCTGGATTACGCTTTAGAGGTGCAGGATAGCAGGCCGTGATAAGAGCAGCCTGTCTGGCACTTAGATGCTTGGCACTACAGTGAAAATAGTGTTGCGCGGCAGCCTCCGCACCGTAGATGCCCGGGCCCATCTCGATAACGTTGAGATAGACCTCCATAATGCGCTCCTTGCTCCAGAAGGTTTCAATTAAGAAAGTGTAATAGACCTCGAAGCCCTTGCGAACCCAGGAACTCCTAGGCCATAGAAAGACGTTTTTGGCTGTCTGTTGAGAGATGGTGCTAGCTCCACGCTTACGGCCATGTTCACGCTCTTTCACAGCTTGATCAATGGCGATGATGTCAAAGCCGCGGTGGCCGAGGAAGTAGTTATCCTCTGAGGCAATAGCAGCCTTATACATATTCGGAGATATCTCCTCGATTGGTTTCCACTTCTTCTCGATTGGATAACCGTGCTGCACCTTTCGGATGATCATTAGCGGGGTTACAGGCGGATTAATCCAACGATAGGACAGCGGCAGCAATATACTGAACAAAAAGAGTCCTAATAAAACTTTGCCAAAAACCCTCCAAAAAGAGGATTTCTTCTTAGATTTCGACTTTGCAGTCTTCTTTTTAGCCATAATATTTTATTCCAAATGCAAGTTGTGGCCCATCTTATCCTGTTTGGTTTTAAGATAGCGGGCATTCTCCTTGTTGGGGGCAATTATAATGGGTATGGTCTCGGTGATATTGATGCCATGGGCGTCGAGACCGACACGTTTGGCTGGATTGTTAGTGATAAGTCGCACGTTGGTGGCTTTAAGATCTTTGAGTATCTGGGCGCCGATGCCGTAGTCGCGCTCGTCAGCTTTGAAGCCGAGTTCGAGATTAGCCTCCACGGTGTCGCGTCCGAGTTCCTGAAGATGGTAGGCTCTGAGTTTGTTGATGAGGCCGATACCTCTACCCTCTTGACTCATATAGAGGATAAGGCCCTTACCAGCCTGGTCGACCATCTGCATAGCTTGATGCAGTTGGTCTCCGCAGTCGCACTTGCAGGAACCGAAAATATCGCCCGTAGCACAAGAGGAGTGAACGCGGACCATGACAGGCTCGCCTTCCTTCCAATCGCCCTTCTTAAGGGCTAAATGAGTTGCACCATTGTTGAGCTGAGTGTAGGCAATGAGACGGAAAGTGCCCCAGCGAGTGGGCAGGTTAACATCCTCTTCCTTGCGGATGAGAGTCTCACGCTGCAGACGATAGGCAATCAGCTTCTCAATACTGGTCACCTTAATATCATGTTTCTCGGCGATCTCCAAGAGTTGTGGTAGACGGGCCATCGTACCATCAGGGTTGATGACTTCAATGAGTGAACCAACAGGACTTAATCCGGCGAGGCGGCACATATCGACGGTAGCCTCAGTGTGGCCCGCGCGTACGAGCACACCACCGTCACGAGCACGCAGCGGGTTCACATGTCCAGGACGACCAAAGTTACCCGGCTTCATCGTCGGATCAGCCAATGCTTTGATGGTGGAAGCACGGTCAGACATTGAAACGCCAGTTGTGCAACCATGACCCAACAGGTCCACAGTAACAGTAAACGGAGTGCCGTGCATAGAGGTGTTGTCGTTCACCTGCATAGGCAAATCCAGTTGTTCGCAGCGCTCCTTGGTCATCGGAACACACAGGACTCCTCGTCCATATTGCAGCATGAAGTTAACCTTCTCGGGAGTGATTTTCTCAGCCGCTATTATAAAATCGCCTTCATTCTCGCGGTCTTCATCATCTACCATGATGATAAATTTTCCCGCCTTCAAATCTTCTAAAGTCTCCTCAATGGAGCTCAAGTTTCTCATTCTAAGTCTTGAAATTTTAGTTAGTGATACGTATTAGTTGAGTTTAGTAATTCTATATCCTTGGAATGCCCAAGGAGTACCAGTTTGGCCACTTTCGACTTTATAACGTAAAGCAAAACGCAGATTCGTACTTGGAATCACGCTCATATCCAACGTATTACTCCAACCGAAGCTGTTGGGATAAACATTCAAATTAGGATTGAACGGTTGCCAGTCGCCATTTGTGGCAGGATCCTCACCCTCTGTATAGGTTGTGGAATAATATACTTGATAACAGGTAGGCAGTGTGCCGCCCACATTATTCAAGTGTTTGATTTCAAGTACAACATCCTCCAAAGACGAAACGGAATTAAGGTTGATAGCTGGAGAGATAAGCCAGTCATCACAAGCCTGAGAAGTGGTGTTATGGAAGATGATATCAGCATTCTGAAAATTACGGCATTGCCATGAACCTGCTGGATATGTAGACCATGTACCGTTGCTCAAGCTGTTAGCATCGACATAGCTCTCCGCCAAGATATCATCCTGAACCATCTCTTGAACATCCTCTTTAGTACGGAGAGTGAGTTGGTATTCGGAATTATAAACAGACAAGATGCCATAAAGACAATACTCTTTGGAGGCATCAATGATGATGTTGCGGAAATAAGCATAGTTTGAAGTACGGACAATGATAGGTGTTCCGTTGATGTAAACCTCACGGTCACATGTGAATTCGTTGGAGGCCAATGGGAGACCATCATACTGAGAATCGAAAGTACAACCATTGATCTTGACAAGACAATTCACATTCTCGGGAGTCAGCTGGGCAGCGCCAGTGACTTCAATCGGATTGGCAACGAGAGGGTTGCTCAAATCTGGGAGACCATCTTTGTGGATGTACTGACCCAATGCGGCCTGGTTAATACGTCCTACAGAACCATTGTATTTCCAACCAACCTGATATTTATTGTGATAGTCGCCCACAATCAAACCACGGCAATCCAAATAGATTGTCTGTCCTACAGGATAGTCGTTATAAAGGCCAGTACGGTCGATGGAGATCTCGATACCACCAGTTTCATCTTGGATAGTCATGTATTTATAGCAGTTGCCACCCTGATCGGAGCTGACCACGACAGCCTTGACGATGAAGACCTCATCGTAGCTGCAAATAGAGTCTTGAGTGCCGGCACCCAATGTGGGGTGCATAGCCTTGATATCAGCAATAGTATGGTTGGCGGCAGGACCTTCATACACAGGAGCTTCAAATTCGGGTTCCTCCCAGCGATTACAGGAAGAGAAGAGACCAGCCACTACGGCTGACAATATTATAATTATAGAACTGATCTTTTTCATAACGGATGATTATTTAGCTAAACCTGTGATAGTAATATTGTTAATTGCCCACTGCACATTATTGCCCATGACCTTGAAAGCGATACGGCAATTTTGGGTTTGTGCACCTTCCGGCAGCAAGAAACTTTCGTTGACAAATGTGTTCGCACCATTTGCAGCGTTAAGAGTAAATGGGATCCACAATGTTGTGCTAGCGTCTCCAGTATAATTCGCTGTGTAGTAGCACATCATTTTGGTAGCATCGAAACCTTGCGGAGCACGATGCGAGAAAGAGAAGGTCGGATCGGTCACATTGCTCAGGTCAATAGACGGGGAAATAAGCCAGCTGCCGTCAGCTGAGGAACCATTATAGAAGAATCCTGAGAAACTGCTATTGTTCATGATTGACCAATTATCGCCATGAATCCAGCCATCTTCAAAAGCGGTTGGATAGTTAACACTGAAAATGGTCTGTGTCTGCTGCGGAGCGACGAAGCCCTGAACATCGTCAAGACTGCGGATGACGATCTGTACGTAGTTATTATAGCGGGTCAAGATACCATAAACAGTGCCAGTTCCTGTAGGAAGCATCTCAGAGATAAAGTCTGCATAGTTGCTCGTACGCATTGTAATAACGCTACCGTCAGACATCCTGATGTCGTGACTGGTAGCAGCATTCGGTTCACAATATGTAGCTGCGCCACCTTCAATAAAAGTAGCACCTTCCAATTTAACAAGGCGATTGTAATAGGTTGTCGGAATATTGTCTGCATCTGGAATGGAGTTCAGTACCAGCGGTGTGAACTCGTTCTCCATATCGATAGGAGCACCATCGCAGAAGAGATACTTGGAAGTCTTAGCAGAAGGGATGCCCTGCATAGCTCCATTTTCCCACATACCCAATTGCGGAAGTTTGCGATAGTCACCCAACACCAATCCATCGCATTTGACAAATATGCGCTGTCCTACAGGATAATTGTGGTAAAGAGTAGAGTTATCAATTTTTATTTGAATACCGGCGGTACCGTCTTCAATATTTATATATTTGTAGCAGTTACCATGTTCGTCGGAGCTAACTACTATACCTGAAATAATAGTTCCAGCAGGGATTGTATCGTACGAATCAGCGGACTCGATGGTATGACACTCTAACAGTTCGGCAATAGTCATGGTAGCCACACCGTCAAAAGTGGGAACCGGGGCCACATCTTGCTCCCAATCACAGGAGCTGAGGAACAAAACTGCGCCGCATATCAGCGACATTACGGATATATGTTTCATTATCTTCATTGTTTCCAGATTTTCTATTAGTTGAACGTGAAATTAATGCCAAGATAGAACGTGGTACCAAAGGCATAATAGTACTTATTGGCAAACTTGTTGACATTGTAGGAAGAGTAGTCGAAACGATACTGCTCCCAAGCTGTGGTCACCAGGTTCTTATTATTGAGGACGTTTGTCACACTAGCGTTGAAACCTATTAAGTATTTGTATTTGATACGCCAGGATTTGCTAACGGAGATATCCATCGTAAACTGACCTTTAAGACGCTCTTGGTCAACCACCTGATGATAGAGCTCAGAGTTAACATCTAGGGAACCGCGGGCGGTAGAGGTACGACGTTCTGGGTTAAGGTCACAATAGATCTTGTCGAAGTAGTTGCAGTTGATATTCACCCACCAGTAGTTGTGGTTGAATTTTAAACCAGCAGTAGCGGCCACTTGCGGAGTACCGGACACATGGTAGTTCTTCCAATAAACGGTTCTCTCCATATTGCCTTCAAAGTCTGTGCCGTTATCAGCATTCATCGTAACCTCTGCACGGTCGGAATAACGGTAATCGCCATAATTACCAGCCAGAATCAATGAGAACATGCTACCTAACTTGATTTCCATACCCAACTCAGCACCTAGATGACGCTGATCGATACCGGAAATGGAGTAATTGACCATGCTGGCATAACCATCGTGATAGAAACTGATGAGACGGGTAGCATCGTTAATCTGAGCAACATAAGCGGTCAAACGCATTTTAATTCCCGGATAAGAGATGATGTAGGAGAAATCACCGGAGAAAATCTTCTCACTCTTGAGGTTCTCGGCATATTTATTACGGATACGCGGGGAGACGAAAGAGTTGAGGACACTGGGCGCATGAGAACTAACGAGACCGTTCAGGACAAGGTAGTTACGACCGTTGATCTTATAGGTGATACCTGCCTTACCACCGCCTTCCAAGAAAGCGCGAACATCAGACTTGCCATAGGATTCGTTTTGGAAACGGCCATTTTTCATATGACCTACACGCCAGAATTCCGTACCGCCAATCTCACCACCGAAATGGAAATCGAGATGGTTGTATGTGAAGACTGCCATAGCCCATGCTTTTTGGGAGTAGATATGATAATCGTAGTTATAACCGAAGATGTCGCCCTCATACAAGGTGTCGTTCATCGTCAGGAGGTCGTTGTATTGAACATTTTGATCATCTGGGAAGTCGCCTTCAGAGAACTTGTCAACGTCAAGCCAATAAGCACCGCCGAGCATATCGTTGATGGTCTTGTAGTTTTTCTGCTTAACACCACGGAAATCAACACCACCATAAATTTTGATATGATCTGACAAAGATACATTAAAGTTGGAGGTACCACCAAGCAGGAAGTGGTCAAAGATTCTATTCTCAACCATATACTGAGCACGTTTGCCTTGAAGAGCAGCCAGTTGGTTAACCTCGTAAAGCTTATCCCAGTTGATCTGCGTATAGGATTGGTCGTTGGAAGTCCATAAGTCGTGGATATTGCCATAATAGCCGCTGGTGTCACCATTATCAATCTGATAGGAAGGCAGATAACGGTAATAGTCTGGACGCGGATCCGGCACATCGTACCAGTTCAGGGCAGTAGTGTTGTTACGTCCGAATGAGGTAGCGATAGTAGACTGGATGAAAATCTTGTTATTCTTGGGAGCATAAGTATGAGTCAGCAAGATAACCGGTTCGCAAGTGGTACGTACGCGGGCGTTACGCTGTTTGCCCTGATACCAGCCCCAGTTAGCATTGTAATAGTTGGTGCCGAGGAGATCGTAAACCTCTTGTACTGCGTTTGACTGCATGCCACGAGATGTGTAAGATGCGAAAGCAGACAAGTTGAGGTGATTGGCGGCATCAAACTTCTTCTCAACAGCAAAGAAACCAGCGAAGCTGTTATATGAGGTTCCTTCCACATAGGAGATATTATTACCGAAACGTGCAGAGAGGGAACCAGCCACTGACCAACCGTTCTTCAGCACACCGGTTGCACCTGTCAACATGATACGGTTGTTATAGGTACGGTTAGAAAGTGAATAGGTAGCACGCACCTGTTTGCGGAAATTGCTAGCTCGCAAGTTGTAGTTGCTTGCACCTCCTACATTTCCGAAGGTGAAGGCTGACTCATTCAGATTGGCAATATTCTCCGGATAACGGAAAATGTTATTCAGACCGCCCCACTGCGAATAGGAGGCACGGTCTGTCACCATGCTGTTCATCGCGAAGCCGTTCAGACACACATCCTGATATTTGTTGTCCAAACCTCTGGCACGGAAATATGCGATACTGAAGGTATAGGATGTATTATTGATATAGACATCCTTACTGGAGTGCAGCAATCCGGGGATGTAATTGTTGTCACCATCCTCGCTGTCATCACCCTGACCTTCGCTAAGGTCGACTGAGGCATTCTCATCGCCCATGGTTATCACCTGGGTGGTATCTTGCGAAGCCTTCTTATTCTTTCCTTTTTTCTTCGCATCATCTTGAGCGTTCAACGATGGCAGAACGAGCAGAAATGCGAGAACACATAGTAAAAGTTTTTTCATAAGCTTTATAATATCAAATTAAAGCGCAAAAATACATATTTTTTCATATCGTCCGAAGCAAATTTCCACCATCTTTCAACAGTTCTAAACATCTGAAAAACAAAGGCCACAAAAGGATTATGGAAATAGAGTATTATTTTTTTGACAATGACCTGTTTAGAAGTAACGGAAAAAAAGTGGTAACACGATAGAATAATAATTTTATATTTGCAACCTCGTTAATTGGGAGAATCCGAAAATCCCTCAAGAGAGTAGGAAAAATTTAAATTAAATGCTTATGAAGCTTAACTACACGAATACAGCATTTTCCATTTCAGAAGAGGCTCTGCGCGCCAACCAGGCACATGCGGAGCAAGCATATCAGACAACTGTCAACAAGAGTGGCCGAGGCAATGATTTTTTAGGCTGGGTTGACCTGCCGGCGGAGATCAGCGAGACTGACTTTGCAACCATCGAGCGTTGCGCAGACCGACTGGCAAGCAAGTCGGATGTTACGGTCGTCATCGGCATTGGTGGCTCATATCTGGGCACACGCGCCGTCGTCGAGGCTTTGCAGCACTCCTTCGGAGCCATGGTGCCACAGAAACGCCCATACCTGCTATATGCGGGCAACAACATGAGTGAGGACTATATGCACGACCTTCTGGATGTATTGGACAATAAAGACTACTCTTTGATTGTCATCTCCAAATCGGGCACCACAACAGAACCAGCCATCGCTTTCCGTGTCTTGAAACAGCATTGCGAAGCCAAGTATGGCAAAGATGAGGCTCGTCAACGCATTGTGGCAGTCACTGACGCCGCCCGCGGAGCGCTGCGCACACTAGCAACACAAGAAGGTTACGACACCTTCGTCATCCCCGACAATGTGGGCGGACGCTATTCAGTTTTAACACCGGTAGGCCTTCTTCCCATCGCCGTCGCAGGATTCTCAATCCGCAAACTTGTAGAGGGTGCCAAGGCTATCCGCGAGACACTTCTCGCCCACCCGACCTTCAACGAGAACCCAGCCATGCAGTATGCACTCGTACGCTATCTGCTCTATCAAAAAGGTCTCAAAGTAGAACTCATGACATCGTTTGAACCTCGTCTTTTCTACTTCGTTGAGTGGTTCAAACAACTCTTCGGTGAAAGCGAAGGTAAAGAGCACAAAGGTATCTTCCCTGCTGGTGCTATCTTCTCCACCGACCTGCACTCCCTCGGACAATATATCCAAGAAGGCACACGACAGATTTTCGAGACAGTTCTGACTGTCGAAAAAGCTCACCACCAAGTGCCAATTCCATTTGACGAGCAGAATACGGACGGCCTCAACTATCTGCAACACCGCAGCATCAACGAGATCTGCCATATCGCTCAAAAGGGCACATGCCAAGCACACGTCTCTGGTGAAGTCCCTAACATAGAGATTTCCATTCCTGAACTGAATGAAGAGGCACTTGGCGAACTCATCTACTTCTTCGAATTCAGTTGTGCGGTCAGCGGATATATGCTGGATGTCAACCCGTTTGACCAACCAGGTGTTGAAGCCTACAAGCGCAATATGTTCCTGTTACTTGGCAAACCCGGCGTCAAATAGAATCTTAACCTAACCACTACCGGTAATGGCCTCGTTCATTCTCATATTCTTCGCTCTCTACATCGTCATGTTGTTCGTCATCGCGGGTCTCACCTCGCGAAAATCGGACAACCAGTCGTATTTTACCGGCAACCGCCAATCACCATGGTTTGTCGTGGCCTACGGTATGATAGGCAGCTCCCTCTCGGGAGTCACCTTCATGTCAGTGCCAGGCGACGTCTATACCACCCAGTTCACCTACTTTGGAGTTGTCATTGGATACATCCTCGGATATATCGTTATCGGCAAATTGCTATTACCACTTTATTATAAGTTACAAGTCACCTCCATCTACGAATACCTTGGCATGCGAGTCGGCAAAGAGGCTCATGCTACTGGTTCCCTACTCTTTTTCATCTCCCGTCTATTTGGCTCAGCATTACGTATGTACCTAGTAATCTTCGTATTACAAATCTTCGTATTTGATGGTTTACACATACCTATCTGGCTGACTTCCATTGTGATGATTACCATCATCTTGTTCTACACCTTCCGCAGCGGTCTGCGCACGGTTGTGTGGACAGATTTGCTGCAGACCACCTTCCTGATTGGTGCATTGGTCATCACTCTTATCGTCATCTTCAAGACTATGGACTCCTCCTTCTCTCAATTATGGTCAGAGATGTCTACAGCTGGCAAAGACGGCACTGACTGCCGACTTGTCTGGAACACCGACTGGCGTAACAACAGCTACTTCTTGAAACAGATCATCGGCGGTATGTTTATCACCATCGCCATGACAGGACTTGACCAAGATATGATGCAGAAGAACCTGTCCTGCAAGTCATTAAAAGATGCGCAGCGGAACATGTTCTCTTTCACGGTCATCTTGGTATTCGTGAATATACTCTTCCTGTTGTTAGGCGGATTATTGCTCGTTTTCGCACAACGTAACGGCATTGACATTGCAAATATGCCCACCGATCGTATTTATCCAGAAATCGCTTTCAAATACATCGGAAAGTTGGGCGCTATCGTCTTCATCTTCGGTCTCATCTCTGCTGGATTCTCCTCTGCTGACGGCACCTTCACTGCCCTGACGACATCGGTATGTTACGACATCTTGAAAATTCAGAATCGTCAATATTCCGACGAGCGCCAGGCTCGCATCCGTCGTATGGTTCACATTGGCATCGCAATGCTCTTCCTGATGGTTATCATCTTTGTATCGAGCCACCACAATGATGCGCTCATCCGCATCATCTTCAAGGTTGCTTCCTACACCTATGGTCCGTTATTAGGTCTCTTCATTTTCGGTATGTTCACCAAGCGGGAGATTCCTGCAAACAGACGCTTTATGATACCCGTCATCTCCATTGCCATTCCGACTTTCTGTTACATCATGTCCAGTTTCTCCCAGGAATGGTTCTGTGGATATATGTTCGGATATGAGTTACTGATTGTCAATGGATTACTCGTATTTGGATGTCTTCTTTTACTCAGTAAAAAAAAGATTGCAACAGAAAATTTAACACAACAATAAACCCTATTATTAACTAAAACCTTATTATTATGAAAAAATTTATCGCTGAAATGATCGGTACATTCGTACTCACCCTGCTGGGTTGCGGTACAGCAATGTTCCTTGGTTGCGCTACTCCTGCAGGAGTGGTTGGTACAGCTATCGCCTTCGGTTTGACCGTTGTGGCTATGGCTTACACCATCGGTGGCATCTCTGGTTGTCACATCAACCCGGCCATCACATTGGCAGTGGCTCTCTCCGGTCGTATGACCTGGAAAGATGCTTGCGGTTACTGGATTGGCCAAGTGATTGGCGGTATCCTCGCTGGTCTCGTGCTCTTCGCACTTGTCAACGTGGTTACTCCATCCGCAGAAGGTATTGCAGAAGGCATGATGGGTCTGGGTACCAATGGCGTTGCTAACGCTGGTGGTGTCTGGGGCGCTTGCTTGGTTGAGGTTATCGCAACCTTCATCTTTGTGCTCGTCGTTCTCGGTACTACCGATGAGAAGCTGGGCGCTGGCAATTTCGCAGGCCTCGCTATCGGTCTCACCCTGATCCTCGTTCACCTGGTTTGCATCAACCTCACTGGTACTTCCGTGAACCCCGCTCGTTCCATCGGACCGGCTCTCTTCGCTGGCGGCCAGGCTCTCGCTGACCTTTGGGTGTTCATCTGCGCTCCCCTTGTTGGTGCCGCTCTCTCCGCACTCGTTTGGAAAGGTCTCTCTTGCGAGAAATAACATTGGCTTAAATATCGACATTTCTTTGTCGACAGAAAACGGGATTGCCCTAATGGACAGTCCCGTTTTTTATGGGTTCAAAAGCTTGCAAAAAATTCAGAAAAAAAGTATATTTGCCGTTTCAAAATTACAAATCCACTTCTTTAATTTTGAGGATTTATAACATATTACAACACAATAATTTAGAATAAAAAAAATAAATTATATGACATCTAATAGATTAGGTTCTATGAACCGTTTTGGAATCTATCTTTGCATCGCAGCTATTTTATTCACATCAGTAAGTTGCCGAAAACATAAAAATGATGCAGATGCATACGGAGTGTGCGAAGCCACCGAAATCACCGTGTCCTCTGAAGCAAACGGCAAGATGTTGGAATTCAATATTCACGAAGGTGAAGTCTATGACGCAGATGAACTTGTAGGATGTATTGACACATTCCAGACATATCTGCAAATCAAGCAGTTGGAATCATCCATCAAAGCAGCTCTCGCTCGTCGTCCTGATGCAACATCACAAGTAAGAGTATTAGATGATAAACTTCACACCTTAAACAAGGAAAAACAGCGTGTAAGCAACTTGATTGAAGCCAATGCTGCATCCACCAAGCAGTTGGATGACATTCAAGCTGAAATCAACATTACAAAGAGCCAGATTGCAGCCACGAAATCCACACTTTCCACTCAAGATCAATCATTATTGGAAGAGGTTGAAGCCATGCGTTTCCAACTGCAACAACTGCAGCATGCACTAGAAAGTTGTCATATCAAAACGCCTATTTCAGGCACAATCATCAACAAGTATATTGAAGAAAACGAGTTGGCATATCAAGGCAAGCCTCTGTTTAAAATTGCGGACTTAAACAACATGTTTATCAAGGTCTACATTACTGAAGACCAGCTCTCCTCTATCAAGTTGGGTCAACATGCTACCGTACGTCTCGACAAACCGGATGGCAAATACATCAAACTAAATGGAAAAATCACTTGGATCTCTCCTAAGGCTGAATTCACACCGAAGATGATCCAAACCAAAGATGAGCGCGCCAACTTAGTATATGCTGTCAAGGTCAGCTTCAAGAATGATGGCTCCGCAAAAATCGGCATGCCAGGTGATGTAGTATTCAAATAAGAGCTTTCGGACGTGGAGGCGCTCTCTGTTCATCAAGTCAACAAGGTTTACAACAAAACCGTACAGGCGCTCCAGGATATCACTTTTGATATCCAGGAGGGTGAGTTGTTCGGTCTGGTTGGCCCTGATGGCGCCGGAAAATCCACTCTCTTCAACATCCTTACCACCCTACTCCTTCCCGACTCTGGAAACATCCGGATTCTAGGATTGGATCTCATCAATGATTACAAACAGGTCAGACAGGAAATTGGATATCTGCCAGGGACCTTCTCGCTATATCCCGACCTTTCAGTCAAGGAGAATTTGGATTTCTTCGCGGTCATGTATAAGAGCGACATCGAGCAGAATATGGACATCATCCGTCCTATTTGGAAACAGATTGAGCCCTTTAGCAAGCGTAAGGCTGGCAAACTATCCGGTGGTATGAAGCAGAAATTAGCGCTTTGCTGCGCCCTCATTCACAGACCGAAAATTCTCTTTCTGGATGAGCCGACAACCGGTGTGGACCCAGTATCCCGTAAAGAATTCTGGGAGATTCTGCAGACCATCCGCACCCAAGGCATCACCGTTTTGGTTTCCACACCATATATGGACGAGGCTACTCTGTGCGACCGGATCGCTTTGATACAGAACGGAAAAATTTTAGAGATCAACACGCCTGCTGACATCATGAAACAGTTCCGCGGTTGCCTTTACACTTTCCGCAGTGAAGATATCTTCTCGTTGCTCAACGCTTTGAAAGAGTGTCCGTTAAAATGCAACTACTACCCATATGGAGAGTATTGCCATATTGCATTCTACGAGGATATGGAAAAAGCGATGCCTACGTTCATCCAATTTCTTGATGAAAGGAAACAGGAGCATGGCGAGATCAAACCCATCCAGCCTTCTATTGAAGACTGTTTTATAGAAATCGTAAAAATGAACCGTCATGAATAGCATAGAAGTAGATCATCTTACGAAGAAATTCGGCGAATTCACGGCGGTCAACGAGATCAGCTTTCAAGTCCGGGAGGGTGAGATTTTCGGTTTCCTCGGTGCTAATGGTGCAGGCAAGACTACCGCTATCAAGATGATGAGCGGACTCTTGCAACCAACTTCTGGCACGGCCATTGTGGCTGGTTACGATGTGACCACACAGGCCAAGCTCATCAAGCGCAACATAGGATATATGAGTCAGCGTTTCTCGTTATATAACGATCTGACCGTCTTCGAAAACATGCAGCTTTTCGGCACTATCTACAAGATTCCGCGTAAAGAGTTGAAGCAACGCATCATGGAGAGTCTGGCTACACTAGACATGACCAAACAGGCTAACTTGCTGGTTAACTCCATTCCATTGGGTTGGAAACAGAAGTTGGCATTTGCCACAGCCATTCTGCATAATCCCAAGATTGTCTTCCTCGACGAGCCCACTTCCGGTGTGGACCCCATCGTGCGTCGCGAGTTCTGGAATCTCATCTACGAAACGGCATCTAAAGGCGTGACAATCCTGGTCACCACGCACTATATGGACGAGGCCGAGTACTGCCACCGCATCTCCATAATGGCAGATGGCGTAATCAGGCTGCTAGGCACTCCTGAGGAACTGAAGCAGCAGGTGGGTGTGAATACCATCAACGATGTCTTTGTTGAATATGTAAAACACTAAAGGAAAACGAGGATGAAAGAGCTGCGCATGATATTAAAGAAGGAGTTCATCCACATCTTCCGCGACCGCATCACGCTGTTGCTGGTGCTAGCCATGCCCGTTGCTCTAGTGTTGCTCTTCGGATTCACCATTAGCACTGACATCCACAATGCCCGCATTGCAGTCTTGGACCATGCTAAAGACAGCAAATCTCAACAGTTCATCCAGAAGCTCTCCTCCTCCAATTATTTCCAAATTGTCTCATACCCCAGCACAGAAGCAGAAATCGACTTCCAATTCAAGGAGAACAACATCAAATTGGCTATTGTCATTCCTCACAACTTTGAAACTCATCTGGAGAATGAACATTCAGCCACCATTCAAGTTATTGACGATGTGTCAGACCTCAACGTGGCTTCCATCTTAAACAACTATGTGAGAGCCGTTGTGGTGGATTTTCAAAACGAATATAACCGTGCTCTGATATCAGAGGAACCATTCAGCATTACAACCAAGATGGAATACAATCCCAACATGGAGAGTGTATATATGTTTGTCCCTGGCATCATCACGCTGATCATGATTTTGGTGACAGCCCTCATGAGTTCCATCACGCTGGCCCGTGAGAAGGAGACTGGCACTATGCGCATGCTCTTCATCACACCTGTCAAGAAGATTTATATCATTATTGGCAAGGTGATTCCCTATATGATTATCTCTTTCTTGAGCACCATCGTCATCATTATCATAAGCGTATTTGTGTTCAAGATGCCGCTGAACGGCAGCATCTTCTTCCTATTGTTGCTCTGCATCATCTTTATGCTCACCGCGGCCTCCTTCGGAATGCTCATCTCAACCATAAGCACAACGCAGTTGGACGCCATGATGATAACCATGATGGGCCTCTTCCTCCCCACCGTGCTGCTATCTGGATTCCTATTCCCGCTCAATAGCATGCCCATGATTTTCCAAATTCTTGCCAACGTATTCCCAGCAAAATGGTTTATCTTGGCTATTAAAGATGTGATGATCAAGGGTTCCGGGTTCTTTGATGTGTGGCCATATCTGACCATTCTGTTTGGCATGGCCGTCGTATTCATTAGTATCAGTCTTAAAATGTTGGATAGAAGAAATTAGGCTATGAGAACGATATTGATACTGATAAAGAAAGAGTTTTTGCAAGTGTTCCGCAATCCCTTGTTGCTGAGCATTCTGATTGTGGCGCCAATGGTGCAATTCATGATTTTCCCATTCTGCGCCGACTACGAAATCAAGGTGCTGGACATCGTCTTTATTGACCACGACCACTCCAGCGTCACACAAGATATCATCCACAACTTCAATGCTTCTGACATTTTCGTATCCCATGGCGTTATTGACAATAAAAAAGAGGCCAACAAGATGCTGAAACATGACAAAGTGGATATCATCATCGAGTTTCCCAACAATTTCGAGCAAGATCTACTGAGTGGAGAGGCAACCCGTCTTGCCATCACAGCCAATGCCATCAATACCACCAAAGCTGGTATCGGTGTCGGATACACTCAAGAGATAATCGGTGGCTATATGCAAGAGTTTCAGGAGAGACACGCCCATTACGATCCTGACAAGATACCAGCCACATTGAACTTGTCCTACATCTACTGGTACAATGAGCAGATGAACTATAAGAACTTAATCGTACCGGGCATCCTCGTCATATTGGTCACTCTCATCGGCTGCTACGTCACCGCATTGAATCTCGTCCGCGAGAAGGAGATTGGCACCATAGAGCAGATCAACGTGACTCCCATCAGACGCTGGCAGTTCCTGATAGGCAAGATGATCCCATTCTGGATCCTGGGTATGGCAGAGTTTATCCTCGGGTTGGTCATCATGAAGATTGTCTTCGGCATCACTGTACAAGGTAGTATTCCCATGTTACTCGGCATCACAGCTATATACCTCTTTGTGATGTTAGGACTTGGTTTCTTCATCTCCAGTGTCTCCGAGAACCAGTTACAGGCCATGTTTATTGTCCTGTTCCTCTTCATCGTCTTCGTTCTTCTGAGTGGTCTATTCACTCCCACAGAAGGTATGCCGAAATGGGCGCACTACATCAACTATGCGAACCCCATGTCGTTCTATATGGAGGTCATTAAGAAAGTAGTCCTTAAAGGAAGTGCGTTTATCAGCGTACAGAGGGAAACTATTATCTTGACAGTCATGGCCGTAATCGTGAATACCGGAGCCATTCTCAGCTATCAAGAGAAAAGCAAATAAACACTTTATATTCAGATAATAAAAAACTCTATAATATGCTCATCTTAGAAAAACCGTTTGTATCAAACACTTTAATCAAAACTGCTATTGAAAAGAAACTGCCCGTCTTAAAGAATGCCATGTCCGAATCCATCGTGGCTGCGGGTCAACCTTTAACTCTCTATAATGACGAACAATTCGTCGCAGAATACCAGAAGCGCGGTCGTCTTTATACTATGTCAGAAAATGCATTAGGTTGGCTGGTGGATCATCTTCCAAACAAAGAGCTACTCGACAATATTGCCATGGTTAAAGACAAAGCCACTTTCCGCAGAATCTGTAGCGACATGTATCCCGACTTTTTCTTCTGCGAGGAGGAGATTGCAAAACTGGATAAGATTGAAGCAGAGAAACTCACCTACCCTTTGGTTTTAAAGCCCTCTGTAGGATTCCTTAGCGCCGGTGTGCATGTGGTACATAATGTGGACGAATGGAATGCAGCCATCCACGATATTCAAGAGAACTTCCACAAAGTGAGCACTCAGTTCCCTGAGTTTGTGATTGGAACACAGAAGTTCTTGATTGAAGAGTACATCCGTGGAGAGGAATATGCGGTAGATACCTATTTTGACGAAAAGGGAAATCCTACCATTTTAAATATCTTCCACCATCGTTTCGCTAACGAGTCTGACACTTCCGACCGTCTCTACTGCTCAAGCCGCAGTTTATACGACCAATACGAGGAACCCTTCATGAATTTCCTCATCCAACTGAATAAAGTACTCAAATTGCACGATTTCCCGATGCATATTGAGTTCCGTTATGATGGTAAAAAGGCTATTCCAATTGAAATCAACCCTCTGCGATTTGCTGGGTTCTGCCTTAACGAACTACAGACACACATCAGCGGTTTGCATCCAATCATTGCATACCTGGAGAACATTCATATCAGCAAAGAGGAGATGTGGAAGGGCAAAGAGCAAGACACCTATAGTTTCCTCGTTCTTGAGCGTCCAGCTGACTCAACAGATGATGAGGTTTTCAACGAGAAAAAATTTCGCAAGGATATGATGGATGTTTTAGAGCTTCGTCCGCTTGCAGATCCGACAGTAGGAGTTGCTGCCACCGCCTTTATCCGCACTGACAACGCTCACAAAGCCGAACTCGAGCATATTCTTCATCTTGACATGCACGATTATATGATTAAGAACTAATGTAAATATTTTGTATATTTGCATTTTCTAAACAAAACCACGATGACGAGAAAAACAGACTGTAAAAGCCGATATGGCCGACGATTGCTATCCCTAACGATTGGGTTGGTATGCATATTTAATCTTTCGTCCTGTCAAAACAACAGTTTGCGCCATCCCAAGCCATCGTGGTTCAAATATTATAGTGCATATTCAGCTGAAGATCAGCAGAATAGATATCGCCAGAGTATTCCCCAATTCTCTGATCCGGATTCCAACATAGAGTATGGTATTCACTCCTTCTATGCGCAAAGAGACTACGAACCGTTGTGGACTGTAAAAGGGTTGGACGAAGAGATGAGTGGCACATTGCTGAAATATCTTGCCGAAGCTGCCAAACACGGAATAAACCCTGAGCAATATAACTATAGTCACATCACAGCCTCTATTGATTCGTTAAAAAATCACCTCGTTGAAAACCAAGATAGCATCCTCTATTCTCGGTTGATGGATCTTGAGTTGGCAATGACAAAATCATACTTGAAATATGCTACCACGATGCGTTATGGCATCAGTGACCCAAAGACTGTGAACGGTGGAAAATGGCTCTACAAGTATGAAAAACCTGATACCACCTTTATCCTCTCTGTCCTAGATCAGGTCAAAGACTTATCTAAAGCATTTGAAGATATGAAGATCAAAGATCCCGTGTATGTCAGCTATCAGGACGAACTTGCCCGTTGGCAAGAGCGCGCATCTCAGGAGCCAGACACCCTCGATACCGGTTACTGGTACAGACGTCACGAAGACGGGAACTATCGTAAACTCTGCCAACGTCTCAAATGGATGGGCGCTTTAGACTCCAGCACTGCCGATACTAACAGACTGACCGACGATGTGAAGACTGCCGTCAACCAATTCCGAACAGACAACGCCATCCCGACAAAGGACACACTGGATCGGGAAACAATCGATAAACTGAACCGCCCTGCCAGTTACTACATCAACCGTCTCTCCGCAAACATGGAGCGTTTGCGTTGGCATGTTACTCCCGCAAAGGACAAGACGTACATTGCAGTCAACATTCCAGATTTCACACTCTGCACTTTTGTGGAGGACACCGTGGCCTTCAGGACTCGTATCTGCTGCGGCAAAACTGCCAATCCTGCCAAATCAAAATGGCGCAACAAGGAGAATGGACTCATCCTCGCTGCAAAAAGTGAATCTCCGCTACTATACAGTAAGATTAATTACATAGTACTCAATCCTGAATGGAATATTCCTTACGACATCATTAAGAATGAGTACTACTACAAACTCTGCAAAAGCAACACAGCGGTTGTCAATAAGGAACACCTTTACATCAAAGACTCCCGAAACGGGCAATATGTGAAGCCCGAAACCATTGATTGGAAACAGGTGAACCGACAGAATATCCCATATCGTCTTCATCAGAAAGCAGGGAGATTCAATGCCCTTGGACAAATCAAGTTCAATTTCCCTAACAACGAGTCGGTATATCTGCACGACACCAACAACAAAGGAGCTTTCAAGCGCAGAGTCCGTGCTCTATCGCATGGTTGTATCCGAGTGGAGAATCCGTTCCAGCTGGCCGAAATCATGTACAAATACAACGAATTTGATACTGTCAGAAAAGAGCAGATCAGCATTATAATGGGTAATGAGCCTACTACTGAAAAAGGTGAAAAGTATCTGAAGAAACTTCAAGAAAAAGACTCAATCCGTTACGAAGAGTTATCCGACTATGACAAACAGTTCTATCGTGAACTGATGCCGACCTCCATCCATCTAAAAAAACAGATGCCTTTGTACATTGAGTATTATACCTGTTTCTTAGATGAGAAAGGGCGGATGCAATATCGTAATGATATTTATTACAAAGACAACAACATCTTGATTTACACTGGAATGAACCGATAGATATGATTACTAGGGAGGAGTTCAAGAATCGGTTATATCATCATTTTTCCTTCACGCCGACACCATCACAGGCAGAGGCAATCCAGCAACTCTCGGAGTTTATCTATGACCGAGGTGAACAGTTTTTGTTCATCATGAAGGGTTATGCTGGCACTGGTAAAACGAGCCTGATGAGTGCACTTGTCAAGTCGCTGGACGAACTACACGTGCGCACCGTCCTGCTCGCGCCCACGGGCCGAGCCGCAAAGGTCCTATCGCAATATACCGGCCGTAAAGCATATACTATCCACAAAGGCATCTATCGACTTGCGCAACGTGACGGAAACCACTTTTTCATCCGTAAGGAGAACAAACTACAACATGCCCTTTTCATCGTTGACGAGGCTTCTATGATTTCAGCTGATGCCAACATGGATGGTATGGGGATGGCAAGTCTCTTAGATGATCTTATTGATTTCGTTTACTCATCACCTCACAACCGAATGCTTTTCATTGGCGATGATGCCCAATTGCCTCCCGTACATGCCGTAGAGAGTCCTGCATTGTCGACAGATTATATGAAACACACCTACGATGTGACTCCATACACATGCCGCCTTACGGATGTTGTTCGTCAGGCGCAAGAGTCTGGCATATTGGCCTCCGCCACAGCCTTGCGTGAAAAGATTGACACCGACGACTACTACCCTCCCCTTTTCTCCTCACGGCCAATGCCCGATGTCACGCGCATCAACGGAGGTGAACTGGAAGAGCTATACAACAGTCTCTACGGCAAATATGAATCTGAAGAGATTGTTACCATCACGCGCTCCAACAAGCGAGCTAATATCTTCAACCAGGAGATACGCAACCGTATCCATTTCCGCGAAAACCAGATTGCCACAGGTGACTTTATTATGGCCGTCAAAAACAACTACTACTGGGTCGACGAACTTTCTGAGGTCGGTTTCTTGGCTAATGGTGACATTATGGAGGTGATGAGCATTCACCGGCAACAGGAAATCTACGGATTCCACTTTGCAGACGTCACGGTACGCTTATGCGACTATCCTGATGAACCCAATATCGACATCAAGATCATTTTGGAGAGTTTAGGGATAGAGAGCGCATCGCTTCCATACGAAGAGAACCAACGTCTATATCAAGCCATCGCAGAAGATTATCAGGAGATAACAGACTCACGCGAGAGACACACCAAAATCAAAAAAGACCCATATTTGAACGCTGTACAAGTCAAATTCGCCTATGCCCTCACATGCCATAAGACACAGGGCGGACAGTGGAAGCAAGTCATTATAGACAAAGGCTTTGTACCGGAGGACGGTTTCGACAAAGAGTTCCTCCGCTGGTTATACACCGCTCTCACCCGAAGCACAGAGCAGGTATGGCTACTGAATTTTGAAGACGAATTTTTCGATTAACGATTACGCAGGACGTCGCAGATTCTGCGAAGGCCCTCCTCAAGAGTGGCGCGAGAACATCCGAAGTTAAGACGCATAAATCCTGATCCGTCACGACCATAGTCGGTACCACTGTTCAATCCAACTTTTGCCTCTTCAATCATGATGCGAACCAACTCATCATGCGGAAGTCCGTAAGCATTGAAATCCAACCATAAGAGGAAAGAAGCCTCCGGACGCATTGCCACTACCTTAGGAGCATTCTTAGCCAAATAATCGATAGCAAAATCAGCATTAGCCTGAATGTAGTCCAACATCTGGAGACGCCACTCTTCGCCATAGCGGAAAGCAGCCTCAGCACCGACATAGGCAAAGAGATTACCTAAAGACAACTCATTTGCATCCAAGAAATTAAAGAATTGACGACGAACATCTGGATCAGGCACATAACCCACTGACGAAGCAAGTCCTGCCATATTGAACGTCTTGCTGGGCGCGAAGAAAGTGATTGAGTTATGGTAGGCCTCGTCAGAAACCTTGCTAAAGGAGATATGGTGATGACCTGGCAAGGTCAAATCGGCATGGATCTCATCGGAAATGACAAGCACCTTCTGTCGATAGCAAATCTCGGCAATACGGCGCAACTCTTCGGCAGTCCATACCGTACCTCCAGGATTGTGAGGATTGGCCAAAATGAAAACCTTGCATCCTTTAGCTTTCTCTTCAAAATCCTCATAATCAATCTCAAAACGGCCATTGACAGTCTTAAGACTGCTGTTTACAAAGCGACGACCACTACGATGAGGCACATTCAAGAATGGCGGATACACAGGCGTCGTAAGCAAAACATTATCTCCAGGCTGGGTAAAAGCTTGTAATACGAATGCTATTCCTTGCACAATGCCTGGAATAAAATGCATCTTATTCCATTTAGATTCAATTCCATAATGAGACTGGAACCAGTTAAGGACAGCGCAGATGTAGGTGTTTGGCGCAAATGTATAACCGAAAACCTCGTGGTTACAGCGTTCCCGGACAGCGTTCACAATAAAATCCGGAGTCTTAAAATCCATATCAGCCACCCACATCGGCAACAGATCCTCCGTGCCGAAGACTTCTTTCAACATATCGTGTTTCACACACGATGTACCACGCCTTACAACAGGCTCGTCAAAATTATATTTCATAGAATCTAAATGTTATTTCGATTGTTCAATAAGTTTCTCCAGCATATCCAATGCTTCCGGGATAGCGATGGGATTCGTCAGTTTCTCCTTAGCCTTATATACGCACACCAGGCCTTGAGATGCACCGACAATGCCATAATCGGCATCAGCCATCTCACCAGGACCATTTACGATACAACCCATCACACCAATTTTAAGTCCGGGATAATTGGCAAAACGCTCCTTCACTTGTGCCACAACAGATTGGATATCGTATTGCGTACGACCGCAAGAGGGACATGAGATGAACTCTGTCTTACTCATGCGAATTCTACAGGCCTGAAGGATTGTAGCTTGCAAATTCACAAGTGCCTCTTTACTAACCTTATCGTTTTGCAAGACCAAATCTTTAATATGATGGTTATAATAGGCATAACCAGCCATAGCAGAAGCGCTGATCAACCACTCCTCCGAATCTTCAATAGAGGCAGAATAGTAAAGAGTCTGATCTTTCACGACAGCATCTTCCGGTTTCAACTTGGCCACAGTCTCGACAACACGATGGGCAAAGGGTGTCTCATTCTCGGGTGGTTCAGTCAGAGAAACACGGACAGTATCTCCCACACCCATCATCAACAGAGCACCGATGCCTGCAGCAGACTTCACACGGCCTTCCACTCCACAGCCTGCCTCAGTAACACCAAGATGGATGGGATAAACCTCACCCCGCTCACGCATGGCCTCATGAAGACGCAGGGTGGCTTCCATCATAGTTTGGACATTGCTGGACTTCATGGAGATGACAATCTTATGGAAGTCAGCATCCTCACAGATATCAAGCCACTCTAATGCAGACTGCACCAAGGCCTCTGGCGTATTGCCATAACGATTCCGGATACGGTCGCAAAGAGAACCTTGGTTGATGCCGATACGGATAGCGGTGCCATGTTCACGACAGATGCGGAAAAGAGGACGTGCGCGTTCTGCCATACGAGCGACGGCAGCAGCATACTCCTCATCGGTCATCGTGAAAGAGGCAAAAACTCTCTTGTCCACATAGTTGCCCGGGTTTATACGAACCTTCTCCACAAAAGAGGCAACGGCTTCAGCAACCTTGGGGTTGAAATGCACATCAGCCACAATGGGAGTAGTAATTCC
The DNA here is from genome assembly GCA_024686335.1 of Bacteroidales bacterium. Taxonomy (GTDB): domain Bacteria; phylum Bacteroidota; class Bacteroidia; order Bacteroidales; family WCHB1-69; genus F23-D06. The sequence continues at coordinate 14,803 of JAILCI010000015.1, read as the reverse complement.
CTTTTGGCGCAAATTCTTCTGGATCTGTGCAAGAGTATCAACCTCCTTCATAGTTGGAACGGTCAGACGAACCATCTGAGCGCCATTAGCGATCATACGTTCGCATTGCGCCACAGAAGCAGCCACATCCAACGTGTCGGTATTGGTCATAGATTGCACCACCACAGGAGCGTCGCCACCCATAGAGATGTCTCCGATATTAAACTGCACAGAACTATGCATTGTGTTGTATTTTACTGAATCCCTGTGCTTTAATCTCTATCTGATGATTATCGGAGGTAAGAAGTTGACAACCGTACTCTTTCTCTTTGATATAACCGACAATAGAGACATTCTGCACATTCTTAATATTCTCAAAATCAGACTGTTTAATGGTAAACATCAACTCATAGTCATCACCACCATTAAGAGCAGCCACTGTATGGACAATGTCAAAACTCTTAAGAGTATTGAAAGTCAGTTCGGTCATCGGGATACGCTCTTCAAAGAGGATAGCGCCCTTATTGGAGGCATGGCAGATCTGCATCAGTGCAGCGGCCATGCCATCGCAGACGTTCACCATAGATGTCGGCACGATATTCTCTCGGCGCAGAGCCTCGATGATATCCAGACGGGCTTCCGGTCTCAGCTGGCGGCGCAGCAAGTAGTCCTGACCGCCGAAATCCGGCTGAGCAGTCGGATTGGCATCAAAAACTTTCTTCTCGCGCTCCAGAAGCAACAGACCTGCATAAGCAGCAGCGAAGTCGCCTGAGACACAGAGTAGTTCATTATCCTGAGCACCCTGGCGCTTGACCAGTTGGGCGGGCTCACACTCCCCTATCGCTGACGCACTGATAATCATGTCGCGACGAGAGGTAGTGATATCCAGTCCTGTAATGTCCACATGGAGATTCTCACAACCAGTGGCGACACCATCCAAGAGATCCTGAACCGCTTTAAGGTCAAAACGATTGGAAATAGCCACATTGAGCGAAAGCTGTGTGGGGATGGCATTCATAGCCAAAAGGTCGGAGCAGACCACAGTGACAACCTTGTAACCGAGATACTGTAAGGGCACATAGGTAAGGTCGAAGTGGACATTCTCCATAAAAACTTTAGAAGAGCTGACCACATATTCAGAAGATGGGGCAATCACAGCCGCATCATCACCAATGCCCATGACGGTTGAAGCGTTCTCTTGGACAAATCCTTTGGCCAACTCGGCGATAAGGTCGTACTTGCCGAGAGAGGGCATCTCCTCTGCGGCCAGGTTGTTCATATCTTGCATATCTTAAAAATTGACTATACGAAGTAGTGCTTAGAGATAGAGGTGCATTGCTCCACACTCTCGATCACCTCGGCAAGCAGTTTAGCGATAGAGATCACGCGAATCTTGCTGCAGGGGCGTTTCAATGGGATAGAGTCTGTCACCAAGACTGTCTCCAAGCAGGATTTTTCAATTCTCTCCAAGGCTTCGCCAGAGAAGAGACCATGTGCACACATAGCATTAACGCTCTTGGCACCCATAGCCTTGATAGCTTCAGCAGCCTTGCACAGAGTACCAGCAGTATCGATAATATCATCTACCAAGATAACCTCCTTGCCGGTCACATCACCAAGGATATTCAGAGAGGCGACCTCATTTTGTTTCTCTCTCTGTTTGAAACCGATAGCAAGATCACAATTCAGAGCCTTAGCATAGGTTGAAGCACGTTTAGTACCTCCTGTATCGGGAGATGCAATCATAATGAGATCATTATTCAGACTACGGATATAAGGGATAAACACATTGGAGGCGTATAGATGGTCCACAGGCACTTCGATAAAGCCTTGGATCTGGTCAGCATGCAAGTCCATCGTAATAACACGATTAACGCCTGCTGTGGTCAGTAAGTTACACATCAACTTGGCACCGATAGATGTTCTAGGCTTGTCTTTGCGATCCTGACGAGCATAGCCAAAATAAGGAATTACAGCAATGATGTTACGCGCAGAAGCACGTTTGGCTGCATCAATAGTAATCAACAGTTCAATGATGTTATCTGAAGGAGAAAACGTCGGTTGAATGATGAAGACATCCTTTCCGCGGATGGTGTCATCAAAATAGACCTGGATTTCTCCATCTTTGAATTGAAGAATATCCACCGGGAAAAGTGGCATACCTAGATGTTCTGCAACGTTTTTTGCTAATTCAGGATTGGCACGACCGGCCACCAATACATAGTTTTTATCCATAACTGATTAGTATTTAAAATTTTAAGATATCTTCAAATCAACAAGCAAAGGTAAACAAGCATTTGGTAGTTTACAAAAAAAGATATAAACAATTATCAACAACCTAAAATCAGTGATCTTGCATCAAATAAGCCTTGATAAAATCATCTATTTCACCGTCCATCACCGCATTCACATTACCGGTCTCATAGCCTGTACGAAGGTCCTTAACCATCTTATAAGGCTGCATCACATAACTGCGGATCTGGCTTCCCCACTCTATTTTTTTCTTGCTGTTTTCAATGTCAGCGAGTTTAGCTCGTTTCTTCTCCAATTCTATCTGGTAAAGACGGGAACGCAGCATCGTCATAGCCATCTCCCGGTTCTGGATTTGCGAACGAGTTACCTGACACTCCACGATGATTCCAGAGGGATGGTGATGCAGGCGTACGGCAGTCTCCACCTTATTGACATTTTGACCACCATGACCGCTGGAACGGTAAGTGTCCCAACTGATATCAGCCGGGTTAATCTCAATAACAATGTCATCATTTACAATTGGATAAGCATACACAGAAGCGAAAGATGTATGTCGGCGGTTGGCAGCATCGAAGGGTGAGAGGCGCACCAAACGATGGACTCCATTCTCGCTGCGAAGATAACCATATGCGTAAGGACCTTCAACCTCTACAGAGACAGATTTGACGCCAGCCACATCGCCGTCCTGACGGTCTAACATCTTGGTTTTAAAACCATTACGCTCAGCCCAACGCAAATACATACGCAGGAGCATATCAGCCCAGTCACAGCTCTCCGTACCGCCAGCACCAGCATTGATGGTGATAACGGCATTGAGCGAGTCCTCTTCGTTACGCATCATATTACGGAACTCAAGTTTTTCAACCATTTGAAGAAGATGTTGATACGATTGTTCAACCTCTTCTTCGGTCGCTTCACCCGCTTCCAGAAAATCATTCATGATTGTCAGCTCTTCGCCCTGCTCTACGGCTTGGTCGTAGTCTTTCACCCACGTCTTGACGAGAGCGACTTCTCTCAACAGTTGTTCGGCCTTTTTGGGATCATCCCAGAAGCCTGGCTGCTGACTAATTGCTTCTTTTTCTGCTATTTCTGCTTCTTTCTTATCGATGTCAAAGATACCTCCTTAGCTCACCGAGCCTGCTGAGGATGTTCTTTACTTGATCGTTAGTTATCATAATTTCAATATGTTATGATTTTAAAATAGACAAGATCTCTCCCATCTCAAATCCTTTGGTCAGGAGAGATCTGATTAGTTTGGATCGGTCGTCTGCATCTGCCGAATTAAGACGTTTCCATTTATCAACTGCTTCTGACAGCATAGAGGTGTATTCCTCTTCGTCTATCTCAGCGATAGCCTGATCGATGATTTCCGGTGCAATACCTTTGGCATAAAGGCCTTGTCGAATCTTAAGGCGGCCCCATTGATTTTCGCGCATCTTACCACGCACATAGAGAGCTGCAAAACGAGCGTCGTCCACAAAACTTTGTTCTTTGAGACGTCGCATAATTTCCTCTCTTTGGGCGCTAGAAATGGTCATTCCGGCCATTTTCTTACGCACATCAGCCTCACATCGTTCCTGATAAGCGCAGTAGCGTTCCAATTTCACCAATATATCTGCAGGTACGTCCATTCTATTCGGTTTTAGCTTCTTTATCGTCCTCAATATTCGGGATACTCCAGAGGACTATCTCATCCATATTGCTGTTAAAATAACGATGCTCCAACAGATGGTAACTTTGGTTAGCCACCACTTTGATGCGTTTCTTATACTTAAAGCGCCATCTGGTAAGCACAGATGGAAATCCATGTTTCAGATAAGCATGGACAAAGGGATGGACCATGACTGTCACCTTAGATTCCTGCTGTTTTTCAAAGAGGAATTCCAAAGTATTGTTGATCTCGTCCTCAATCAGGATGGCAGGTTTCACCTTGCCGGTTCCTTTACAGGTAGGGCACTGTTCGGTTGTTTCTATGATGGTTGCCTGGCGAACGCGCTGACGCGTGATTTCCATGACACAAAACTTGTTAAGTGGCAATATTGTATGTTTGGCCTTATCGTTCTTCATGAACTCCTGCATCGCCTTGTACAATCCAGACTTATGCTGGGCTGTGTGTAGGTCTACAAAGTCGATGGTAATGATACCGCCCATATCTCGAAGACGCAGTTGACGGGCAATCTCTGCAGCGGCTATCATATTGGTATTCATCGCATTATCTTCGGGCGACTGACTAGACTTCAAGCGGTTGCCGCTGTTAACGTCTATCACATGCATCGCCTCGGTATGTTCTATAATCAAGTAAACTCCACCTTTGACTGTCACCACTTTGCCGAAAGAGCCTTTTATCTGCTTGGCGACATTGAAATGTTCAAAGATAGGTTGTTTGTCATTGTACAGTTTGATTATGTCTTCCTGGCCAGGTGAGTAAGTGTGTATATAGTTCTTCACCTCATTGAAGACATCCTGTGTGTCGATATAGATGGCGTTGAAGGAGTCATTGAGCATCTCTCTCAGCAGTGAGGAGACGCTTTCGTTTTCTTGAGACAGGCATAGACCGGGTTTGGCTGTGAAAAGGTTCTCCACAGTAGTATCCCACTTATAACGGATCTTGTCGAGATCGGCGGTCAGTTCTTCGGCGGACTTATGCTCCGCAACAGTACGGATAATGATGCCGAAATTACGGGGCTTGATACCTTGAACGATTGAGCGCAGACGTTTGCGTTCTGCCGAGCTTCTGATCTTTTGGGAAATGGAAACCTTGTCACCAAAGGGCACCAGAACGAGATAGCGTCCTGCGAATGAGATCTCCGTCGTAATACGGGGTCCCTTGGTTGAGATCGGCTCTTTGGCGACCTGGACCATCAGTAGTTGCCCCGAAGTGATGACATCACTGATCTTACCATTCTTAGGCACCTCTTCCAGATACTGAACGCGGCTGATGCTACGCTTGCCGGTTGTGATGGCCTGACTAACGAAAGCGTTGGTAGTGCGGGCGTGAATACCCAGGTCCAGATAGTGGAGGAAAGCGTCTTTCTCGCTTCCAATGTCCACGAAAGCGGCATTCAAGCCGGGCATGATCTTCCGGACCTTGCCAACGTAAATATTGCCTACAGAGAATTTCGACGTAGATTTCTCCGTGTGAATCTCCATCAACTTCTTATCCTCTAACAGAGCCACCTGCACCTCATTGTCATGCGAGGTGATTACTAGTTCTTTAGAAATTTCTGTAGTTTCTTCCATATTTTCTTATAAAACAATGAAAACTAAATAAAACTCTCGTTCTATTTAGTTTTCATCGCAAATTATACTCATAAAAGATTATTTATTTTTATGTCTGTTCTTTCTGAGACGTTTTTTTCTTTTATGAGTAGACATTTTATGTCTTTTTCTCTTTTTACCACTAGGCATAGTAGATGTAATTTAAAGGTTAATTATTATTTTTTTGCATTCTTTACTGCATTAACGAATGTCTTACACGGCTTGAAGGCCGGAATATTGTGTGCAGGGATAGTAATAGTCTTGGATTTGGAGATGTCGCGAGCAGTCTTTTTAGCTCTTTCTTTGATAATGAAGCTGCCGAAACCTCTGAGGTAAACGTTATCTCCACCAACCATAGAACTCTTTACGCTATCCATGAATTTTTCTACGATAGTTTGAACACTTGCTTTGTCTAATCCGGTCTTTCCGGCAATGTCATTTACGATATCAGCTTTTGTCATAATAATGATAATTTAAATTTTTTTGGTTTTTTTTGGGACGGCAAAAATACAAATAATTTATTCAATTTCTTCACTTTACGGATTTTTTTTTTAACAGTCCCGTTTTTATAATTAAATAGTAGGTCTCCCGAAGACCCAGTCAGACCACAAATCTAGTCCATCTAAATGAATAACAGATAATTCGGATGGAATTATTGGATTTTTTCGAAGACTTTTGTCGCCAAACGGCTAGCACCAATACGGAAGTGATCGCGATTCATCCAATCGCTACCTAGCACATTGTGAAGAAGTTTCACATAATAGATTGCTGTGTCGGGATCAGAGATGCCGCCAGCAGCTTTAATGCCCACCATTTTGCCTGTATTCTGGTGATGGAACTTGATGGCATCCATCATCACAATGAAGGCTTCCGGCGTTGCGTTGACCGCAATCTTACCCGTGGAAGTCTTGATAAAGTCAGCACCAGCATCAATGGCTATCTGTGAGGCAATAAAGATGTTCTTCGGAGTCTTCAGTTCGCCAGTTTCCAAGATGACCTTCAACTTGGCAGTCTTACAAGCCTCTTTAATTTGGCGAATCTCATCATAAACAGTCTGATAATCACCTTTCAGGAAGGTACCACGGGAGATGACCATATCAATCTCATCTGCACCCTGTTCCACGGCATAGCGCACCTCTGCAACCTTGACATCAATGGGAGACTGTCCTGCTGGGAAAGCTCCTGCGACAGAGGCCACCGTAATGGGATTTCCTTGCAACACTTTTGCTGCCGTATATACAAATGGAGGGTAAACACATACAGCCGCAGGCATACAATTTTTCTGCTGTTTGAAATCAAGTGCTTTCTGACACAGTTCGGTTACCACCTGGTCATTGTCGGTTCCTTCAAGTGTGGTAAGGTCAATACTACTCAGAATAAAACGATACATGTCTTGCTCAGACAGCGGATTGGGACGCTGATGCACTATCTGAAGACGATGTGCAATCTGCTCAGTTGTGTAGGGATAATTTTCTATTGTCATAATTATTTATTTAAGCTATTGAATATTCTTCTTAAAACGATCTATTGCCACCTTCAGTGAAAAGACATGCGAATATTGGGCTATAGAAAGGTTCCCAAGATCCGTGAAAGCATAATCGATACTCACTATATTCTTAATACAGACGCCGAGGCCCAAATTGATTTGGAGCGTCATTTTGTTACGACCGTCAAAATTGGGTTCCCATTGGAAGTTGCCGACACCTGCCCGCAGCGCCACAATTTTCTTATAGGCGAACTCCACACCCAGATGCGGATCTATGCTTAACACATTGCTACGTATCAAAGTGTTACGTTTACCATCAAAAGTACAGTCGAAATCCAAGGCCACAGTTCCATTGAATCCCTTGCCCATCTCAAAACGCTTAGCGCCACCGAGCAACAGTTTCGGGATTGTCAACTCCAAGCCATTCTCAGGAATCTCATTGCCAGTCTGTTCAAACACCTCCACAACCTCATCGCTTAGCTGATAACGCCATGCATTGAAGGTAGAAGTGCCATCACGCAGTACAGCACCCGCCTGCCAACCTTTATTATTATATTGTAGTCCGAAATCGAGACCAAAACCCCACGACCTAGCGAATTTGCCTATTCCTCGCGTGATAATTTTAGCATTGGCGCCTAACGACAGACCCTTTACATTGGCAAAATTATAAGCGTAACTCAGCAGGATAGCATTGTCAGCAGCAGAAAAATAGGTTATTCGGTCATAGTCCACATTCCCCTGTGCATCAATCAATTCCGTGGTGTTCATAATATTATCAACACCAAAGCGAATATAGGAAAGAGCAACGGTGGAACGATCGTCAATCTTAAAACCTAAACCGGCATAGTCGTATTTAGCGATGCCAGCGAAATATTCGGCATGCATCAACGCCAATTCGTATCGTTTTGACATGCGACTCAATCCGGCAGGGTTCCAGTAGGCAGCGGTGACATCATCGGAGATGGCAGTCATGGAATTAGCCATGGCTAGTCCACGTGCACCGACACCCAACGAGAGAAACTCGTTGCTGTACTTGCCCTGGGCAAATCCGCAGACCATCCAGAACAGCAGAACCGTTGCGATCAATATCTTTTTCATCTATTGTTTAGACTTCTTGTTAATAACATGTGCTTTGCGATCACCTGAGAAGAGTTCGTAACCGACATAACGACACTCGATGGGGCCATTGTACAAAGTCTTCTGCAAAAATGGATGCAAGCCTATGGCTTTCAACGCATCAGTATCCGAACTGATAATAAACGCACGACAACCCGAATAATTGTGTTTCAGGGTAGAACCTATGCTTGCATAAAGTTCAGAGAGGTCATCGACCTGAAGGCGCTCTCCGTACGGAGGGTTCATCATCACAACGGCAGGAGTACGGACGGGCTTGGTAGTGACGACATCTTTACGAGCCAATTTCACGAAATCTTTCAGGCGCGCAGAGATGATGTTGGACTCGGCGATATCGAGGAAACGGCCATTGATGTCGGAACCATAGAAGTCGATAGGCACATCGTCGCGAATGTCAGCTTCCTTGCGGACAGCCTTCCAGAGTTCCTTATCAAAGTTTTTCCATCTCATGAATCCGTACTCACGGCGGAAGAATCCTGCAGGAATGTTAAGAGCCTGCATGGCAGCCTCCACGATCAGAGTACCACCTCCACACATCGGATCGATGAAGTCGCACTCGCCATGCCAGCCTGAAAGCTTAATCATAGCGGCAGCCACCACCTCGTTGATAGGAGCCGGATGGTTACGCAGCTTGTATCCACGTTTGTGCAACGACTCACCGGAACTATCCACAAACAGTTGGGCTTCATTCTTATAGACATGCAAAAAGAACTGAACATCGGGATCCTCCTTATCAACTGAAGGACGCTCATTATATTTATCTCTAAAGCGGTCGCAGATAGCATCTTTAGCCAGTAATGAAGCATAAAGCGGTGTCTTGAAGATGCTATCCACATTTGTGGCGTGGACTACCAAGGTACCATCTTCGCGCAAGAAATGTTCTGCCGGGAAGTCGAAGATCTGCTCATAGAACTGTCGGTTGTTGACAAAAGTGAACTTACTTTGGCGCCACAGGATACGCAACGCCGTGCGACAGAAATAGTTGGCGCGGTACATCATAGCCATGTCGCCCTCAAAGGCCACAGCGCGACTCATGATCTGGCAATTCTGTGCACCCAGAGCGGTAAGTTCCTCAGCCAATAGCGGCTCTAGATTGGCAAATGTCTTCGCAATAAAATATTCAGTCTTTTCCATAATTCGTAACGGCTGCAAAAATACGCATTTATCTTCAAAAAATAAGGAATTATATTTGTATTTTTTTAATAGATGTATGATGATAATTTTTTCATTTTTTTATTATTTTTGCGCTTGTTCCGAATTTTGTAGAAAAAGATGTGTAAATCACAACAATATACTATCATAGACGCAGCCGGAGGTGTCGTAAAAAATGAAAAAAACGAAATCCTGATGATTTTCCGGCGACAAAAATGGGATTTTCCGAAAGGTAAGGTCGAAGCAGGCGAGTCATGGGAAGATGCCGCCATACGTGAGGTAACCGAGGAGACTGGCGTGCACGGTCTTCAACTTGGCGTTGCCTTGCCGATGACCGAGCACACATACACGCTCAATGACACCCCAATCCTTAAGCACACCCACTGGTATCGCATGACCGCACCTATTCAGACGCTGCAGCCACAGACAGAAGAGGATATCGAGCAAGCGGTATGGGTTCCGCAAGAAAAAGTAGGCCAGCTGCTTGAGGAAAACTCCTTCCCCACCCTCATCAAATTATGGCAAGACTACTCCGAAACCAATGAATAGACGCCCCTCCATAATACAAACCCTTCTGTTCTTACTGCTGACACTCACTTCAGCAGGTCTTCGTGCGCAGAACATCTCCGGGTATTGGGAAGGCATGCTCCATATTGGCACCGACTCCTTGACCATTGGAGTCTTTGTGGAACAAGGCGATACACTTCTAGTAGAGTTGGACAGTCCTGACCAATATGCGTTCGGAATTTCTGCCGACAAAGCATCATGGAAAGACAGTACGCTCTCATGGAAAATCAATTCGTTATACGCTTCATTTATAGGCAAATTGTCTGCAGACGGTAAAGAAATTGTGGGAATTTTTAAACAAGGCAGAGAATTCTCGCTAACGTTGACACCAAGTCATGAGCGCAAGACTTTAAAACGACCACAAGAACCGCAACCGCCATATCCATACAGCGAAGAGGAAATTAACATCAAAGAGCCTAAAGGACGTTACGACTACGTATCAGGCACATTGACATTGCCTACCACACCTGCAAAAGCACTGGTCATCCTCATATCTGGTTCCGGTTGGCAGGATAGAGACGAAGCAATCTTAGGGCACAAGCCCTTCAAGGTAATTGCTGACGCCCTGACTCGCGAAGGCTATGCTGTCTACCGTTATGATGATCTGCCACAGGCCGTCTTCCAGAATGCCACGACCGTTGACTTCTCTGACGTGGTTGTCAAGATTATGGACACCCTTGCCCAGCATCCGCAGTTGCAAGGCATGCCTGTAGGTCTGCTGGGGCACAGTGAAGGAAGTCTCGTTGCGTACCTTACCAACAGCAAACGCCCCGTAGACTTCATCATCACCCTTGGCGGCGTGGCACAACCTATCAGGCAGATTTTGGTATATCAGAACAACGCTATCCTCATGGCTTCCGGCAACACCTGCGAAGAGGCAGCCAAAAGTACTGCTGAATCCGACCGCCTCTATGCCATCGTCGAAAAGGCTCCCACCCGCGAGAAAGCTATGCAACGGATGAGAAAATATATCGACAGAGGAGCAGGACGTTATATAAAGCAATTAAATAAAGACTTAAACATCCAAACAGAACAATATACGGCTATAAAGACACTCTGTTCCCCTTGGTTCTATATCCTTTTTCATCTGGACCCCAAAACATACATCCAACAAGTGACCTGCCCTCTTTTAGCAATAAACGGACAGTTAGACCTCCAGGTGGAAGCTGAAAAGACACTCCAACTCATGCGAGAGTATCTTGAGAAAGACTCAAAAAGGACTGAATACTCTTTCACAAACTCCCCGTTGGCATATAGGACCTACCGTATGATTCCAGGAGCAAATCATCTGCTGCAAACATGCCAGTCAGGTAGTCCTGAAGAATATGGAAAGATTGAAGAGACTATTAAGCCTGATGTGTTGAAGTTAATCACTGACTGGCTCAACTATAATCAACCGAATCTCAACAAATAATTAATCACATAAAACTTAAAACAATGAATCTATCAGGAAGAAGAGAAAGTCAAAATGTTGAAGACCGCCGTGGCGGATCAACTGGAACAAAAGTTGGTTTAGGATGCGGTGGTATCATCATTATCCTCATCATTGCTCTGTTAACTGGTAACAACCCTATGGAACTGCTCCAAAGAATGAGTAACCAGCAACAGCAAACCCAAACTGAGAGCACACATGTCTCCACACCGGAAGAGGACTCATTAGTTGTTTTCACCAAAAAGATCTTGGCTGCTACAGAAGATATCTGGACACAAGAATTCAAGAAAATTGGCAAGACATATCAACCGCCGAAGTTGGTTTTGTTCACCAACAGCGTACAATCCGGTTGCGGCAATGCCACCTCATCGGTAGGACCATTCTACTGCTCAGCAGACCAGACAGTCTACATCGACCTGTCGTTCTTCATGACAATGAAAGAGCAGATTGGGGCTGACGGCGACTTTGCATATGCATACGTCATTGCGCATGAGATTGGCCACCACGTGCAGAACCTGTTAGGAACCCTCTCAGCCGCTCACAACAAAATGGCACAGGTTAGCAAGACTGAAAGCAACAAAATCAGCGTCTGCATTGAGTTACAAGCTGACTACTTGGCTGGCGTCTGGGCGCATCATGATCACAGCCGTTTCAGCTCGTTGGAAGAGGGTGATATCGAGGAAGGTATTACTACCGCTTCAAAGATTGGCGATGACTACCTGCAGAAAAAGGCATACGGCCGTACCATGCCTGAGAGCTTCAACCACGGCACCTCTGAGCAGCGTATCCGTTGGCTGAAGAAAGGTCTTCAGTCTGGCGACATCTACGGTGGCGACACATTTTCTGTTGGATATAGCAACTTGTAGTCGATACCGTGCTATCACATAACGCCATAGAATACACTATCCGACAGCTCTTCCGTGTGGCTCTACCCCACACGGAAGACTTTGTTACGGACTTTGCCATCGAAGGAAAGACGCTCACCATCCATATGCAGGATGGCTTCAGTTTGACCATCCCTTTGCTGAACAAACAAGAAGAAGCAGCACTTCTGAAAGGAAAGTTGGCCGTTTCAGACCTTGAGGAAAAGAGCGACCACACGAATGAGATTATTGTCTTCAAACCTTCGCATCACACATCTGAAGAGATTACCATTCAGGATAAGCATATCAATTTCTATTTTGACATTATCACGCCTAGTTTTTTGTTGCTATCTCGCAAAGAAGAGACATTGACAGGCAAGCGTGACTTTCACGGACGTTTCCGATATTATGACAGCATAGTTTTTCATTACGGACTTATTGACGTACCTCTGGTGGACGAATATGCGATGCTACTGCGTCAGAAATTATTGGAGGCTGGTTTTCCTGCTCATAAATTGCAAAAGAGACAAGGGCAACTAATCCCCACACACGATATCGATCATCTGATGCGCTTTCACAGTCGTTGGCAGGCCTACAAATCCATCTTCGGTCGCGACCTGCTCATCAACCACAAGCCTAGAGTAGTCAAAGAGTCTCTGCGAGAGTATCGCGAATGGAAACAGAACAGTTGTCATGATCCATACATCACAGCTATCGCCGACTTATTAGAGCTTGAGAAAGAGCTACCTTCCATTTTCTTCTTCCAGTCGATGACAAGTGAAGATGCTGGCATGGCCTATGACATCCGTCAAAAGGAGGCGGCTGCGGCCTGGAAGATGGTGGTTGATGCTGGTAAAACCGTGGGTATCCATGGCAGTTACCCAAGTTTCGACAAACCTGAACGACTCTTGCAAGAGACATGGCGATTGCGGGAGCTGTCGGGGCAACCTATCACTTATGGGCGTCAGCACTATCTACGCTTTGAGGCTGGCGCTGACAATAGGACTCCCACGTTAACAGCCTGGGTTGAGAGTGGCATCACCGACGACTTCACCCTTGGATTTGCTGAGTACGCTGGATTCCGCTGTGGAACCTGCCACCCATATCCGCTCTATGATCTTGTCAAAGACCAAACTTCATACTGCATAGAGCATCCCCTCATCCTAATGGATGGAACCCTTTTCGACTATATGCGACTCACCTATCTGGATTGCCAGAAATTAATACAGAAGCTATACCGGCAGTGTATGGACGTGGAGGGAGACTTCGTAATCTTATGGCACAACCACCTGCTGCGCCGCAATTACTATCCACTTTATAAGAAACTTTACGTACCGCTCATCCAGGAGCACATCAGCAATAACAAATAACGATGATTCACATTCTGCACATCATTCAATCCCCAGACAACCCCGATTGGGAGCTGTTGAAAAACCTTTCCGGAGAGGAGACCAAATCTGTCATCCTTCAAACCTCTGGAGGACAACCTGACACTTTTGAGCCAGGAGCACTCCCCTCTATTGCGTCTGAGCAGGTGACGAGTTCGGCCTTCCAGCTTATACACGCTCACAGCTGGATGCTGGATGGTGTTGTGGCTTGGAGATTAAACCAGCAGCATGGGATTCCATACATCGTTTCTCTATCGGAAGATGATATCGAATATGTCGGCAGAATGTCCCTCAAATTCCATTCCGATCGATTGAGGATTCTTCAAGATGCCGCCAAACTCATCTTCCCGCATCCACAATTTTACGAAGCATTTAACCAGGCGATATCGAGCAGTCAAGCGGATCAACTCTTTAGCAAGACAAGCACACTATTCCGTCCTCTGGATTCATTATTTCACGACAACGCTAGTCAGCACAAGCCTGTAGCTTTAGTGCGTCCCCGTCTGCTCTATTTTGCCGAAGGTGCCTCTTTCAAAGATGACACCTCGCTCATTTTGAAGGCGATGAAAGAGATCCGGCAGATGAATCTGAGCATCTCCTTGAGCATCGTCACACTCGCCGGACAAGAAGCATTAGCAAGCCAGGCTGCATCTGTTGCAAGTTCCTCCACAGATGTCAAACATCTGGCATGTCCAGACCATGCCTCTATACTAACAGCACTTCGAGAGCATGACATTGTAGTAATGCCAGGCACAGAGATTAGACAGACTTGTCATTTCGCAGCTGCTATAACTCAAGGTCTGCCAGTCATTCATTCGCAACACAGCTGTGTGGACGGAGTTTTAACCGAGCTGAACAACTATCGACTCGAAAAAGAGAGTGCCAGTCAACTCAAAGAGATAATCCTAAAGATCAGCCAGCAGTATGCCACCATAGAGCAACGCGTTGCGGCATTGCAGCCCTTGCATAAGTTCAAATTTGAAGAGATTTCAAGTGAGTTGTTACGAATTTACACCATCTGCAATAATTTGCAACACAGAAACGAAAGATTCTGTTGATAATTGAAAATTGAAAGTTGAAAGTTGAAAATTATTTAGTGAACCCATTAATCGTGCCTCCAGCATGGAATGATTGTTTAATCGTTGAACTGTGTCAATGCCTGAAATAACTTGACCGTTTTTTGTAAAAAAACAGGTTAACAATGGAAAGACTAAACAAAGAAGAAAAACAGAGACGGAGGTTCAGTGAGAGCTTCAAGAGAAAAAAAGTTCAAGAGGTAGAGATCGGTCAT
>JAILCI010000010.1 GCA_024686335.1 Bacteroidales bacterium | reverse complement strand
TGGGTTGCCCAGGTTGTCAAGAACAATCCTTACTATGCCATGAACGTTCTCACCCATTATATTGAGAATCTGACCCCTGCCCAGGTTGCCCAGGTTTTCACCTCTTACAATGCGATGATAGACCCTCAAGCTAAGGCAGACTTGCTTGACAGTTTGGCAAAAATCCTCCCTGAGCAGTCTCTTACAGCTGAGGATCTGAACAATTTCATCGACACTGTCACTTTGCCGACGGCATTGGATGTCTACGGTCATGTTCAGGAGATGAATACTGACATCAAAGAAGGCCTCAAGACATGGGTTGCCCAAGTTGTCAAGAACAATCCTTACTATGCAATGAACGTTCTCACCCATTATATTGAGAATCTGACCCCTGCCCAGGTTGCCCAGGTTTTCACCTCTTACAATGAGATGATAGACCCTCAAGCTAAGGCAGACTTGCTTGACAGTTTAGCCGACATTATCAAGGAAAATCCTGATATCGCTTATAATGTTTTGAATCACTATATTGACAATGTTACTATGACTCAGGCACTGGATGTCTACGGTCATGTTCAGGAGATGAATACTGACGTCAAGGAAGGTCTCAAGACATGGGTTGCCCAAGTTGTTAAGAACAACGAGTACTATGTGTTGAATGTTTTGGATTACTATTTGGGTAACACTACTCCTTCCGCTTCTGTAACTGCTGCAATAGACACCTATATTGCTAACCATATTCCTACTGAGACATCTAAGAAATTCACTGCTACTGCTGCTCAAACATCATTCCCATTGACGGTGGATGGCGAAGCGTCTACACCTAATAGCAACTACTTGGTTCGTATGTATATCAATGGTATTATGGTGGGCGACAGCGCTACTGGTGTAGTGACCGTGAATGGTACTACAGTAACCTATGTACCTGCTCAAAATGGCAATACCTCTCTTAAAGCAGGCGATACAGTTATTATCTCCTGGTTCAAGTAAAATTATTCATAAAAACTCACGTTATGAGTGCTTTGAAGAAATTATTATCCATAATATGTATCTGTGTCCTGTGCGTTACCGCACAGGCACAGGTTGTTATAGGAGTCACCCGTACGGGCCAGACGGGCACGGCTGGAGAAAACCTCCCGTTCGTGAATCAGTTTGGCCAAATTGTGGCTTATCCCACGTTAAGTCCTACAGGTGAACTCCTTGACGTCATGCGACCCTCTGTAGTCACCAATACCACCGTGACGAATATCACGAAGATCAGCGCAACGGCTGGCGGAAAGATTGTCTTTCAAGGAGCCAGCGAAGTGACTGAATGTGGTATATGCTATGGTACTTCCGAGTACCCGACTATATTGGATAGCCATATTTCTGCAACCGACATTAGTGATGGCGAGTTCACTGTGAATCTTACCGGACTACAACAAAACACTACTTATTACGTGCGTGCTTATGCTACTAACGCAATGGGTACCTCTTATGGTACCTCATGGTCTTTCACCACGCGCGGCGACGCTAACATTATCATCGCGGGTAAAACTGCTAACGTGACCTATACCGGTTCTGAGCAGAGCGTAACGGGCTATACTGTTACCATTCCTGATGGTATTAATATTACCGAAGATCAAATCAGCGGTCCTACAATTACCGCTGCTGGTACAAATGTAGGTACTTATACCACATCCATTTCATCTAATGCCTTCAGCTGTTCAAACTCTAATTACGACGTGACATTTACCGTCACTTCAGGCGCTTCTCTTACCATTAATAAAGCTGCTGCTACGGTTGCCATCACTGGTAATAATGCTACGAAGACCTACAACGGCAGCGAGCAGAGCGTTACGGGATATAATATCGTTATACCGGATAACGTAACCCTCACCGCTGATGACATTACCTACACCGGTACAACCACTCCGACTGCCAAGGGCACAAATGCAGGCACCTATGCAATGGGTCTCACGGCAGCTAACTTCAGCAACGGCAACGGCAACTACGATGTTACATTTGAGGTTACCGACGGTTCCCTTACCATCAGCAAGGCAGAAGCCACAGTCACTGTTGATGCTAATCAGACTAAGGTTTATGGCGAAACTGACCCGACTTTGACCGCTACTGTGACAGGAGTTGCAGGTGATGAGACATTGAACTACACCTTGTCCCGTGCAGAGGGCGAGAATGCAGGCGAATATGCCATTACGGTTACATTGGGCGAGAACCCGAACTACAATGTTACAGTTACTAACGGCACCTTCACCATCACGAAGGCTACGGCCACGGTTGCAGCAGTCAACAAGAGCAAAGTCTATGGAACAAGCGATCCTGAGTTGAACGCCACGGTTGAGGGAGCCGAGACATTGAACTACACCTTGTCCCGTGCAGAGGGCGAGAATGTAGGCGAATATGCCATTATGGTCACATTGGGCGAGAACCCGAACTACAATGTTACCGTCACCAACGGCACCTTCACCATCACGAAGGCCACGGCCACTGTTGCAGCAGTCAACAAGAGTAAAGTCTATGGCGAAACTGATCCGACTTTGACCGCCACGGTTGAGGGAGCCGAGACATTGAACTACACCTTGTCCCGTGCAGAGGGCGAGAATGTAGGCGAATATGCCATCACGGTTACATTGGGCGAGAACCCGAACTACAATGTTTCCGCCACCAACGGCACCTTCACCATCACGAAGGCCACGGCCACGGTTGCTGCTGACGCCAAGAGCAAAGTCTATGGGACAAGCGATCCGGAGTTGACCGCCACGGTTGAAGGAGCTGAGACATTGAACTACACATTGTCCCGTGCAGAGGGCGAGAATGTAGGCGAATATGCCATTATGGTCACATTGGGCGAGAACCCGAACTATAATGTTACCGCCACCAACGGCACCTTCACCATCACGAAGGCCACGGCCACGGTGACCATTACGGGTGCCACCGACACGAAGACATATAACGGCAGCGCACAGAGTGTGACGGGCTACACGGTAAGTATTCCGTCAGGCGTAAGTATCACGGAGTCCCAGATCAGCTGCAGTGCAACAGCAACAGCAACGGGCACCAATGCGGACACTTACGCTATGGGCCTTACACCCGACGCATTCAGTTGCTCCAACACTAACTACGAAGTGACCTTCACGGTTACCGACGGTTCACTTACTATTACGCCTGCTGCTGCAGTAGTAAAAGCTAACAATGCTACCAAGGTGGCCGGTGAATCTGATCCTACCTTTACTGTCACAGTGACAGGCTTGAAGGGTAGTGATCAAGCTTCTGTTTTGGAGTACACCATCTCTCGTGAAACCGGAGAAGCAGTTGGCTCTTACACTATCACTCCGACCGGTGCTGCTGAACAGGGCAACTATACGGTGACTTATCAGACAGGTGCCCTAACCATTACGGAACCTGCTTGTCCTACATTGGGTACGACCACCTATACACCTAATCCCGTCGTTGCATCTTCTACTAATATTGTGTTGACTACTCCTGTCAACGATATGGTTGAGGCGGCTGTGACATTAAATAATCTAATCTATACTATTTCAGGAGAAGGAATTACCACTACTACAATTTCTGCTACCTATAACAATGGTTCTATGACTGCCACTATCACTGATCTTACCTCATATAGAGGCAAAGCTATTACGGTGACACCCTCTGTTACAACAGCCGGTTGTACTAATCCCAGTACACTTACGGGTGATGCTGTGGTGATATGTGTGCCGTATGCTACTACATTGACTAATGGAACGACAACAGGTGCTGGAGTTTCGAACAAAAAAGTACTTTTCCAAAATGAAGGTATTACAATTACAGCAAATATTACAAATAATGTTTCAAGTCAGATTGATTCTTACGGATTTTTGCTTGCTAATAATTCCAGTGATATTCAATCGTATAGTAGCGAACATGCGGTAAGTGGTGGTACTATTAGTGACAATTCTTATTCTTACAAGATTGGTTTTGATTCATGTGGGCGAACGATTTATTATCGTGCGTATATTATTATGAATGGATGTCAGGATCCTATATTAAGCCCTGTTACCAATGTTGTAATGTGGGGTCCAGAAGATTTTGCCATTACTGCTAATCCAAGTACTGCTGTTTCTTCTGGAACGTCTGTAACATTGACGGCTAATGCCAATATGACCGTAGGCTCTTGGACAGGGACAAAGGTGAGTCTTGCTCTTACAGCATGTGGTCCCAATCCTAGCGTTCCTGAAGGTACAACAGTTGCCCCCCTTGAAACATGGATTGGTATGTTTGAATCAATGCAAAGTTGTTGGCTTTGGGGATATATGGAGGAACAAATTCTAAGTGGATTAGGCATTTCAAGTCTTGGAGATGTTGACTTTTATTATGAATGGGATAATGGAGCAACAACAAAAACACGAACAGTTCAACCTAATTCTTCAACTACATATACATGTGATGGCGTTTTTACTTATAAAAATGTCACCTGTAGAACTAGTACAACTAAGACAGTTACCGTGCAATAGGTAGATATTAATTTTTATTTACTACATTCAAAGTCCCGCATGTCACAAGACAGACGGGACTTTTTCATTATAGAAGTTTTTTTTGATAAGATTGTCTAGAAGTAGTGTTTATCTCAACTCTTTCCCAGCCCGTGCATAGTCTTCCGGGATACCGATGTCGATGAAATACCCGTTGGAGGGCATGGCATAGAAGGAGTCCTCTGTGTAGTATCTGGTCATGAGGTCCTTTTCGAAGGAGAATCGCATCGGCTGGGGATACCTCTCAAATAGCTCCCGGTGGATGAGATAGACCCCACCGTTGATCAGCCCTCGGTGTGAGTCGCCTCCCTTCTCCGAGAAACAGGTGATCTTGTCCTGCTCGTCAATGGTGACACTGCCATAACGGGTCACATCCTCAACCTCACGCAAGACAATGGAGAGAAGACAACCCTTCTCTAAAAAGAACTGCTCAAAAGCATCAAGATCTACCTTGAACATGGTGTCTCCATTGATAACTAACGCATGGTCGGAACGGCATTGCGAGAAGGCATTGGCAATTCCTCCGCCTGTGCCCAGCGGCTCTGTCTCTACAGCATAGCTGATATCAAGCGATTTGTATCTGTCCCCGAAATACTCCTCAATCTTCTCATGCAGATAACCCACGGAGAGAATTACTCTGGTGTATTGATACTCAATTAGATAGTCAAGGATATATGTCAGGAATGGACGGTCGTTCACTGGCGCCATGGGTTTGGGAAGGTCTTTGACAATTCCCTGCAGGCGCGTGCCGAAACCGCCAGCCAAGATGATTGCTTCTTTTTTTTCCATGTTATCAATAGTATTTGTTATTCAATGGACGATGTACACATCGTCCCTACAGGTGTACTGCTAATTGTTCGTTAATGGACGATGTACACATCGTCCCTACAGAGGGTGCCACATCGTTATTGCACAGTGTGCGTCAATGGATGGTACATATTGTTATTGCAGAGTGTGCGCAAAGGGATTACATCGTCCAGGTCTTCAGCCCTTCGGTCACGAACTCGTAGCGTTTTGACTGTCCGCCGAACTCTGCCAGGCGGTCGATGACGCGGTAGCGGGCGTTGGAAGGGCAGTAGAAGAACATGAAACCGCCGCCGCCAGCACCGGAGATCTTGCCGCCGGTGGCACCTGCCGTCCGTGCGGCCTCGTAGACCTCGTCAATGAAGGCGTTAGAGACGCTGTCGGCCATCTGCTTCTTATGATGCCATCCCTCGTCCAGAATCTGTCCTATGGCGTCTAACTCGCCCTTTAGCAATACCTCCTTCATCCGGAATGCCTGCTCTTTGAGCGCCAACATCGCATCGATGGATTTCTGCTTCTTGGCCTTGACATTCTTCTGCTGCTCCTCAATAATCTTCGCGGAGACATGGCTCGTGGCGGTGTGGTACAGAACCAGATTGTGGGCCAGCTCGTCAAGATAGCGCTGACGGATACGCAATGGGTTGACAATCACATTCTCACCGATGAATTCCATATAGTTGAAACCACCAAAAGTGGCCGCATATTGGTCTTGCTTTCCGCCTGCCATCTGCAAATCTACGCGCTCAATCTCGTAAGCCAGTCGTGCGATGTCGTATTCTCCCAACGGCAATTTCAGCCACTCCACAAAGGCTCCGAGTATGGAGACGACTAGGGTAGAGGAGGTGCCTAAGCCAGATCCCGGAGGCGCATCCACGAATGTGCTTATTTTGAAGGATAAAGGCTTGTGTGTGAATTGTTTGACAATGCGGTTGTATACTCCCTTATGCAGAATGAAATAACCTTCCGGAGTCAGTTCGTCCGCGCTGTCAAATGTTTCGCCAAGTTCCTCTTTGGCTGGATTCTCGAACACTATCTTGCCGTTGTCCAGCGGTTCAAGAGTCGTGTATGCGTACATGTTGACCGTGGCGTTCAAGATGGCGCCTCCGTATATGTCGGAGAAAGGGGAAACGTCGGTTCCGCCGCCAGCGAGACCTAATCTGAGAGGGACTTTACTTCTGATGATCATATCTATCTATTTTATATTCAATTGATTGTGAAACAATTGAAGCTATTATTCTAAAACTTTATCTATTGCCTTGGTGAATTCCGACCAGGCATATTTTTTCTTCTCTTCCACCACGTTCCGTTCAAACTCCTCTTGCTTTTGCTCTTGGAAGAAACGCCAGAGAGCGTCGGCAATTTGTTTGGAGTCTGGTTCCACCACATAGCCTATCTTGCCATCGGGAACTATCTCTGCAAGACCGCCTACGTTGGTCACCAGCATAGGTTTCTCAAAGTGGAAGGCAATCTGTGTGACGCCGCTCTGGGTCGCGGTCTTGTAAGGTTGTGCCACGATATCGGCAGCGCTGAAATAGCGGTTTACCTCGCTGTCCGGGATGAAGTCGGTTTTGAGCACCACGCGTTCCTGGATGCCCAACTCTTCGATTTTTTTGAGGTAAGGTGCGGAGTCTCCGTAAAATTCACCGGCAACCAGCAGTTTTATCGGAGCATCTTTGAAACGGT
This sequence comes from Bacteroidales bacterium, assembly GCA_024686335.1. Classification (GTDB taxonomy): domain Bacteria; phylum Bacteroidota; class Bacteroidia; order Bacteroidales; family WCHB1-69; genus F23-D06. The sequence continues at coordinate 14,965 of JAILCI010000010.1, read as the reverse complement.
CGTCGGCAAAAGCGTCCAGCAGCAAGTCCAGACCTTTATAGGCGCGGATGAAACCGAAGAAAAGCACGTAACGGCAGTTCGGGTCCAGGTTGACCAGGGAAAGGGCCTCTTCGCGGGGCAAGCGGTCGCCGTAGTGGTCGTACAGTGGGTGCGGACTGAAGGCGGCGGGCTTATCCTTCGTGAAGAGTCGCAAATCCTGCAGCACCGACTTGGACATCGCCACAAATCCATCCGTGGGGCGGATGAAGTAGCGGACGAACATCTTGTCGCCGATGCGGTGCTCGTGCGGAATCACGTTGTCCAGAATCGAGATGAGCTTGGTATGCTTGTTCCGTCTGACCATTCGGGCTATGGTGCCGAAACAGGGCGACATGAAGGGCAGCCAGAACTTGGTGATCATCATGTCAGGTCTTTTACGTGCAATCTCCCGTCCGACCTTGAACCAGTTGAACGGATTATAGGAGTGCACTTTGCGGACAATATTGAGACCTTCGGGTGCTGGTTCGGTGCTATATTGAGTCTTTCCGGGGAAGAGGAAGTCGGGATACTGGTGAGTGAAAGTGTATATCTCCACCTCATGACCTTGGCTTTGGAACTCGTAGGCGAGTCGCTCGTTGAATGCCGCGAGACCGCCGCGGTAGGGATATGCTGTTCCTAAAATGATAATCTTCATAAGAATTTATTTGGACTGCAAAGGTAAACAAAATACGAATATGACAAATTATTGTGCATTCAACTTGCCTATCCGTTCCTTAATCATAGTACGATATCCCATTTTCATCTCTTGTGGAAGAAAAGAACGATCAATCCAATCGTACCATATGTATTCTGCTGCAAGAAATTTCTTCAGTATGTTTTGAACCACTTTCATGTCTAAACCGCTGTTAACCATAGCTTTAATAAAATCTTCCAGTTTAATGTTTCTCTTTTTTGCATTCAGGGTCAATGCCAACTCTTCCGTATCAGAGGGTAGTACCAATAAAGTATTCAGCAAGTCATATGCGGGAGCAAGTTGATAATTGTTCGGAACAGGAGTGAGTAGTGAAAAATTTTTCAAATGCATGTCGCTGTTACCGGTTATCCAGGAGAATAAAACGATCTCCCAATATTTAACAAGGTCAAGTTTTGGGGCTGATGAGTAGTGCAAAATCAATTTGGCAATCTGTTCATACGAGCCTCGATATTTGCTTTCTGTCATTTTCTGTGATAATTGGCACATATCCTCCATAGGTAGTTTATCTCCTTTAGAAGTTCGGTCTATCCTGCGAGTCAGATAGCAGAGTTTGTCGTCAGCAAAACGTGCAAGAGTATGAGGAACAACCTGAATTTTCACGACTTCGGCCATATGCATGGTTAAGTCCTCTAGTTCAGGCAAATTGGCGTAGAGTTCGGTTTGGGGTTTAAGGATGAATCTGCCGTGTAACCCGACGATTGTCAAACGTGAATTTTGCTGTACCTTTTCGATATCCATGGACAATTTTGCCTGTACTCCTGGTACTGTTGTCTGGCTACGTACAACCTCTTTTGCCAATGACTTGATGTCGGAATGATTATAGGGAAGAGCGGGCACCTGAGTTGACCCAAAGAAACGTTTGGCGCATAGGGGATGGTAATCCGCCATCCCTTCATCCAAGTCCTGATAACAACATAAGCATTTTGCCATAGGTTAACTGTTTTTTTGTTTTGAGATATCCACAACGCTTACTGCACCGATACAGTCCTTGCAGCAGGCCAGCAATAGTGCCATACGGTCGCGTGGATTGATTTTCCAATTCTTTTGGGCTATCTCAAGAAGCCATCCCTCCGGAATCAGGCCGTCGAAAAATGGAAACAACATATCATTTTTGAAAGGTTCCGCTTGTAGGGGCAGTGTTAGACTAATCGGTGTCCCTTTTTCTGATATGTATTCTTTCAGATAGGCGAACGTGTATCCATTTTCGTCTTCAGTGAGGATGCCTGCCAGTTTGTCTTGAAAATAGATTTCTGCCTGTCTCATAGTTCATCCCTTTCCATTGCCACGGGACCCAGTTCTGCTCCAAACATATTTAGCACCTGATTCACCTTATCCATTCTCAAGGTGGATTTCCCTTGCTCCAAATCGCGCACGAAACGTAATCCTACTCCTGATTTCTCAGAAAGCTCCACCTGGGTGAGATGATATATTTTGCGTTTGCTTTTGACAAACAAAGACAGCTTATTTTCTTTCATAATATACTGTATCGGGTATAAAATTGAATAAATCTTATTATTTATACTATATGGGGTATAATATTTGATATTTTTTGAAACATATACCTTATCGGGTGCAAATATACAAAATTTTTCTATAATGGTTAAGACGTCATTTTTTCGTACTTTTGCACCCATCTTTTTAGAATAAATAAATAGAATAAATATGAAACCAATTCTCAAGAAAACCTTAATTCACGGTGGCATCATCGTCTTCTTTTTCCTGATTGCCGCTATCTATATGTCTCCCGCCTTTGACGGCAAAGTGATTCAACAAGGGGATATACTCAAATGGCAAGCCATGGCAAAGGAACAGCAGGACTTTCAAAAGGCTACTGGAGAATACACTACATGGACTAGTTCCATGTTTAGTGGTATGCCATCCTATCAAGTGACCGCACCGCCTACGAATTCCCTATTTACTAAGATTCAACATTTCTTAAACCTGCATGCCCTTGATTTAAGTGGCAGTGTTGGCGTCGTTTTGTTGTACCTATTAGGTTTTTACGTAGCTTTATTAGCTATTGGTCTTTCTCCATGGTTGAGTCTCTTGGGTGCTTTAGCTTTTGGTTTGGGTAGTTATAACATTATCATTATCGAAGCCGGTCATATTACAAAGGCTTATGCTATGACTATGATGGCTCCAATTATTGGTGGTATGCTTCTTGTGCTATGTAGAAAAAAATATCTTTGGGGAGGCATATTGTTTGCTCTAGCTCTAGGCGTCCAAATATCTTGTAACCATATCCAGATAACCTATTATACAATGCTGGTAGGAATTATCCTAGGTATTGTTTATTTAATCTATGCTATTAAAGACAAAGAATTGAAGCATTTCTTTGTTAGTGTGGGAATTCTTTTGGTTGGATGTGTTTTTGCTATTGGAGGAAATGCCCGTCAACTTTTCATCAATCAGGAATATGTGAAATATACCATGCGTGGCGGTTCTGAGATTTCTGTCACACCAGAGGATTTGTATAAAGATTCTGAGCCTAAGTCTATCGCTGCATCGAATGGGTTGGATATGGATTATGCTTACAGTTGGAGTTATGGTAAAGGTGAAACCTATACTTTATTAGTACCTGGCGCTTATGGTGGTGGCTCTGGAGAGACTGTCGGAACTGATTCGGAATTCTACAAGAATTTCCGCCAGAAACAGGCCCCGCTTTATTGGGGTGACCAACCTTTCACATCTGGACCTGTTTATTTCGGCGCTATCGTCATTTTCCTATTTGTTTTGGGCCTTTTCGTGGTAAAAGGTCCCGAACGCTGGTGGATCTTGATAGCTACAATCCTTGCTATTATGATGTCCTGGGGTAAGAACCTTATGGGCTTTAATAGCTTCCTTTTCGATCATTTGCCGCTTTATAACAAATTCCGAACCCCTTCCATGAGTTTGGTGATTGCTAATGTGACGATGGTTCTGATGGCTATTCTTGCTCTAAAAGCTGTTTTTAACAAAGAGAATCCAGTGGATAAGAAGAAACTTAATCTCGGATTATATATCTCAACAGGTATTACTGCCGGTTTTATTCTGTTGATGATGGCCTTCTCTGGAAATATGTCTTTCTCGGGTGCTAGTGATACTCAGATGGCTGCTCAGTATGGCGACCAATGGAGTATGATTCAAGATGTGTTGGTGAAAGACCGTAAGGCGCTCTTCATGTCTGACTCTTGGCGTTCTCTTATACTGATTTTGATTTCAGCTGTCTGCTTGTGGCTTTATATCAATGAGAAAATTAAACAATCCGGCATTATCATAGGAATCCTGTCATGTCTTGTTTTATTTGATTTGTGGGGCGTTGATAGACGATACCTGAACGATACAGACTTTATTACTGAGAAACGCGTTAAACTCAAACCAACGCCGACAGACCAGATGCTCGATCAATATGCCGCTCAGTTTAAAGACGAGGATTACCGTGTGTTTGACCTCTCTGTCAACACCTTCAATGACTCATATCCGTCTGCATTCCATCACCAGATTGGCGGATATAGTGCAGCCAAACTGCGTCGTTACCAGGATATTATAGATTTCTATCTCTCCCGTCATATTAACACGAATGTTCTCAACATGTTGAATGCCCGTTATGTGGTAGTGCCGGGACAGAACAATCAGTCTCAGGTACAACGCAATCCGGATGCATTAGGTAATGCCTGGTTTGTGGACCAATATCAATTGGTGGAAGATCCCAATGCGGAGATCTTGGCATTGAATGAACTGAACCCGGCTGATACGGCAATAATCGATAAACGCTTTGCAGAAAAAGTGCAGGGCAAGCATTTGGAGCGTGATAGCAACTCTGTCATCACGATGGAGCACCAGAAGCCCTATAATCCCGACTATGTGGTCTATAAGACGAAAACCAGCAAGGAGCAGTTAGCCGTCTTCTCAGAGGTTTATTACGAACCTGACTGGAAAGCATATATCGATGGCAAACCGGCTGAATATTTCCGTGCCAACTACATATTGCGCGCTATGGTTGTTCCTGCAGGCGAGCATAAGATTGAGTTCCGCAATGAGGCTCCGCTGATGCACAAACTGGATAAGATTACCCTGATATTCTCCATCTTGTTTGTCCTTGTTTTAGCTGGCAGTCTTTTCTTCTATTATCGTGGAAAAAAGAAAGGTGAGACTCCCGATACGGTAGAGGCGAAGGTTGTGGATTCTTCAAAATAACATTCTTATGAAATTATCCGTCATCATCTGTACATATAACAGGGACAAGTACATTTATAATGTTTTGAAAAGTTTGGCAGAGAATACTATCTCTCGAGATTTGTATGAGATAGTGTTGGTCAACAATAATAGTACAGACAATACAGAAAGTGAATGTGCGCGTTTTGTGCAAGATTTTCCCGATGTGACGTTTCGTTCATTCGTAGAGACTAATCAAGGGTTGTCTCATGCTCGCAATCGAGGTATTAAAGAGAGTCAGGGTGATATTCTGGTTTATGTGGATGATGATGCGTTAGTGAATAAAGAGTATTTGCAGACCTATGCAGACTTCTTTACTCGCCATCCGGAGATTGATGCTGCTGGCGGTCCCATAATTCCCAAATACGAGACTTCTGAGCCTGCCTGGATGAGCCATTTTACTAAAGCGCTTATAACTGGCTATAAATATCTGGGCGATAAAGAGCACGAATTCCCTAAGAATGACTATCCTGGAGGTGGAAATGCGGCTTACAAAGCATCGGTTTTTGATAAGGTGGGTTTGTTTAACGTTGATTTGGGTAGAAAAGGAGATAGTCTGGTTGGCGCCGAGGAGAAAGATATCTTTGATAAGATGACCTCTCTAGGCATGCGATTCTATTATCTGCCGACGGCTATTCTTTATCACTTGATTCCTGAAAAGAAATTGAGCAAGGACTATTTTGATCGCCTTACATACTCCATTGGCAAGAGTGAGCGGATGAGGACATTGGCCATTGGCAAAGGCAAGTATGCCAAGAGACTTGTTTCCGAATGTGTCAAATGGGCTGCATCCATTGTTTTGTGCATAGGGCATACATTGATGTTAGCTCCAAAGAAAGGTTGGAAGTTGATACAGTTCCGCTGGAATGTGACGAAAGGGTTGCTGGGGAAATAATTTCTAGTTTTTCACTTTATAATCTGATCATTACAAATGGATAATATAAAGTTAGTGATATGGGATTTGGATGATACTTTTTGGAAGGGTATCCTATCTGAGGGAGAAGTAGAGACTATTCCCGAGAACATCAATATTGTTAAAGAATTGGTGGATAGAGGAATTATGAATGCTATTGTTTCCAAAAATGACTTTGATAAAACAAAAATGAAGTTGGAGACATTGGGAGTGTGGGATTATTTTATCTTTCCAAAAATCTCATGGAATCCTAAAGGCGAGATCGTAAAACAATTACTTGATCAGTGCAAGCTAAGAGCTGAAAATACGTTGTTTATAGATGACAATGTATCCAATCTGCAGGAAGTCAAATTTTATAATCCTGCTATTCAACTTATGAATGCTGCTGATCTTGATGCTTCCTTGCTTGATAATCCTGCTCTCAAGGGGAAAGATGATAAAAGTCATAGCCGGTTACAACAATATAAGATTTTGGAACAGCGAGTGGCAGCAGAAACGAAGTATAGTTCCAACGTTGATTTTCTTAAAGACTCATTAATAACTATTTCAATAGAAAAAGACTGCAACAAGGAAATTGATCGCATCGCAGAATTAGTCCAGAGAACTAATCAGTTGAATTTCACAAAGAACCGGATGTCAAAGGATGAACTGGAACAATTGATTAGTGATACTTCAGCTGAATGTAGGTATATTCGTGCTCATGACAGGTTTGGTGACTACGGTATAGTCGGTTTTTATGTCATGAAGGATGAACAACTGATTCATTTTTTGTTCTCATGCAGAATATTAGGTTTGGGTATAGAGAATTATGTATACAACAAATTACAATGCCCCAATATAGAAGTGGTTGGAGATACTGCGTGTGAGTTGTCCAAGGCCGAGGTCAGTTGGATTTCAGAAGGTAAGAAGGAGAAGAAGATTCTTGACGAGAAGAAACCATCCATTTTAATGATTGGAGGTTGTGATTTACAGCAGACAGAGTACTATCTTTCGGGAGATTACTGTGTTGATAAAGAGTTTGCCACAGTGGTTAAAGGTGTTGAAATCAGGACGTCTGATTCTATGCAACTGGTTCAAAGTCTGGCGATGGCTGAAGAAGAAAAAAACGAGTTGTGTGAAAATTTGCCATTTTATGATAAGAACTATACCTTTTCCACGAAAGTTTTTAATGGTCAACATGATATAATTATATATAGCGTCGTGGATGATTATATTAGGGGGGTGTTCCGTCATAAAACGAAAGGCTATAGGATTACATTATGGGGATATTTTGATATGCAGGAATCCAGGAAGATGTTTACTCCGCAGGAATTGGCATATTTTGACTCTACTTTTAGTTATGAGGGGCCGGAAAATGAGACTTTTTTTGATTCCAATCTTCGTTTTATTCTGAACAATATTCACAAGACCAATCCTGATACGATTATAATGCTTATTAATGGTAATGAGGTTGATGTTTCGGACTGGATTGAAAAAGAAAGATGTGACAGAAATGTTTCTATGAATAGAGTAGTGGATAGTGTTATTAATGATTTTCCCAATGTATTTCTGGTGGATATGAGAAAGATTGTCAATGACAAAGTCTCCTTTTCAAAGCAAGACAATCGTCATTATACTAGAGAGGTCTATTATAAAATGGCATTGGAGATAATCCGCATACTAAAAGAAGAAGCTGGCTTTACAAAAGTGAATATTACAGGTGATTTTACTTTTCAACTAAAGACTCTCGTTAAGAAAGCAGTTGACAGAATAAGTAAATTGTTCCGTTAATATGCCCTGTGGACAATTACTTCCACTCTCCCCAATAGTAACGAACGTAGTCTTTCTGTTCCGGAGTGATCTCAAAAGACATTGTTCCGAAAAGTTCTTTGCATTTTTCCCGAGCTTTTTCTTTTGAATCATCGAGTGAATCAATGTCTTGAAGTGTGATTTCTATTTTTTGCTCAAAATAGTATACGGGTGTATCCATTGAGATGGCATATCCGATGCAGTTGCTTACCTCGTTGGTTACGACAAGATCTGCGAGTTCAATCAAGTCTTTTTGTCTGGACATGAATTGAGGGTCGTGTCTATGTCCATTGCTAACCATGATATAACCTTGCTTCTCGTAATAATCTATTTCTGCAGGTTTGTCTAGAATATCTTTCCAATACATACAGATGAAGATCGAGTCAAATTTGTTTTTGTTCTCCTCTATGAAATTTACCAAGGTTCCCACTTCATATTTGGTTTTAACTTCAAAAAAAGAATGTGCTGGGAACACCAGCATTATTTTACCGTATTTTTCTTTTAATTTATCACGAGTTTTTTTGTCATAAAAATTGTCAGCTCCTTTGATATAGGGGCCAACTGTTACTATTTCCCTATCATGAAATTTTTTTACACTCAAGTACTCTTCTAAAACGCCTCTACGGAATTCACCAAGTGTATATATTTTTTTTATCCCCTTTCGGTTTACGTATCCTAAATATTCAGCAGATTCTATTGTCTTGAAAAAGCTAAGACCATGTTCAATATATTCTCTTAGGAAGTTAAAGCGACTCCCTTTTAGTTTTGCTACGGCTTTCCAGTTGCCATAGTTGATTACACTGGCGAATCCATAGGGTGCTTTATGATTTGGATAAATTAGTTTTTTATAGTTAAAATAGTCTATGTTCTTTACTTTATGCTTATAGTAAAAATAGTTCAAGCTTGTGAATAAAAATTTGAAGAACTTTTTAATGATTTCCATAAGGATGCTGTTATTAGTTGTGTTCTCTTAGATTCGCTCAAGAATCCATTCTGCAAATTCACGCACTGCACCATCTCCTCCTTTTGCTTCGCTTATAAAATCGGAAAGATCGCGTACTTGCTTTACTGCATTGGCTGGACAACCCACTATACCTCCAGCTTCCTTGACAGGAGACATGCATTGAATGTCGAGAATATCATCTCCGATGTAAGCCACGTTAGAGAGAGTGTACTCACATCTCTCTTTTTTGCTGTATTCAGACAATATTTGCAACAATTTTTCGTATTTTTTCGATACGTTTTGGTGACATTCAAGAATACTCAATTCGTCACATCGATTTTTTACGATTTTGCTGTCTCGAGCTGTGATAATTACAGGTATTATATTTTGCGGAGGCAAGAGACATTTGATGGCGAAGCCGTCTTTGATGTCAAATGCTTTAAAACACTCGCCATCATTTCCCATGTATACTTTCCCATCGGTTAATGTGCCATCTACGTCCATCACAAAAAACTTGATCATTCTTATCAGAAATTTAGAAGTGAAAGAACTTTGTTTTTTAAATCCTCGTCAAGTAGCGGCATGATAAGTCCTGTCTCCCACTTTATTTTAGGAATCAGCAGTGTGCCAGGGTCTAAGAACATATTGATGAGGCATGCTTCATTGTCGATAAGCCATGAACGGTATTTTCCCAATTCGCGATATGACTGAATGGTAGTTCCACGCATTCCATAAGCTGCTGCTATTTTTTCGAAATCGGGAACAGTGTATCCGCTGGTGGCTGTTGTTTGTGCGTAGCGGTCATGGTAGGAACCATGCTGGATCTCGCTGATTTTTCCTAAAACCTTGTTGTTGAAAATGATAATTTTGATAGGAAGTTTTTCGCGAACTACAGTTTCTAGTTCTTGAATGTTCATTTGCAGGCCTCCATCACCGGTAAGGCAATAGACAATACCATTGCCTGTGGATATGGAAGCGCCGATAGCATATGGAAGGCCGCATCCCATAGAACCATAGCCTCCTCCAATCATAATACGTCCTTGGTGACCTTTAAGAGCTAACGACTGAGCACACCAGCACTGATGTTGTCCAATATCGATGGTTAAAATAGGATTCTCGGGCAGCAACTCAGATATGGCTTCTACAGCATCATTGCCCTCTGTATTATCATATTTTGCCAACAAGTCTTTTACTTTTAAGCAACGCATTTTCCAGTCAGTATAGTCTGGTAGTCCTTCTGCCAATAATAGTGTGATGAAATCTTTTGCATCCATAAGATGTTTTTCTTCATCATCTTTTACGTTGCGACTTAGTTCGGCCTGGTCAATGTCGGCACGAATTAATTTTGCTTTAGGCGCAAACCACTCTTTTTTGTGACCAATCTGTCGCAATCCCAAGCGTGCTCCAATAGAGATGACAAGGTCGCACTCTTCAAGAATCATATTCGCCCAGCGGTTGCCATAAGTGCCAATCATGCCAATGCGCAAGTCGTCTTGTGCTATGTCAACTGCGTTCATCGTGGTTAACACTGGAATATTGGTTTTCTGTGCAAACTCTACAAGCAGTGATGTCGCACCTGCTGCCCTCACGCCATTACCTATTAAAAGGACGGGCTTTTTATAATTTGTGTAGTTCATAATTCCACCTCCATTTTTTGAATATTATAAGGGAAATCGATGACCACTCCGCCTTTGCGTCCCAACATGGCCATGTTATATGCTCTCGATACGATGTCGGGGAAGTCAATTGAACTTAAGGGAGTGACAGAATATTTGGTGATATGTCTTGTCATAGAGACAATATCCATTTCTTGGAAGCCATTTTGTCGAATTCCTGAGAAACCTTTTTTCTCATTGGTAGGAACATTTCCGCAAATGCCCATGATAGGAATGCCATCAAACCAGGCATCAGCCAAACCGCCGAATGCATTTACGGCGCCAGGACCAGATGTTGTGAAATAAACCCCCAATCTTCCACTGGTACGAGCATAACCATTGGCTGCAAACGAACAGCCTTGTTCGTTATAACAGACATGAACTTTGATTTCGGGTCTGTCGTATAATGCGTCCTGAAACGGGACAATGTAGCCACCAGCAAAACCAAAGACATCGGTCACGCCGTGCTTGATTAAAAAGTCAACTAAGTATTCAGAGCAATTCATGTTTAAACCTTTTTAGTTTTATATTCTTCATAACACTTGTCCAACTGCGAGAAGTCGGTCTTGGAATATCCAGAACCATATCTTGTCCGCTGTTGAGGAGTTAATGTTTCAATTACGTTGAAAATGTCTGTCACAGAGCAGTCTGTGGACTTTTTCAAATGGTTTACATTGTCAACATGGGAATGTTTGGTCCCACAAATGAACATGGGAAGATCATATCCCCAGTGGACTTCTTTGAGTATGGGGGTGATGTATTTGTCAATAGTCTCTAGTAGTATTTGGATGTTGTAATTGGTCCCGCAATGCTTGTTCAAATAATCAGCAAGTAACTCTGTTTTTGCATTGCCAGCACCTCTTCCCATTCCATACAATGAACCATCTATGCATATCTCACGCCCTGATTTTTGTGAAAGCTCGACCATCCTTTCAGCTAAAGCACATGAAAGGCCGAGATTGTCGTGGGAATGAAGTCCTATCATAATGTCTTTATCAAGTAACTCATCAAACTGTCTGAAAATGGATTCAAGATCAGTCATGTACATCGCACCAAAAGTGTCAACAATGGAAAAGGCAGATGGCTTTACAACGTTTACTTTTCTGACGAGTTCAGCTCTCTCTTCCATAGTATAACTGATGCTATCCATTGGGTTGAATTGGACATGATACCCTTTTTCTTTTGCTGCTTTGCAGAACTCCAGAGAGGACTCAATCTCATGCTTGGCAAAAGAAATGCGAAGCCATTTAAAAGATTTTCCATCACATTTGTCAAGCTCGTCTGCGCTGTATCGACTGTTATCGCAGAACCCCAAATATGTAGTATTTTTAGAGTCTGCTGGTAAGTATTTGATGACATCCTTGGAATTGTGATAAACTAATGATTCACCATTGACTTTACTTTGCAAGAAACCTGTTTCCATAAAATCGATTCCAGCATCCACCAATCCTTGAAAGATACCTTTAATAAATGCTGGATCAGAGTTTTTATCAAGGAGATAACCTCCATCTCTGATGGTACAATCTACTATATGTACTTTCGTTCCCATATTTTTTATTTTAGATTATTTTCTTTCATATACTTGTATAATGCCTGAGCTACCATCATGTCGTATTCTGTATCGATGTCAGATACTTCTATTGGGTCAACTTCAACGAGACAAGGTTTTATGCCTACACGTCTATTGTATTTTTCAAAGACCCATTTTGGGAAGACGAAGGCTCCTGAGGTCTCCATATATATGGGATCAAGATCTTGAGTTCTAGGGAAATGGTCTACATCAAAATTGAGGGGCTTTCCCTGACTCCACAAAAAAGTTTGGATGCGCTCTACGGTGAATGAGGAATCATAGGTGTCCCCGTTAATTACAGCATCAATACATTTTTCAATACTTTCTGGTTTTGTGAAGGGTGCGGTGGCATGAGAAACCACATATATGTCGGCATCAACCACTTTCATAAATTCACGTATGATATCGTTGCAGTTGCACCCATTTCCATCAAGATATTCCGGGCGTTTCAAGAATTTAACTCCCTCAATTAGATATTCCTGAATTCTTTCGCTACTGCAATAGACATAAACTTCATTGATTTTTTTACTGGCAACTAATGCTTCGAGGATAAATTTGATAAGAGGTTTGCCATCATAAAAAGTCCGTAAGTTCTTCTCTTTTACCCGTTCACTATTAAGCTTGATGGGCACCATTGCAACAATTCTTGGTTCTTTCATTATCCTTTGCTTTATTAGTCTATATACGTATTTAAGTGCGCAAAGATACAACTTTTACCGATACTATCGCCCCCGAACTATCAAGTAGGAAATATGCCTTTTGTCGAGTTTTTCACAACACCGTGATACTTCCCTTTTTCATGATCGGTCGGCCGAAAAGGTTCTTGTAGTGAATTACATACTGGTAGACGTTGTTGTGGAAAACTTTTTCATTATAAGTTCCATACCATTTGAACCCTTTGTCTCTTGAATAGAAAACCAATTCGCCCCAGCGGTTGAAGATGCGGATCTCAAAATCATCTATTTGCGACTGTATCTTCTCTGGAATGTATAGGTAATCGTTGAGTCCGTCTTGGTTGGATGGCGTTATCGCATTGGGAAGGTAGATGGTTATGTCGGGAACTGCGATGACAATGGTGAGATTTATGATGCTGTCACAACCTGTAACACTCTGCATGGCCAAGGTTGTGTCAAGTCGTTCAATTCCCACCAGATCGCTTTCGCTGAGAAACAGGCCATGATTGCTATAACTAGCGCCTTCTGCTATGTTTTCGGTGAGATTAATGTCATACTCAGGGTGGACTCTTAATTGTAACACGACGACACTGTCACAATCATCTATCGGGAAGATACGCTGGAAGAAGTATGTGCCAGCCGTGGAGGTCTCCGCTGCCGATATGTCGAAATTGTCATCCGCATAAGCTTCATTGACACACACATCCGCTGTTACCGTATCTCGGCGGACAGGGCAGGCCGTCGCGTCGAAATAGAAGAAGTTGTCCGTGGTGTCGCATTCTTCCTGTTGTCCTCCATTTTGAGCCACCCCCGTGCCATTGTCGTTGATAGCAATGACAATGGTCTGAATGTCAGGGTAGTTTAGGAGCTCGTTGTTGGAGAAAGAGGTCTGCCAGTCGATACAGCTGTCGGGTGGGAGCATGGCGTTGATTGTCTCCGTCCGCAATATCTCTCCCTGGTAGCTGTCTACGTAGTAAGTGATGCTGAAGGGGGCGTTTAGGCTTTGACTGCCGGTGTTGCAAATGCGGAAAGTCAGGCTGATTAGGTTGTCGGTAATTGTTATGCTGGTGTCAGTGGTGGCGGTGGCATTGGCGAGGGTCATGAACGGCCGTCCGTACTGATCCAACGTGGTGGCTTGCTGCAGGAAGTTGTTGAAGGGTCGCCGGACTACACCTTGCGGGTCGGTGAATGCGGTGGCATTGTCAAACAACGGTGTGGGAATGGTGAGGTCTCTGTTGACGTTAGTTACATTGTAGAGATACTGGTTCCACACCGGACGTGCAGGAGCCCAGGGATGAATGCCGCCTATGACGGCCAGTTGTCCGCCGACCCAGCCCAAGCCGGTGGTCATCTTGCCGCAAACAACAACTTCAGCCCTGCCGTCGCCATTCACGTCAGCAACAACGGGGTATTCCTTCCAGGTGCCAGCAAACATGTCCACCGAGTAGAGGTTGTAGAAGGGGATGGTGTCGTTACCCGTCAGATGGCTTTTGCTGCTGCCGTTGATGATGCGCAATCTGGCCTGGTCGCGGTAAACGATCTCCATGATGCCGTCCTGGTTGAAGTCGAACAGCGTCATGGATGTCTGCCCGGACTCGTCCTCGTGAGATGCTTGCCATTTGGTTTCCAAACCGGTGCTGGGATGGAATGTGACGGCTGTGATGCGTGAGTTGTAGACTTGACTTTGAAAATCGATGTAGACGAAGTCCAGATCCTCGTCGCCGTCAATGTCTCCAATCATCGGAAAGCCAATAGTTTTGGCATAGTGGCCGTGGACAAAGAGGATCTCCTCCGTCACCGGGTCGTATGCATAGATGTAGGCGGAGTCTAGTATGTCGTTGGGAGTGTTGTCCTTGACCACCATCACATCCAGTTGCCCGTCCTTGTTGAAGTCGGCTACTGCGACGTTGCCGTCTTGAGGGATATGTGACGGGATGATGATGGTTTTGAGTTCTGTGACGCTGTTGAGACTCACATTAGTGCGACTGACAATGTCGACTTGGTAGATAGTGTTTCCGCAGATCAATTCGGGGAGGGAGTCTCCGAGGATGTCCGCGGCGAAGGAGAGAGCGTTGTTGGCAAGTTCGTTGCTGTTTCCTCGCCAGCTTCTCCCCATGTTGCCGTTGGCGGGTCCGGCACATAGTCTTGTGAGGGTGGCGGCATCGTAAACGACATTGCCAATGTAAATCTCCGGCCATCCATCATAGTTGAAATCGGTTACAGAGATGGGGCCTTCGCAAGGGGTGACTATGTTCGATGTTGCAAGCAGTTGACCGTCAGGAGAGTAGGAGCGAAGTTTTTTATCGTAACAATGCAGCACGATGGCTCCCTGCATCCCTCCATTGCCGTTGGGATAACGCACCAAGGCAATCGGTCCACAGAAGCCGGCATAGATTTTCTGCGGAACGAAGATGGTGGATATAAGTTGAAGATCTGTTCCTCTGAAAATGTCTACTTTGGTCGTATAGTGGTCGTTGGTGACAGCCCTTCCTGCC
>JAILCI010000017.1 GCA_024686335.1 Bacteroidales bacterium | reverse complement strand
ATATAATTCTTCAACTTTTCTCTTGATAGAAAAGTTGCCAAAAGATCAAGCCGACATGAATGCCGCCCGCTCTGTCCGCCCTCTGACATCGGCGGCAAACGGGAACAAAAATGCAGCATGTAGCAAAAGGGAAAATACACGGGAGGCATGCATTTTTGTAAACGCAAGCGCCTTTGCACGCCGCTGTTGGAGGCCGGCCATTCACACCGCGTCCGCACCGCATGTCGGCCTTCCCACCCGCGTGCTCTATGGTCAGGTGCCTCGGTAAATCATGTTGAGGTTAAAATGTAATTTTTTTTACTTTGTACTCATCCATGTTGTGCCATCATGTATATAACTCCCCCAAAAAATCCCCAACCGCAAGGGAAGGGGATTTGAGTTTGTCTTAGAAATTGATAGATGTGAAACTTTACAGATTAATATTTCTGTCTTTCGGATACTTTACGCTATAGGTTACGCTGAAAGTACGTGTCTCCCCAGCTTTTAAATCCAAATCCCATGTGAGCACGCCGATGTCTGTCTTATTCATGGTGGCGTCGGGATTCACCTCGGTCAGCTTCACTTCGATGTCCTTGTTGTCAGAGATCGGATACTGCTCCTTGAGGGTCAGCTTGACACTCTTGGACTGGTTGTTCTTGACGGTGATCAGGTACGACTGTGTCACAGTAGTGGTGCTTCCCACATGTTTGGTGCTGCAGAAGTTGCTCTGTTTCTCGCGTTTGACAGAGATTCTCGGGTCTGTCGTCAGCGTGAGTGTGATGTGTTCGTCCGTGGAGTTGGAGCGCAGGAAGGTCTTGCCGACGTATGTGTTGTCGAAGGTCACAGTAGCATTGCCAGGCAGCAGGTTGTACTGCTCATAGTCCGATAGGGTGGCGATGAGGTAGGTCTCGTCAGACAGCTTCGGGATGCTGTAGTATTTATATTCAGCCTTGATGTTATAGTTCTTAAGATCGATGAGTTGCTCTTTGCCGTTGCCAGGGATGTCGTATGGCACAGAAATGACGTAGTTGACACTCACCTCCTGCATGTCCACATCCACGAAGTCGTTCATCTCCAGTGGAGCTGCTGGGGCAGGAGAGGCATCCATCACCTCTTCCGCTTCTGCAACTTGCATGGTTTGGATGATGTTGCTTCTAGCGCTGGATAATTTGGCAAAGTGTTGCTGCGGACGGTTGAAATTCAGGAACCAGGTGCTGAAAACCGGTGCCTCTTTGCTTCGGTTGGGTGTGGCGTTGGAGAGCGTCAGCTTTATGTTGTTCCAGTCGAGACCAGTCACCTGTGCCACCTGGGCTTTCGATTTCAGCACCACCGGCTTGTCCATGGAGGCGATGTTGATGTCGTAGCAAGGACTCCATCCGGCTGCATTGGTGAAGTAGGTGATGGTGAACTCGGTATTGATAGTCTGCGGCACACTGACAGAGAGAGCCAACACGCCAGTGCGCTGTTTGTCTTTTGTCTTATCCTGTTTAATCTGTTTCTGGAGACGTTTGACGGCCTCGTCCAGCTTGGTTACGTTCCGGTTGTCTTGGTCGATGCTGCGTTGCAAGGCACCCGCCTTCGATTTGTAGAGTTCCATGTTGGCATTGATGTCGGCCACGGAGACTGATCCCTCCTTTTTGTCCATGTTGTTGAGGGTACCGTCGGTGAGCATCTTCAGCAGGTGGGTGTGTACGGTCAACTCGTCCTTGGCTTCCTGCAACTGACGTTGGTAAGTGTCCAGAGAGTCTTCCAGTTTCTTGATACGGGCGCTCTCCTCTCGCGGAGTGATGAAGTCGTTGGAGAACTCCGATGCAGAGATGAGTACGCCATTGGCCGAAACTTTCAGGCTGCCGACCTCAATATCGGGACTCAGTCCGTTAATATAAATATCGTAGCTACCACTCTTCAGGGAGGCAGTGGCAGTATGTGTCAATGCCGCACCCTGGAGATAGACGGTGGCATGGGTAATCTTGGCTGTGATCTCTTGCTGGCCGAGCAGCGAAAAGCTGACAGACAGCATCATCAAAATGAGGACAAAACACTTTTTCATATCTATTAAGTTATTAAATTATGAAAATATTAAACTATGAAATTATGAATCTATTATCTAACGGCAAAGATATGAAATTATTATGGGAGTTATATACATGTTGGCACAACAAAGATGAGTACAAAGTTAAAAAGAATTGTATCTTACCACCAACAAGATTTACCGAGTCGTTTGCCCATAGAGCACGCGGGCGGGTAGGCCGACATGCGGTGCGGACGCGGTGTGAATGGCCGGCCTCCAACAGCGGCGTGCAAAGGCGCTTGCGTTTACAAAAATGCATGCCTTCCGTGTCTTTTCCCGTTTGCTACATGTTGCATTTTTGTTCACGTTTGCCGCCGCTGTCAGAGGGCGGACAGAGCGGGCGGGATTCATGTCGGCTTGATCTTTTGGCAACTTTTCTATCAAGAGAAAAGTTGAAGAATTAAATTTAGGGGAGTTGCTTGCCATGAAGCCCTCAAAAAGCGTCTATTAGCAACATACTTGGGCATACAATGTGTCATCTGTATATAACTCCCATTATTTTGCTGTGGGATGGTTTTTCTACCCGCAGGCCTATTGTTGCGTGTCTTCGACACGCCTAGATATACACGGGTTATCTTACCCCCACACTGCACGACTCCGTCGTTTGTGAGGGGTTAATAGAATATCGTGTCTTCGACACTCCATAAATGAGAATAAATGCTATTTTTGCGCCCTTATTGCAAAATATGAACCATTTAGGAGAACTTATAGCTTTGGGTGTTGCTGTCTCCTGGACGGCCACGGCTCTGTTCGCTGATATTGCGAGTCATCGGCTGGGTGCACTGGCTCTCAACTTTATCCGTATGGTTCTCTCCCTGCTGATGCTGACCTTATTGCTCTGGTTTACCACAGGTTCACCAGTCCCAATGGGTGCTGATGCATCTGCATGGGGTTGGCTGCTTCTCTCTGGTGTCGTCGGTTATGTATTTGGCGACTATTGTCTGTTCAACTCATACGTGGTCTTTGGTTCCAAATATGGACAGCTCTTTATGACACTTGCGCCACCCACGGCGGCCATCACAGGCTGGCTCTTCTTGGGCGAGGTCATGACCTGGCGCTCGTGGCTTGCCATGCTGGTAACACTTTCAGGTATCGCCTTCACCATCCTCGTGCGCGGCGAGGGCCATAAGCTCAAACTTAAACTGCCGCTAAAGGGTATCCTCTTTGGCATCGGCGCTGGAGTGGGGCAGGGCGTTGGCCTTGTGCTCAGCAAGCTCGGTCTCAACTGCTATGAGGAGAGTCTTGTAGGCCAGGAGTTGACTCCAGCAGTCACTACGATGCTCCCCTTTGCAGGCACCTATGTGCGGGCGCTAGCAGGTCTAGTCGGATTCTTTCTTATTTTGGTGCTACGCCACTCGCTGGGTGACCTTCGCACGGCCTTGCACGATCGAAAAGGCATGACCTTTGCCACGCTGACCACCTTCTTCGGTCCTTTCATCGGGGTCTCCATGTCGCTGATGGCAGTGCAGTACGCCCACGCGGGAATCGCTTCCACGCTTATGGCCCTTACTCCTGTTCTTATCATTATACCATACTCTATCATCAACCATCAGAAAATTTCTGTCAAAGAGGTTCTTGGTACGCTTATCACAATGACGGGTGTGGCAATGTTCTTTTTATTTTAGCAAAAACACCTTTTCATGCCTACTTTTGTCGTTTTTATTTTTTTTTAAATTAAAAACGAAAACTGCGTAAATATTTTTTTTAATTTCGCAGACGAACAAATAACATTATGCTTATGAAAAGATTTGTACTTTCTTTACTACTCATGTCTGCCGTAACGGCTTTCACGTTTGCGCAGACTGTTGTCTTTAGCGACAACTTTGATACCTACACGGCTGGCAACCATCTGGCACAGTCGAATTCAGCCTGGACTACTTGGAGTAATGCTCCCGGCACTTCTGAGGATGGAGTAATCTCCTCAGCACAGGCTGCCTCAGCCCCTAATTCGTTGTATATTTCCGGATCTAACGATCAAGTCTATCCTTTCGGCAACTACACGACGGGTCACTACACTCTCACCTTTAATTACTATGTTCCTTCTACTGGCAGCGGTGCCTATTTTAACATCCAGCATATTCTGCTGCAGCAATGGGCTCTTGAATGCTATTTCAACAGTACTGGTGGTGGCTACCTCAGTGTAGGCGGTTCCCAGTATAACTTTACCTCTCCTACTGATGCATGGTTCCCTATCGAGTTTGATGTAGATATGGACGCTGACCAAGCCTCTCTTACAGTCAATAATGTGGCTGTTCACACTTGGCCGTTCAGCTATCAGCAAGCTAATACTAGTGGTACTAACCAGTTGGCAGGTATCAACTTCTACGCTGGCGCACCCAATAATGCATCTGGTACCTATTATGTTGACGACTTTGTTGTTACTGAGGTTTCAGCAGCTTTAGTTGGAGAGTTTGCTGTTGCTGCTGAAAGTGTTAATTTCAATGTTGATCCGAACTCTACGGCAAGTTCTTCTGTTACAATGAGTAATCCTGGTACTGGCATAACCAACTATTATGCTATGGTTACTTATGAAATCCCAAATCCGAATCCGACATCTACGGGTGAAACAGATCTCCACTATTATCTGGGTGATCCTTACACTGCTATCGGTTTCAATGGCGATGCTGCTGACGTGGATCTTGCTATCGGATATCCCTCCTCTGCCCTTCAACAGCATATTGGCAAAACACTTAATGAAATCTATGTCTTCTTGGATAATAGTATTGCCACTGCAAAGGTGCGAGTATATGACATGAACAATTCACTTCTGCATCCTGGTCCAGGAGAAGTTCTTTACGAGCAGACATTCACCCCTGACAGTGGATGGAATCATATCGAACTCACAACTCCTTACTTGATCGATGGTAGTGATCTTTGGTTAGGTGTCTGGTTTGTACAGCCTTCGGGTGAGTATCCTATCTATTTGGATGGTGCATTAGCCAATGATTATAGTGCTTGGTATAAGAGAGGCGCTACATGGTATAACCGTTTCTCTGGTTCTTCTTATGACTTCAACCTCTGTCTCGGAGGTGTGATCGATGGTACGCCTATCACTCCTTGGGCTACAGTGTCTCCCGCAGAGGGAACTATCACCATGGGTGGCACTGAAGACGTGGTCGTAACGGTTAATACAGACGGGATGGCTGTTGGAGACTCACACACGGCCAATCTGCATCTCTATTCCAGCGCTGTCGGCAATAGCGAGGAGATGCTGCCTATCTATTTGACTATCACAGATGTCTCAGTCAATGAGCATAATCAAGTTGAGGTTTCCATTTATCCGAACCCAGCCACCGATTATGTACAGGTATCTTCGGATGAGATTCAGCGAGTAGAGATTTACAACATGCTAGGTCAATGTGTGTTCAGTCAGCAATATGGTGACACTCACGTTGTTATCCCAACCTCCACACTGGCCCCTGGCTCATACGCTGTGACCGTGACAACCTGCAATAACCAAGTAACTAAACAGGTTATCATCAAATAGGGGTTGAAGATTTTCAATTAACTAAAAAGGGTGTGTCGATAACGGCACACCCTTTGTTTTATTTGTCAATTGATAGGATTATTGCACAATCTTCAATTCCTGCATCAGGTTCTGAGCGTTGGCCATTTTGTCGATGATGAAGAGCAGGTAGCGGACATCCATGCAGATGGTGCGCTGTACCTGGTTCTCAAAGGCGATGTCGCCACTCATGGCTTCCCAGTTGCCGTCGAAGGCCAAGCCAATGAGGTTGCCCTCTCCATCGATGACAGGACTGCCGGAGTTGCCACCCGTGATGTCGTTGGTGGTAATGAAGTTGACTACCAAGTCACCGTTTTTGTCTGCATAGCGGCCGTAGTCGTGGTTCTCCCACAGTTTGATGAGGTCTTGCGGCACGTCAAACTCCCAGTCGCCTGGTTTGTACTTCTCCATCACACCGTCCAGGGTGGTGATGTAGTCGTAGGTCACAGCATTGGCAGGCTTGCAGTCTTGCACGCTACCATAGGTGAGACGCATGGTGAAGTTGGCATCGGGATAGAAGTTGTGGTCTTTCTGCATCTCCATAAGGCCCTGCATGTAAAGACGCTCGGCACGGCTACCGCTTACGCTGCTAGCTTGCTCGCTGAGGTCGATGTATGAGTTTACGATATTGCTCATCAGAGCAAAAATAGGATCTTTAGCCAATGACTTGGGATTGTCAAGCCATGCATTCATCTTATCTTGATCTACAAAGATAGATTTTTCAAAAGCTTTGTTCACGTATGCTTTGAAATCGCCGTGACCTTTGTCGCCGAGTTTCTTAACCATAGAAGGCAGTTGGTCGGCGTTAATATCCTGATAGAAGAGGTTCAGGAGCGCGATGGTAACGTCACGGTCAAGAGCCTGGTTGTAGTCTTTGAAGAAATCTTGGACAGACTTTTTCATACCGTTGGCGCGAGCCTTGATGTTGTCTTGAGATGCCTTAGATTCAATCATGTGATTTAATTGTCTGAATCTTAATGCGAAAGAGATAGCCTCGCCACCATACCAACCGGCTTCGCGGTGATAGATGAGAGCTTTGGTGTATTTGTTCTGGTGATTCCAGTAGTTGTCAAACTCCTCAAAGATGCCGTCGTATTTAGCCTTGCGGTCGGCATTCTCGTTCATCCATTTCTTGAAATCCTGCTCTTGGGCGAGACGTTTCTCCACAACTTTGTTGCGTTGCAGTTGTTTCACCTGACCGATGTAGTATTTCCAGTAGTTGCTGACGCTGGCCTGTTTGGAGGCATATTGGATGAAGACGGCGGGATCTGCGTCCATATGCTTGCGATACTGCTCAAGTTTGGTGGTACGGCAGGCAACGATGGCGGGACCCTCCTGCTCAATGACGTTCTTAACAGAACCGGAAGATGAGTAACGGTCGGTAGAACCCGGATAACCGAGAATCATGGTGTAGTCGCCAGGTTGAACACCCTTCAGAGAAATGGGCAGGAAGTGTTTGGACTTCATCGGCACATTGTCTTTGCTGTATGTGGCTGGGGAGCCGTCAGGGGCAGTGTAGACACGGAAGATGCAGAAGTCGCCCTTGTGGCGCGGCCAGGTCCAGTTGTCGGTGTCGGCACCGAACTTGCCAATGCCCCAAGGCGGACAAGCTACCAGACGTACATCTTTATATACATCATACACGAAGAGAATGAATTGGTTGTCGTGGTAGAAGGGCACAATCTCCACCTCTACATCGCGTTTGCCTTTGCGCTCTTCGATTAACTTTTTGCCATTACGCTCGATGACTTCGGCGCGCTCTTGTTCTGACATGTTGTCGGTGACGCCCTTGAGCACGATGCTGGTGACGTCCTCAATATAGTTCAGGAAGGAGACCGTCAGACCTTCGTTGGGCAGTTCCTGATCTTTGCTGCGAGCCCAGAAACCTTCTTGCAGGTAGTCGTGTTCCACGGAGGAGTGTGCCTGAACTTGGCCGAGACCGCAGTGGTGGTTGGTGAGCAGCAATCCTTCTGCGGAGATGAGCTCGCCTGTACAACCGCCACCAAATTGCACGATGGCGTCTTTAAGACTGGGCTGGTTGAAACTGAAGATCTGCTCGGCGGTAAGTTTGCAGCCAAGACGCTGCATCTCTGCTAGACTCTTGCCGTTGATGGAGTAAGGAAGCCACATGCCTTCATCAGCGCGGGCACCCATAAAGAGCATCATCAAAGCGATGCACAAAAGGTTAATTTTCTTTATCATATTGTTTGTGATTTAAAATGCAAAGGTAGTAAAAAAATGGACAGTCACTATCGGTTGAATTGCAGCCGCTCACCACGAGAGTCATCATGGAGATCACCCTTTTCAAAGACAAGATTGCCATTTACGAAAGTGTGAGTTATCTCAGTCTGAATGGTCTGCCCGACATATGGCGACCAACCGCATTTATAATAGAGGTCTTCATCTTGAATGACCTTGTTTGCCTTCAAGTCCACAATGGCTAAGTCGGCATGATAACCCTCTCTGATAAAGCCTCTTCGATCGATTTGATAGAGTAAGGCAGGATTGTGGCACATTAGTTGTACCACCTGCGCTAGCGATATCTCGGCTTGGTCGGCTACCTGCATCATGATGGCGAGGGTGTGCTGGAGGGAAGGAAATCCAGACTTGGCTGTAAAGTAGTCGTGAGTGAACTTCTCTTCTGGCAGATGTGGTGCGTGGTCGCTGCCGATGGTGTCGATAAGACCGTTGGTGAGAGCCTCCCGCAATGCGCGCTGGTCAGCAGGAGCTTTGATGGCGGGGTTACATTTTATGGCAAATCCCATCATCTCGTAGTCACGACTGTCAAAACGGAGGTAGTGAGGACAGGTCTCAGCGGTTATCCTCTTCTCCTGCAACGGAATGTCTTTTCTAAATAGCGACAACTCCTTTTGGGTGGAAATATGGAGTATGTGAAGACGTGCGCCCGTTTTTTCTGCCAATTCTACTGCCTTCGCAGAAGATCGGTAGCAAGCCTCTTCTGTACGAACCAATGGATGCAGTGCGGCTTTGGATTCAATATCATGATTGGATACTAAGTTTTTATAGTATTCCGTGTTGCGTTTTATGATTTCCTCATCTTCACAGTGCGCTGCGATGACGCATGGCGACTCTTTGAAAAGTCGCGTGAGCACTTCATCACGGTCTACCAGCATATTGCCTGTGCTAGAACCCATGAAGAGCTTGATGCCACATACGGTGGATGGATCAGTCGCCACCACTTCGTCAAGGTTGTCGTTGGTGGCACCCAAATAGAAGGAGTAGTTGGCCAGTGACTTCTCCGCTGCGAGGTCGAATTTCTCTTGTAACAGCGACTGTGTGGTCGTCTGAGGAATGGTGTTGGGCATCTCCATAAAGGAGGTCACACCGCCAGCGACGGCAGCGCGACTCTCACTGTAAATATCAGCTTTGGCGGTCATGCCCGGCTCCCGGAAGTGCACGTGCTCGTCGATGATGCCCGGAATCAGATACTTGCCCTTGGCCTCTATCACTACCGCATGTGCGGAGTCGCAAGGCGCACCTATCGACATTATTTTGTCAATCTTTCCATTTTTAATGCTTACATTTGCTTCGAAAGAGCGACCTTCGTTTACAACCGTGACATTTTTTATGAGATAATCCATCCTTCAGATTGTTTTTTCAAAATGTTCAAAAAGTAAGCGCAAAGATACATTTTTTTAAAATTTATCGTACTTTTGCTCCTTCATTATCGATCAATAAAAGCTATACTTATGGAATACTATCAAGGCAAAACCGCTTTCTTCCCAAATGTTGGAAAAATCAAATTTGAGGGTAAAGATTCTAAAAATCCCCTGGCATTTCATTACTATGACGAGAACCGTGTGGTGATGGGCAAGACCATGAAAGAGCATCTCAAGTTCGCCATGGCCTACTGGCACACACTATGTGCTGACGGTGTGGACCAATTTGGTGGTCCTACCAAGATCTTCCCGTGGAATGCTGCCGCGGATCCTATCTCCCGTGCTAAATATAAGATGGATGCTGCATTCGAGTTCATGACCAAGTGCTCTATCCCTTACTACTGTTTTCATGATGTGGATGTGGTGGAGCAGGGCGACACACTTGCTGAGTTTGAGAAGCGATTGGCCACGATGGTAGAACATGCCAAAGGTCTGCAACAGACTACGGGTAAGCAACTTCTGTGGTCTACAGCCAACGTCTTTGGCCACAAGCGCTATATGAACGGTGCCGCTACTAACCCCGATTTCAACGTGACGACTTTTGTGGCTACTCAAATCAAGAATGCCATTGATGCTTGTATCGCTTTGGGCGGTCAGAACTACGTCTTCTGGGGTGGCCGAGAGGGTTATATGTCTCTGCTTAACACCGATATGAAGCGTGAAAAAGAACATCTCGCCATGATGTTGACAATGGCTCGCGACTATGGTCGCAAGCAGGGTTTCAAGGGTACCTTCCTCATTGAGCCGAAACCGATGGAACCAACTAAGCATCAATATGATGTGGATGCTGAGACGGTTATCGGATTCCTGCGTCATTATGGTCTTGACAAGGATTTTGCTCTTAATATTGAGGTGAACCATGCCACTTTGGCTGGTCATACCTTTGAACATGAGTTGCAGTGCGCTGCAGATGCTGGCATGCTGTGTAGTATCGACATCAACCGCGGTGACTATCAGAACGGTTGGGATACCGACCAGTTCCCAATCGACATTTACGAGTTGACGATGGCCTGGTTGGTCATTCTGCAAGGTGGCGGTTTCACGACGGGTGGTACCAACTTCGACGCCAAGACTCGCCGCAACTCCACGGATCTGGAGGACCTCTTCTATGCACACATCAGTGGTATGGACGCCTTCGCCCGCGGATTGCTCACCGCTGCCGCAATCATCGAGAACTCCGATTTGCTGAAGATGCGCGCAAAACGCTATGCTTCTTTCGATACAGGTAACGGCAAGGCCTTTGAAGAGGGCAAACTTACTCTTGAGGATATGCGTAACATTGCTATGCAACTGCCTGAACCGCAGCAGATCAGTGGCCAGCAGGAGCTGTATGAGATGATTGTGAATATGTATGTCTAATCAAAATTCAAAATACTAAAAAGGGTGGCCAAATGGTCACCCTTTTTTCTTTTCCAATCTTGTCTCTTCTTATTGCTCGGTGCATTCGATGGTCTGAGTGAAAGTCTCACCTTCCATAGTGGATGTTTGAGTGGCGTTCATGTCTTCACAATGACCTTTTTCAATGTTCAGGGTTGTAGTGGTGACCGTAGGAGTCTCACCAGAGAAGGCTTGTGTGGTAATGCAGGTGCAGGTTCTGGTTTTGGTGCAACCTACGAAGACAAACATCACGGCAACTACTGCCAGCAAAATAACTTTTTTCATTTTTTAGAACAATGGGTTTCTAAATTATAAATTAGGTACGCTGCTGCCGACTATAATGCGAAACCCGTTTAACATCATAGCAGAAACAGCGTTTCAAAAATCATCTACTATTAAGATGCAAGAATGGATAAAGGTTGCAGTTGCCAGAATTTTTTTTTCTAAAAAAATCAGATATTTTATAGGGGACCTCTATTTTTAACTTTTTCTCGTCATACCTCCAGACCTCGCGAGGTCCGTTAGACAAA
>JAILCI010000004.1 GCA_024686335.1 Bacteroidales bacterium | reverse complement strand
TGAGCCAGGATCAAACTCTCCATCCTATTTAATATCTTTTCTTTAATTTGTCTGTCCCGACTTCATCGCTTGCGAATCTCCAAAGAAATTTTTCCTTGAGTATTTGCTACATCTTTCCTCATTCTTTCAATGAACTCTCCCAATTCCCTTCTGCTCTGTTTCCCTCTCAATTGGGACCGCAAAAATAGAGTTTTTCCCAATATGTTGTACCACTTCAAACTAAAAAAAAATATTTTTTTATTTAAGTGATTGATTATCAGTGAGAAAAAATTTTATTTTTTTGATTTTTTTCCAAAAAATATGGTTCATAACCTCAATTTTTGGAGTTTTTAAGGGCTCAAGAGGAGAATAAAAATCGCGAGTTTTGGAGAGTTTTTCAAAAAAGTGGCAAAAACCGTTAATCTGGAACCTGGCTGAAAGGCTCCTTCCGGGGATACTTGTAGGGCCAACGTGTACATCGGCCATGGGAAAGAACCTACTAGGACTTATAGGGCATAATTTGCTCCCGTAAAAACATTTATAATATATACAATAATTAATAGTAATTTTGATCTAGCTATCGACCAAACTGGGACTAAAAAATACACATCATCATCGAAAAAGGTACAATAAAAGGATGAAGAGTTTCGTTATCATAATATCTTTAATTTTTTAGTCAGTATGAAAAACAATGCTTTAATCATCGGAATTGTAGCCAGCGTATGCTTCTTCTTGGCAGCCGCTGTTTTCGGATTTGCTTATTACCAATCAAAGAAACCGGCAAAGACTGTATCCGTCGTCGGTATGGCTCAAAAGGACTTCACTTCAGATTTGATTGTATGGAGATTTTCCTTTTCCACTCAAGACAACAATATGAAAGAATCATACGCACAATTAAAAGATGAGATCAGCATTGTCAAAAACTTCTTGGAAAAGGAAGGCATAACTGCTAAAGAGATGGATTTCCAACCTATTTCGACGAGTGAAGTTACTGAATATCGTTGGGACGAAGTGACCAGACGTTCTGTGGAAACATTTTCTGGATACAACTCCAAACAGACAGTCACTGTGACTTCCAACGACATTGATAAGATCGAGAAGGTTATCCGTAAAATTTCAGAACTCTATGATCAAAACATTCTGATTGACAGTTGGAATCCGGAGTATTACTACACAAAATTGTCGGATTTGAAGATTGAGATGTTGGCAGCTGCCTCTCAAAATGCTAAAGAGCGTGCAGAGGCTGTTACCAAAAATGCAGGTTCTTCACTTGGCAAACTCAAATCAGCTAACATGGGTGTGTTCCAGATCACAGCACCCAACTCTGCAGACGAGGACTATACCTGGGGTGGAGCTTTCAACACCTCCTCTAAGGAGAAAAGAGCTACCATCAACACCAAACTCACCTATTTTGTAGAATAAAATTCTCTTTTCCATAGCGCTTAATATGACAAGAGGGCTCCTCATGACGAAGAGCCCTCTTGTTTTATCATATATTCAACGATGGTTTATGCTTCAAAGTCAGCGCCATCATTCTTTTTATGTTTATCCTGAATTTTTTCCTTGGTTTTCAAGAGCTGCTTTTTCAATGCATCAACAGCGAGATCCACTGCCTCCTCAAAAGACTTGGCTGTCTTGCTGGCCATGGCGTCATTGCCTTTAATTCTCATACGGATATCGGCCGTTTTATTCTCAGGAGACTCATTGTTCTCTACCTTCAACGTCACGTCAGAAGAAATAATTCCATCGTGAACCTTATTCAACTTTGAAACTTTGTCATTAATGAACTGTTCCAAATTTTTGTCCGTCTTGAAATGGACTGATGAGATGTTAATTGTCATAAAGACCTCCTTTTTTTATGCCCTAGGATGGGCTTGTTTATAAATAGATTTGAGTTGTTCCATAGAATTATGGGTATACACTTGGGTGGCAGCCAGACTGCTATGTCCCAAAATCGTTTTGATAGCATTCAGGTCGGCACCATTGTTCAGCATGTGTGTGGCAAAGGTGTGTCGAATGACGTGCGGACTTCTTTTGTCAATCGTGGTGACCATGTCAAGGTATTTTCTCACAATTCTATAAACCGCTTTCGGGTATAATTGTTTACCGTTAGCGGCTACAAATATACAATAATTTTCTAAACCTGGGTGAAATTTTTTTTGATAAATATCAAGATACATTGTGAATAAGTCGTGCATATTTTCACCAAAAGGAATGATGCGCTCTTTATTTCTCTTACCCAATACTTTGATTGTATTCTGGGACAAGTCAATGTCTTGTACATGAAGATTCAACAGTTCCGAAAGACGAATACCGGTAGCATAAAAGAGTTCAATTATCACTTGATCACGTCGGCCCTCAAAATCCTCAGCAAAGAGGTCAGAAGAAAAGAGCCGTTGCATATCATTCTGCTCAACATACTCTGGAAGGCGTTTTTTAATCTTCGGGGAAAGGATAGAAGCCATCGGATTTGTCTTCACATTCTCCATTTTCATCTGATAACGAAAGAAAGCCTTTAGAGATGAAAGTTTTCTATTGACAGTTCTGGCAGTATCACCTTTATCTTCCAGAAGAGTGATTATCCAAGTTCGGACATCATCAGGTGTGATATCATTGAGCGTCTTGGGTTGTACAACCTCCTCCAAAAAAGTGAAAAACTGGCCTAAGTCCTTAGAATAGGCCTCAACAGTATGAACAGACATACGTCGTTCCGTCTGGAGATAGGTGATGAAATCCTGATAATCTATCATAACAAAAGAATGTCATGCAAGTATTATGCCACAAAAATAGCAAAAAAAAAACAGGCAAGCCTGTTTTTTCTTTTTTTTAAGATCTCGTAAAACTAATCCTTAGTCATTTTCTGCATTACGCAACTGCTGAACATAGATAGCTTTGCGGAGTTGTTCCCGGCGAATAACGCTCTTCTTGGTGAATTCCTGTCTTGCACGAATTTCTTTCTTTACACCAATTTTGTCGAATTTCTTCTTCAATTTTTTGAGAGCTCTGTCAATAGACTCGCCATCTTTTACGGGAACGATAATCATAAAAAATACCTCTTTCTTTAAATTGTTAATAAAATAATTTAGCGGCGGCAAAAATACATTTTTTTTCAACAATTACAACTTTCATCGAATAATTGTCACAGAACCATGTAGAGAATAGCTTTCAAGTCCAGTCAGCGTTTGGATATAGACATCGCAGCTATAGAAATATACACCATCTGAACAAGGTTGCTTGGTGGTTTCCTCCGTTCCATCCCAGCGGATTTCAGGATCTTCGGTCGCAAAAACACGCTTTCCCCAACGATTATAAATCTTCATATTCACACTCTCTATACCAACATAAGGATGGTAAGGTGTCAGAATGTCATTGTTCCCATCGCCATTAGGAGTGAAGACATTGGGCAAATGATAATCCAGACATTCATAGACATCTATACAGGTAGAATCTGTCATCTCGGTCACATTAGCACTGCTATCAGCCACCATCATAGCAAAACATCCAACAATCACTTCAGAAGTTGTGAGCGTATGATGACAAGTAGCACCTTGACAATCTGTCATCAAAGCAGGAAAAGAGTCTATGCACGTAAATTCACCCTCCAATGTTGGTTTATAAAGAACATAGTAATACCAGGCATCCGACATGGCGGTATCGCTACTGAATGTCCATTGAAAATCAACCGTATAACAATCTGTTGTAATTTCTACAACAGGCAATTCCGGTGGTTCATTATCTATCGGACGTGCACAGACCTGTTGGGATCTATTCCAGAATGGACCAGTGGTATCTGGCAACCAATAATAACCTTCAGCCAGAATATAATAACAATAGGTCTTCTCGTTGTCAAGTGGATAATCAGTATATGTGGTGTTTGTTGTCACAGCGACAGTATCCCAATCAGTTGCACCCTCTTCATGTCGGAAAACAGTGTATTGAACATTATTCCAAGGTTGACGTACCGACCAATTGAGCGGCAATCGCTTATCGGATGGAGCAATATCCAAAAAGATAGTAGTTGCAGGATCAGAGCATTCGATAGCAGTATCCAAATTACAAAAAACCACTTTGTATGTATGGTCATTATCAACCGTGTTCAAATCGTGATCCATATATAATATTGTATCCGACATGGCCGCTATAGTATCTGTGATAGACACGAACTCCGGTACATCCCCAGATTTTCTATACAATATATAATAATATGGTGGCTCAAAAGCGTTAGAGTCAATTTCAGGAGGGCGCATCCATTGAACATGGACAATGCCATTCTGCTCATCGGTAGTGACCACATCAGCATGGGTTATCAGCGGTGCATCATTGAAGAGCTGCGTACACATTTCATCGGAGACAATACTCTCCGCTCCGTTAGCAAAGAGCGCTACCACACGGTAACAATACTCATTAGCATGGTACAGCGGAAGAACATAACCTTCATCTACAAAAACAGTGTCACTCCATGCCGAAGTACTTCCAATCCACTCGTAACCTGCATCGGTTGGCATGCCAGTCTCACAAGAATCCGGGTCAAAAGGATTGCTACCCGATCGACGATAGATGTCATAACCTACAGCATTGCTACAAGAGTCGGGATGCCAAACCACCTCGATAGTATTGCCATAAGGAGTCGCTGACTCCATCTTGGGTGCAGGAGCTATCACTCGGATATTCATCGACTTAAAAGAGACAAGATTCACCTGTGGTCCATTGTCCTGCGCTTTGAAGAGCAGATTATATGGTTCCGGCTGCACATGTTCACATACCGTTTGCCATACAAAATGAGTCATATAAGGCACGTCATCGGTTATTGGCATAAACTGTGCAGGTGAAACATCTAGGAGTAATGGAGCACCTGTAGCCGAAAGGGTTGCCTGTGTTGAGGTCGAGTCATAAACATATATTGGTAAGTCAATTCGAGTGCCAGCGACGACGCAAGTATCGTAAAGCTCTATCTCAGGAGGAGTATTGTTGCACGGTGCGATAGTAATCTGCATATCGCGGACCATACTACTGATAAGGATGCCGTTGCGCCACTCCTCAATCAAGATAGCCACATTATACTCACCCGCCATCGTGGGAGAATCCCAGACCAAATCGCCCGTGACAGAATCTATGGAAATATAGTTACTAGCATACGGCAATGTATAACCTGGAATCACCTCGCCATTATAGCCACGACAAGAAATAAGACTATAGGAAAGACTGTCTCCGTCTGCGTCATAAGCACCGGGATTATGATAATATATTACATTAGTACAGCCATTATCAATAGGAGGATTCATCAGTACTGGGCACGAATTGCCACCAATGAAAGGATTAATGACAATCATCGTCTCTATATAGAAAGGTATCTCAACGGAGTTAGGAATATTAACGATTCCCGCGTTGCGGTTTGGATCCTCAAAAGAGACATAGAAAGTACCAGCTGCTGAAAAAGTATGCTGCGTCACATAAACATTGATATCTATACTGCTGGTTATAGCCTGTTTTAGCGTTCTATCAATGATTGAAGATGAGCCATCGCCCCAGAAGACTTCAATCTGAGGACGGTCGGCAGGGCTGGCCGAGTAGGTGTAGGTAGTGATGGTGAACTCATAGGTAAGGCCAGAGATATATCTATAGGAGATCTCGCCCGCACGTTGGTGAGTCGCATTTGCCAGCATAGCAACGCACAACAACAGCAACGTGCACAATCCCTTACAATATCTCCCCACCCTACTATTCATATTAAATTTTTTTCAAGATGTTGCCAGTCAATTTATACTTGTCGCCAGTCATCGGGCAAACAGCCTCGCCCTTATCATCTATTGTCAATCGGGCGCCAGCCTCACTCATCCAACCAGTCTGACGAGCTGGATTACCTGTCATAAGCGCATAATCAGGTACCTGTTTCGTAACCACAGCACCTGCACCAACAAAGGCATATTTTCCTATTTCACAACCACATACTATTGTAGCATTAGCTCCAATAGTGGCACCACGACGGACGATGGTCTTCTTAAATTCATCCTTACGGTTGATGAAACTACGCGGATTGACAACATTGGTAAACACCATTGAAGGACCAAGAAAGACATCGTCCTCGCACTCCACTCCCGTATAGAGAGAGACATTGTTCTGCACTTTTACATTATCTCCAAGATGGACTCCCTCCGCCACGAATACATTTTGACCTAACACACAACGAGAACCGATCACACAATTAGACATGATGTGAGTGAAATGCCAGATTTTGGTCTCTTCACCAATCTGGCAACCAGGATCAATAACAGCGGTAGGATGTGCAAAATAGTCCATAAACGATTATTATAAAATTATAGAACGTATGGTGTCGGTTATATATTGCAACTGTTCATCAGTCAACTCTGTATGCATAGGCAATGAGAGCACAGACTTAGACAGAAATTCCGCAAATGGGAAATCTCCTTTTTTATATTGAAGATTCTGGTAAGCAGCCTGCAAGTGCAGTGGACATGGATAATAGACCATAGTAGGTATCTCCTTTTCTGCAAGCTTCGCACGCAATTCATCTCTCAATTTCGGATCCACCCGAAGCGTATACTGATGGTAAGTATGTGTTGAAAATGTTGTTTTGGCAGGAATATGTATACCATCGCAATCAGAGAGACGCTCGTCATAAAAACGGGCAGCCGCCTGACGTGACCGAATATATTCGTCCAAATGAGGCAGTTTAGCGATAAGAACAGCTGCTTGCAACGAGTCAAGGCGGGAATTGATACCTACATGTTCGTAATAATACTTCTCAGACATACCGTGATTGGCCATGCTGCGAATACGTGCAGCCAATGTCTCGTTATTAGTAAATACCGCACCGCCATCACCAAAACAACCAAGATTTTTAGACGGGAAGAAGGATGTGCAGCCGACATCACCCATCGTTCCAGCCTGGTGTACAGAGCCATCAGCGAAAGTGATTCGCGCACCTAACGACTGACAAGCATCCTCCACAACAAACAGATTATGACGACGCGCAATACGCAACAGCGACTCCATATCCACACACTGACCGTAGAGATGGACTGGCAAGATAACCTTCGTACGATCGGTGATAGCTGCTTCTACCTTAGTGACATCCATATTGAAGGTATCTGGGGAGACATCTACAAAAACCGGCTTCAATCCCAAAAGAGCTATGACTTCGACGGTCGACACAAAGGTAAAAGGAACAGTAATAACCTCGTCGCCGGGAGACAATTGCAAAGACATAAGGGCCAATTGAAGACTTTCTGTCCCGTTAGCACTTGGGATCACAAAGTTCGAAGAGGTATATTCAGCCAATGCATCTGCAAATTCAGAAACCACTCCACCATTGATAAAAGAAGCTTTGTCCACCACGCTTTGCATAGCGGAATCAACCTCCGTTTTAATCTTACGGTATTGGCCATAGAGGTCTACCATCCGAATCTTTTCCATCTTTTAAAAGTCAGGCGGCAAAGATAACGAATTTTTGTATCTTTGCCGCGCTTTTCAAATTAAAGAAATAATCATCTTAAAATATTATCAATTATGTCTATTATCAAACCGTTCAGAGGCTTTCGTCCTCCTCAATCAATCGTTGAAAAACTCGCTTCACGTCCCTACGACGTGCTGAACTCCGAAGAAGCTCGCAAAGAATGTGAAGGTAATCCTTACAGTCTTCTTCATGTCACCAAAGCTGAGATCGACCTCCCCGCTGGTACTGACGAGCACTCACTCGAAGTTTATCTTCAGGTTGTGAAGAACTACAACAGTTTTAAAGACTATGGTTGGTTGGTTCAAGACAAAGAGGAAAAATTATACATCTACGCTCAGAGCATGAACCCGAAAGATGCCAATGCTAAATGGCAATATGGCATCGTGGCTTGCGCTTGGAGTGAGGACTATGTCAACAAAGTCATCAAGAAACATGAGTTGACCCGTAAAGACAAAGAGGAAGACCGTATGAAACATGTCCGCATCACCAATGCCAACGTTGAGCCGGTATTCTTCGCATACCCTGCTGTTGACAGAATCGACGAGATCGTAGCTTCTGTGACAAGCAAGGCTCCGGTTTACGACTTCATCGCCAAGGAAGACGGCTTCGGCCATCGTTTCTGGGTTATTGACGACCGCGCTCTCATTGACGAGTTAGTAGAACTTTTCGACAAGAAAGTTCCTGCTATGTACATCGCTGACGGTCACCATCGTAGCGCTGCTGCCGCATTGGTAGGCCAAGAGAAGAAAGAGCACAATCCTCATCACACTGGTAAAGAGGAATACAACTTCTTCATGACTGTTATCTTCCCGGACAACCAACTCAACGTTATCGACTACAATCGCGTTGTGAAGGATCTCAACGGTCTGAGCAAAGAGCAGTTCATCGCTGCAATTGGTGAGTCTTACGACCTGGAAGATATGGGCACCGAGATTTACAAACCCGCTAAGTTGCACGAACACAGCATGTATCTTGATGGTCACTGGTATAAGATGACTGCCAAGGCTGGTACTTACAATGACAACGATCCTATCGGCGTATTGGATGTTACCATCCTCAGCAACCTGGTACTCGACAAAGTTCTCGGCATCAAGGATCTCCGCACCGACAAGAGAATTGACTTCGTTGGTGGCATCCGCGGTCTTGGCGAGTTGAAACGCCGCGTTGACAATGGCGAGATGAAGGTAGCCTTCGCTTTGTATCCTGTTTCCATGAAGCAGATCATCGACATCGCTGACACTGGCAATATCATGCCGCCGAAGACCACTTGGTTTGAGCCGAAATTGCGCTCCGGCCTTGTTATTCATGAATTAGCATAAGTAAATTTACTATTATGTTCAATGTTCCTGTATTGTTAATTTTGTACAATCGCGTAGAAGAGACTCACAATGTCTTCCAGGTACTGCGGACTGTACAGCCCACGGAGATTTACGTTGCTGGTGACGGTGGCAAAGAAGGTGACCGTGAGGACATCAAACTTACCTACCGTACCCGTAGCGTCATCCAACCCGAATGGCCCTGTCAGGTCCACACTTTCTACCAGGAAAAACACCTTGGGCGATCAGAAATGGTATTCGAAGCCATGAAATGGTTCTTCTCCATGGAAGAAGAAGGTATCGTCCTCTTTGAAGACACCGTGCCTCATTACGACTTCTTCCCGTTCTGCGAGACCCTGTTGAACCAATACAGGAACAATGAACAGATATTCAGCATCAACGGCAGCTACCTGCGTCATCGCAGTCGCCAGAAATACAAAAAGAGAATGCGCAAGGGCGAAAGTTCCTACTATTTCTCCGCATACTCCACCGCATGGGGTTTTGCCACCTGGCGTAACAGATGGAATGATTTCACCCTGTCTATGGAAGATTACACACCTGACAAACTCAGAGGCATTGTGGAACCCTACATGACGAGAAACCGCCAGAAGACTTACTGGGTTAGCCGCTTTAACATGCTGAGAAAACTCAACAAAAAATACTGGGCATATCAATATCTGCATCATGTCTGGTCCCACAAAGGACTATGTATCACTCCTTATCTGAACCTTGTCACCAACATTGGTTTCACTAAGCAGGACAGCAGAAAAGTCCGTCGCCTTAAGCGCAACGCCTATCCCATTATGCCCATCACCCACCCATCAACTATTGAACAGAACAAGAAAGAGGACCGCTACATGTTCCGACATATCTTCAAGCGGGCCTTCCTACGTCTGTTCCAAGAGTGGCTTATGGGCAACAAAAAAGCATAAAGGAATTATCGCTCGAGGCTAAGAAATATGCAGGAAACACTATTTTTTTAGGACTATAAAAATCAGTGTTGAATCATATTAAATAAATTGTATATTTGCCGCCTCAAAAAAGAAAAGAAAAGATTATGGCAACTAACGAAAAATTAGGCAGTAAGAAGACAGAAGAAGTTCAGGAAAAAGAAAATTTCGTAACCAAAACGCTCGCTTTCTTCAACAAATATTCTAACGTCATCTATGGCGTAATCATTGCAATTTTGATTATTGTTTTGGGATATATCCTATTCAACAAGTTTTATTTGCAGAAAAAGAACAATGAAGCTTCCGCTATGATGACCCAACCCATCAACTGGTTGATGGCTGGCGACACAGCTTCCTTGAATATGGCTCTGGAAGGCAACGAAGAATTTAGCGGATTCCTCGATATCGCCAGCAGCTACAAAATCACCAAAACGGCCAACACCGCTAACTACTATGCCGGTCTCTGCTACCTGAAATTGGGTCAGAAGGACGAAGCTATGGACTACTTGAAGAAATTCAAGAAGAAAGAAGATGTACTTTGGTATGCTTGCCAAGCAACCATCGGTGATCTTTATGATGAGCAAGGCGACGAAAGTCAAGCTATCTCTCACTACGAGAAGGCCGTTAAAAGTGAAGATCCTTACTTTACACCTATCACCCTCTTCAAACTTGGTCAAATGTATGAAAGAAAAGGTGATTGGAAAAAAGCGCTTGACACCTATAAGACTATTGAAAACAAGTTCTATTCCGAATATCAGAAAATGGGCATAAGTCAATTTGCAGAGCGCGCAAAAGCCCAAGCTGGAAAATAAAAATATTATGACTGAGAAGAAAAAGAATCTAGACAGCTACATTCCTTTTCAACTCCCGTCAGCAGAAAAATACAGAATCGGTATTGTGGTCAGTGAATGGAATGATCACATTACCGATTCTCTTTTACAAGGAGCTATAGAAGCTCTACTGCAACATGGGATTCTGAAAGAGAATATCGTAGTGAAGCATGTGCCCGGCAGTTTTGAATTGCCGACCGGAGCAGCCCACCTTATCAAACAAACCACACTTGATGGTGTTATCTGTATTGGCTGCATCATTCAAGGCGAAACCCGCCATTTTGAGTTTATCGCCCATGCTACAGCAGAAGGCATAATCCATCTCAACCTCCAACAACAGGTACCCGTCATCTTCAGCGTGCTCACCTGCGACACCATGCAACAGGCTGAAGATCGCGCCGGGGGCAAAATGGGAAACAAAGGCGTTGAAGGAGCTATTAGCTGCCTCAAGATGATCGCCTTCGACCACGAATAATAACAACTAAAAACAATTCAACATGAGAATAGTCTTCATGGGCACTCCAGAGTTCGCGGTTACTATCCTGGACCACATCATCCAGGCCGGACATGACATCGCCTGCGTGGTGACAACTCCTGACAAACCAGCCGGCAGAGGCCAACATCTCAAATTCTCTGATGTGAAACATTACGCTCTTGAACACCAGCTGACTATCCTTCAACCTGTGGATTTGAAAGCTCCCGAATTTATATCCGAGTTACATGCTTTAGACGCAGAAGCATTTGTTGTGGTGGCTTTCCGCATGTTGCCTGAAAGCGTATACACCATCCCACCCAAAGGAACCTTCAATGTGCACGCATCCTTGTTGCCGCAATACCGTGGCGCTGCGCCTATTCAGAGAGCCATCATAAATGGTGAAACGGAGACCGGTGTAACTACTTTTTTACTCGATAAGCATACAGATACCGGTGATATCATAGGACAGAAAAAAGTGGAGATTACTCGTGAAGACAACTGCGGAACATTGCATGACAAACTCATGTTTGCAGGCGCAGAGTTAGCTGTCGAAACGCTCAAAAAGATGGAGAGCAACATGCTAACTCCAGTCAAACAAGTTAACACTGAGCCTCTACATCCCGCCCCAAAGATTTTTAAGGAAGACATGCGCATTCACTGGAATGACACTGCCGAGAATATCTATAATCTCGTCAGAGGTCTATCTCCTTATCCGGGTGCTTACACAACTCTTACGGAAAAAAAGAGTGGAAAAAGTGTACAACTTAAAGTTTTCCAATCTTCCATTTCTAACACAAAAAGTGGACAGAATCCAGGCTTTATGCGCATAACTGGACACAAAAAATGGGAAATTTCCACAAAAACTTCCGATATTTTGGTCGAAAAGATACAAATTGAAGGCAAAAAGCCCATGAATATTCAAGATTTTTTGGCGGGTTTTCATCCTGAAAATTACACTGAAAATTTAATATAGAGTAATTTTATTTCGTTTTTTACAATAGATTTCAACAAACAAGAAATAAAGTCAACAATCTGCGAAAATTGTGTTTTAATTCTTAAGAAGTTGACAAGATTACACTAAATTTGCTGCTCAATTTTATTTTTACACTTTTTAAATTTAATAAGTATGAACAAGACTGATTTAATCAATGCAATGGCCGAAAAGACCGGTTTAACAAAAGTTCAAGCCAAAGCTGCTTTGGAAGCTTTTATGACTACCACCAGCGAGACCTTGAAAAAAGGTGGCAAAATTTCTTTGGTAGGTTTCGGTTCCTGGCAAGTAGTAAAACGTGCTGCCAGAATGGGTTACAACCCGAGAGCTAAGAAAGCCATCAAGATCCCCGCATCTAAAGTGGTGAAATTCAGAGCCGGTGCTAAGTTAGGCAAATAACAAACACTAGTCCTAAAACCAATAGAACCCCTCAACAAAGGGGTTCTAT
Source organism: Bacteroidales bacterium (assembly GCA_024686335.1). Taxonomy (GTDB): domain Bacteria; phylum Bacteroidota; class Bacteroidia; order Bacteroidales; family WCHB1-69; genus F23-D06. The sequence goes on along the minus strand of JAILCI010000004.1, from coordinate 7,121 downwards.
TTTTTATATAATAATGTATAATATATCTAAAGAAGTAAAAATAAAATTGACGGAGCACCTGTCGCAGTTTGTGACAGACGCACGGCGCAGCCGTCTGCAAGAGGTGCTCAACCAGCGCACGCGACATATCGCGGTGGTACTGGAAGATCTTTATCAGACACAAAATATCAGCGCAGTGATGCGTTCCTGCGAATGCTATGGCATCCAAGATGCTTATATCGTCGAAAACCGCAACGAGTTTGAGGTTCACAAAGACATCAGCATGGGAGCCGACAAATGGCTGACCCTGCACCAATATCCCAACAGCGAACATAACATGAAGCAGTGCATCGACGACTTGCACGCCAAGGGTTATACCGTGGTTGCCACACTGCCCGACGAGAAGAAAAGAACCATCTTTGACATCCCAGTGGAGCAGAAGACAGCCTATCTGTTTGGCACAGAACTGACAGGACTGTCGGAAGAGGCAGTGGAATGTGCCGACTACAATGTGCTCATCCCGATGTACGGATTCACCGAAAGTTTCAACATCTCCAACTCGGCGGCGATTATCCTGTCGCACGCCTCGGAGCGACTTCGCCATTCGGATGTCAAGTGGCAGCTTACAGACGAGGAGCATGATGAGTTATATCTGGAGTGGTTACAAAAGAGTGTGCGTAACCCTGAAGATATCATTAAAGACTTTATGAAACGCAATGGTTACTAATATCGAAAACCGCTGATTATAACAGAAGAACCGCTCGTTATGAGCGGTTCTTCTGTTATAATAGTGAATTATTGGCAATAATCAAACAAAACATGTTCGTAACTTTTTTTTTCAGATTTGCGTATATTGAAAAAAAAAGTATTTTTGCGTGTTATGCTATAGAATAAATAGGCTTTATTAATAAAAATGTAACGTATTGGATATTAAACAATTAAAAATAAATTATATGAAAAAGTTTACTTTAAGTGCGCTGCTTTTTGCGGCAATTTTCTCGTTGAGTCTGCTCGTGAACCAAATCACGGCACAGACTTACACGAAAACTTTCACTACAAATGATTACACCTCGACAAGTAGTGATGGTACTTCATCCACTTGGACAGTTCCCACTGGTGTGACATCCATCACTGTCATCGCCATCGGTGGTGGCGGCGGCGGCGGTGCCCTCCACTCTGCTTTTTCGGGTGCAGGTACTACAGGTTCCGCTGGTGGCGGCGGCGGCGCTTACGTCAAGGCGACCAATTACCCCGTGAACGCAGGCGATGAGCTGACTATCCACGTCGGATCCAAAGGCAGTGGTCATCATAGCCAAGGGGTTACTCACCCTGGCTGGGGTGGTGACAGCTGGGTGAAGATAGGTTCCACTACCATCGTCTTGGCCAAAGGTGCCAGCGATGTGCCTGACCAGAACTTTAGTGTACCCGGCACAGGCGGACAGGCGGATGCTTGTATCGCTCCCAGTGGGAGTGAGATATACAGCGGCGGTAATGGCGGCTACGGCTCCACCGGAACATGGTGTGGCGCTGGCGGCGGCGGCGCTGCTGGCGGCGGAAACGGTGGAAATGGTGCTGATGGTGATCTATTTGATATTCACCGTGGTACCGGCGGTACCACTACCCTCCTCTATGCTGGTAATGGCGGCGCAGGCTCATACAGTTCTACCTTAAAGGATAATACCGGCGATGATGGCAACAACTATGGCGGCGGCGGCGGCGGCGGCGCTACTGATATTGGTTGGTCGGACGCTAATGGTGGCGACGGTGCCCCTGGCTACGTTGTAATCACCTATACTATCGCTTGCGACGCTACCCCTGGTGCAATCGCAGCTGAGACTTGGGTATGTAATGCTACCGACACTGCTGTGGTTATCAGCAGTACAACAGCCGCAACAAGCACTGTAGAAGGTGACTATCTCTGGGAAAAATCTACCGACGGTTCCACTTGGACTGCCATCTCTGGCGCTAACGCTGCTCAATATTCAGCTACCGAAACCGGCTACTACCGCAGAGGCTACGCCGTAGAAGGTTGCTCAACTGTTTATACAAGCTCCGTTTATGTAACAAGACCTAGCAATATCAATCCTGGCACACTCGCTGACAATAGCGGTGCAACCTCTATGACAGTTTGCGCTGGCACAGACGTAAGCGTTAACTTGGTGGCTACAACCACATATACCGACATCACCTGGCAGACATCTACAGACAAAGAGACATGGACAGATGTCACCACCGTATCTCCTTTGGCAATCACTGGCATCTCTCAAACCACATACGTTCGTTTTGTAGTCAACTACACTACATCTTGTGGCGTGCCTTCCAACAATATTTACACAATCACAGTTAACGAGTTGCCCGTGGTCAACAGCCTGGCAGCACCCACGGATCTCTGCCCTGGACAAGCAAGCTATGACATTATAGCAAGTACAACATCTGCTGCAACCATTACAACTTATACATGGACTGGAGCTTCTGGAAGTTCTTCCACAGGTACTATCACCCCAACTCTTCCTAACTGCGGTACTACATACAACTACTCTCTCGTAGTAACGGATGCAAACGGATGTTCTAGCACTGAAAAGACTGGTTCATTTACCACAACAACCCCTGCCCTCACGATCGGTACTATTGCTGATGTGACCGCCGCAACCGATGGTTCTTGTAATTTCGCCATCCCTGACACCAACACATTGACAGCAGCTGTTAACGCAGCACTGACTTCAACTTGCGGCAACACCGTAACTCTTAGCGACTTCAATCCTGCTGTCGGCGCTGCTATCACTGTTAATGGCAGTGTGGCTGCTGTAGCTACCGACATGTGTGGCAACACCCAAAACGTAACAATCCCTGTGGTTATCCCCGCAGCACCGACAGTTACAGTAACTGCTGATGACGAACTTGTTTGTCCGGGCGAAACAACCACACTGACAGCTACTGCTACCGGTGAGGAACTGACATATGCATGGGCTCCTACTGCCCTCGGCACAGAAGCTACTGCAACAACTATCGCTGTAACTGAACAATCTGCTGTCAGCACTCCCAGCACCTACACTGTAACAGTAACCGACAAATACGGTTGCGTTCAATCTGGTAGCGTTGTTGTAACAACAACTCCGAAAGCTTACATCGCCAATAAGGAATATACCGTATGTCCTTCCAATGTTGAACTCGCTCCCGTTGCAACTGATATCATTCCTGCTGGAACTGCATATGCAACTTCTTACACTTGGACAATCACCTCTAACACTGGCGTTACTGGTGCAGCCGATGGCAATGGTGCAACATTCACCACTGGTAATCTTACCAACGAAACTCTGGAAACTCAGACTGTTGTTTACAATGTAACTCCTACCACCGTAACAACCGTTGGTACTTCTACTAATAGCTGCGACGGCGCTGCTTTCACCGTAACCGTTAACGTGAAACCGATTATCACAACTGCTGGCGCTATCACCGACTTCGACAATAAAAATGACACTATCATCCTGTGGTACGGTGCATGCGATACGCTCTACTATGTAGACACTCCTACCTATGTAAATAATACTGACGTCACCGTTACACTGACCAACGACAAAGCTACTGTCAACGAAGGTACTACTCTTCTGGGCCGTATTGCCCCGGGCGAATACACCATCGTTTGGACTCTGACAGACGAATGCGGTTACACTTTGGACTACACCAAGAAATACATCGTAATCTACCCGAACTGCGGCGAAGCAGATCCGAACTACCCAACCGAGCAACCCTACACTGTAACATACGACGGTTACACCTATTCAACCGTCCGTATCGGCTGCGAGTGCTGGCTTAAAGAGAACCTCCGCAACGAAATAGATGAGACTAATACCGATATCGAGGTAGCAAAAGCTTATCTTGACGACGAATCCAACATCGATCCTTATGGCCGTCTCTATACATGGTACTCCGCAATGGGAGTTGAGGAAGACAACATTAACGATGAACCTGCTTGGCGTAAATCTATGTTCGGCTATTATCTTCGCGGTATATGTCCTGATGGTTGGGCTATCCCGACAACGGCTCAATTTGACGACATGATGACTTACGCTCACAACAACACCCGTGAAGCTTCCTCTATGAATGAGAATTTCTGGTTGCCTGGTGCAGCTGGCGTTGAACCGAACAATGGCTTTGAGGCTGTTGGCGCAGGTTACTACGACCACTACGCTGATTCCTATTACAACCTCCTAGCAGAGACTCATTTCTGGACAAGTGATCCTGCTTCCACCGTCTTCAAGGGTGAATGCGTTACCATTACCCATGTATGTCCTGAGTTGGTGAAGAAAGAGAAGATGAAAGGTGATGCTGTCAGCGTTCGCTGTGTGAAGATCGAGCCTAAATGGGAACTTCAATAATCTATTAAATCATAAATACAAAGGACCGGAGAGCATCCGGTCCTTTTTTTTTGTGGCTTATTTAAAAATGGAAGTTATATACATGATGGCACAACAAAGATGAATACAAAGTCAAACAAAATTGGATTTTAACCCGAGAAAAGTTGAAGGATTATATTTATGGAAGTTGCCTGCCATGTAGCCATTGTCTCCCTAAAAAAGACATCTATTAACAACATACTTGGGCATACAAGGTGCCATCAGGTATATAGTCCCCTTAAAAATTGATCTGGTTATTTAGGGGGTTCCCCCGCGTGGGGCGCGGAGAGAATGGCGAAGACACTGTATTGCCAGATAATAAATCAGGGTACGATTGTACCTCAACATCATGAGGTTCCCCGCACGGGGCGCGGGGAATGGTGGTGACATCAATATTCATTAAGGGTTTTAATGGTTTTGCAATTTGAGCATGTCACGGCGCCATTTGAAATAACCCATAATAGCGACAATGATATAAACCGTAAACAAAATCGCAGTGGGATAAAGACCTTTCCAGAGATAAAGGGCCGTGGAAACCACATTAATTACGATCCAGAGCAACCACTGCTCCAGATATTTCTTGGCCAGCATGTACATAGCCACAATGCTGAGTGAGGTGGTGAATGCATCGCCATAAGGAACAGGACTGTCTGTAAAGCGCACCAAGACAAAAGCGATGATTGCATAGACAACCACAAAGGCAACGGTTAGCATTGGAATTTTACTCTTAGGAGTATGGATGATCGGCAATTCTTCTGTCTGTCCATTATCAGACTGTCGACCTTTTAACCATGCGATGAGGCCGTAAGTGTTAGCACCGATATAATAGAGATACACACCGGCGTCTGCATAGAACTTGCCATGGAAGAAGACAACTACATAAAGTAGCGACATCAGAATGCCGGCAGGCCAGAGCCATACGTTGGCCTTGTACTCAAGAAAAAGGTAGACAAGACCGACGATAGTGCCGGCCAGTTCCAGGAAAGCCATCCAATCTAAATTGCTAAAATAACTTATAATACTCATCCAAAAGGCAGACATAACACTGTGGTGCTAAAAACGGCGCAAAAGTCGGAAAAAAAAAGATTCAAACCACAGAGAAAAAACTACGGCTTGAATCCATCCGCTTTGTGAAAAATGTAATGCTAATGTATGGATTATTCCAGACTGCTCAAGCGGTCGATCACCTCTTGAGGTTGGGTCTGGATGAAACTTTCATACACTGCCGCATTTTCCAAATAGGCCTGAATTGTGGCTGGCGTGCTCAACACATATTGGTTGTCTATGAACAGCTGCTTAATGTTGCGCAAAGCCTGAGCTGCTCCAGCATGATGCAGCGTTTGCTCAATGTAGTCGGCATCTTCATCATACAGGGGCATCATGGCTTGTGTGGCTTTCACCACAATTTTGGGGACTTCACCCTTTTGAGCAGGATCGCCACCGTTACCGAGTCCGCCACAGACAGGCAGTCCTGCCACGCAAGTGCAATGGCAGGGAGACTGATATGTCTCGCAGGAGCCCATTCTGCACATCACACGACAACAGGGAGGTGTGTCGTCTTTAGTTCCAGACAATTCTGTAGTAGTTGTTTGATCATCAAGGACATTATTTCCGCTCTCCTTGCAAGAGATGAGTCCGAATGCCACTCCCGACATTACGAACAAGACAAATAATAACTTTTTCATTGTTTAATGCAGTTTAGATATTTCAAAAACAACCTTATAGGTGCAAAATCTCTTCTTTTATTCCCCTGATGACTTCACGAACTTGGTGTTATAGGAGTTTCCTGACGAGCTGGTTGCGGTCAGGATGTAGAAGCCAGCGGGCAGGGCAGACACATCCAGACGCTCGCCAGAGCCAGCATAAGCTGCCACCTCATGTCCCGCGAGATTGGTGATAATGATATGGCCAATGGACTCGTCGGTGTTGTATAAGGCCACATACAGTGGTTCCTCGGGAGAATCATCGTATCCGAACGCCAACCGTCAGGTTGAGCTGGGACCAGAACACCTCGTAGCCCAGGGCCGCATACACGCTCTGACGGTCGCCGAAACGGTATTGGGCTCCGACACCAAGATTCAGTGAACCCCTACGGTCCAGGTGGGACGACTTGTATGTCGGGTGGACCAATCCGCTGAAGGAGGCGCTCACGGGGCAAAACTCGGCCGCCAGGTAGGGGCTCCAGCTATGGTTCTTCAGGATCGTGTACTTGAAGTTGAGGCCCAGGGAGAAATCCAGGATGTAAATGCCGGGATAGGGCTCTGCGAAACCGGGATGGTTGGAGTGGTAATCCTCCGCATCCGGATATCCCCTCCTGAAATCAGCACCGACAACCACGGCCAGGGAGAAATGGGGGTTGAACTGCACCCCGTGGAGCTCATGGATCCCCACACCCCACAGGTTTCGGAAAGAGGCCAGGGAGTTGCCGCTCGGTCCTTGGAAGACATCACTGTACCCGTCCAGCAGGCTGTAGCCGCCAGTCACCTCTACGGCATGGTGGTACAGGATCCTGCGGGGAGAGTTTTTCTCGGAGGTCTGGGCATACAACGCCATGCACCCCAACACTAAGACTGCAAAAATGATTGTCCTTTTCATAACGTTTTGTTATTTATAATGAATGGTTATAATTACTTGATTTCTTAGTTTCTTAATTCGTTTCACCCCCTCCTCTTAATCGTCCGTGTACAGCGGCTCCGCCAGGGGAATCACCGTATCCGAACGCCAACCGTCAGGTTGAGCTGGGACCAG
>JAILCI010000033.1 GCA_024686335.1 Bacteroidales bacterium | reverse complement strand
TTATAGCCAATCTCTTGCACAGGAACCATCTTCCCTTTTGAATTGCGGGCCATAAAACGGTCTTTTGACAATTTCTCCCAAGACTTGTGGTTTGGGGTCTTGGTTATGTCCCCATAGCGTATGGGCACACGATAGTTGTTTTTCCACTCGGAGACACTTTTCGTGATGTGTTCAGATGCCGTTCCCACACGATAAGCGAAGATGTTGCCGTCGGCATCTTCCCAGCGCTGCTGCAGAAACAGTATGATCTCGCCCGCAATCTCTCCTTGAACAGTGGTCACTTTGGTGGATCCTGTGGCCCGTACCATTGACTTGCCCTGCTGTATAACCGCTTTGTAGTCAAGCATCAGAGCCGTCGGTCGTTTCGTGAACGGAATGCCCATATCAATGGCTTTCATCGGCACTTTGACCCCTTCCAAGGTCACGGGGTCGAGCAGTCGGCCTGTATAAATGCTGCCGGTGGCTAATGCCTTGAGGTCGATGCCAACGGCTTTGACGGTCTGCAATGTGGTCTCCAACCGACAGCAGTAGCCCTTGCCCCGTCGCTCCGGAGTGACCGACACGGCGGCTTTCTCCACCCCGCACACTTTGGCGTAGGCATTGCTCGTGCCCCAAGGAGAACCATTCTTGCCGTATGGGTAGGGCTTGTTTTGCCGTAAGGTGTCAGTCTTGGCGATGACATACAGCGCACGGGTCTTTCCGCCTAACAAAACCGACTCCTTGATATAACGCACCGTCCAGGAGTCCATCTTGCCGTAAGGAAGATATTCGATCTTTTCCTGCGCCACAAGTGTTGAAACTGAGAAGAGAATCGTTATTAACGATTTGAATCTTAATATTTTATGCGTATTCATTGTTGGTTGTTTTTGAAAATATATTGTACAAATTCTGAAAAATGCATCCGACAGTTTCCATACTTTCCCAGAAGACGTTTCATGATTTGCCAAGTCTTACATAAACATAGACCAAAGGGCTGACACTCTGCGCAATATACTTTGACGACGGGGTTGAACAACAGAGGGAACAGGTTGGGAATCAACATTCTTTTGTTCTTGCATCTCTTTGTCCAACATTTGTTCAAACTTCGCCACGGATGCGGCAAGACTGTAATGGCGACCCAATAGACGGTACTGCTCTTCCATGCGGGCCTTCTCTTCAGGATGGTCAAGCCAATAATCGATGGCACGCGCCAAGTCTTTCGGGTCGCCAGGTATGAACAGACTGCGATCATCCAAGGCAAACTGGGGTGTGGCACTCACACGACTGTTGGCGATGATAGGGACGAGGCCTGTGGCAAACGCCTCAATGCAACTGATGGCCTCGCTCTCCATGTCCGATGCATGCACATACAAATCCGTTTCCAACAGATGCTCAATCAGCTCGTTCCGTCCTACATACACGAACTGCGGCTGGTGTTTGAGGTCTTTCCCAAGCTCTATGTATTTGTTGTACTCGGGTCCTCGTCCGGCGAACACCAATTGAATACGATCGGCATATTTGCTGTATCTAACGGCATTGATAATCACATCTTGACGTTTCTCCTGACTCAAACGTCCAATCATCATGATCTTTATTGGGGCCTCCTTCTCCTTCGTCTGTACCCATTCACCCTTTGCTTTTCTTTCCCCGGCATCCATGAATGCTTCCTGGATGCCGTTGGAGATGGGATAAATCTTGGCCGTATAACCGCGCGCTGCAATCATATCTCCCATAAATCTTGAAGGAACATGAACGTGACGCACCCGGTTGTAAATGTTCTTGCGGAAAGAGCGGTAGAACAGTTCGTTAAACCACTTCACTTTTCCCATGCTGACAGATGAGGTCATGTTTTCCGGCTGAATGTGAAAGGCCGCTGTAACGGGTTTCCCCACCCGGTTGCAGTACTTGACCGCCTCCATTGAAATACCGAAAGGTACGAAGATATGCACAATGTCCGCCCAATTGCACGCAGCATGCACGATGGCGGTATTGTTGTACGCGAAACTGAAATCGTGTTTGTTCATCAGCGGTTGGAAAACCGGCATATGGAATTTCGATGTACGGAAATCACCGTCTGTCAGACTTTCGGCCGAAGAGTCGGTCGGACTGTCCCAACACAATGCTTTCACCTCGTGGCCACGGCGACGAAGCTCCCCTGCAAAACGCTGGGCGGAAATAGACGTACCATTGTTGGTCGTGTAAAAACTGTCGATGACGAATAAGATTTTCATAATTGTCCTATTTTGAAGATTATATTGATAATGAAATACTTTATCGTTTATAATTGCAGCAAAATAACGACATTAGACAAATAAATAATACTTCTAAACAATATAAAAATTGTTCTAATTCTACTAAAAGCAATTGACGCATATTGAAAATTGTTGTATTTTTGCAGCTGAATTGTTTTAATCCGTAGATACCTAAAAACAAACCGATTAATATGGAAATACAAGGCCAAAAAAAACTTGAAACCATAGATTTCTCACTATTCAAATGGCGGGCATTTATTCCAGGAGAAACTATAGTAGAGGATTTTAGTGTTATGAAATTTTCCAGACGAATAGAAGATATTGTGCCAGAACATTTTTTCTCCGCCACCCATACTCTTCAGGTAATAACTGCCGGTTCTTGTAAGCTGATTATCAATAACAAAGTCTATGAATTACCCGCCAATAGTGGTTACTTCATTTCACCGGACTTTTTGCTGAAGCGTCCGGAACCATCAGACTCCACCGTGGAAATGTATATCTTGTCGTTTTCACCCAAGATGGCGAGAAAATTGACTTCTCCATTCTCGCTTTCGCAACTCGCCCGTGTGTATATGCATCCCACTTGGCAAATGAGTGAGAAGAAAACACAACAGGTGGTACATTATATGGAATTGATGCGGGAAGTGCTGGATGAAAAGAATCGCGAGGCAGCATTGCATCTCCTCAACTCGTTGATTTTCTGTTTTTCCGATTGTTATGAAAAGGAACCTGCACAGACGTCACTCCCCCGTAATGAAGAGATAACAGGTCAATTCCTTGCGCTGGTTGATGGCAATTGTCACCAACACCACTCCCTTGACTGGTACGCTTCCAAAATGTGTCTTGCCACGCGCTATGTGGCCAA
>JAILCI010000023.1 GCA_024686335.1 Bacteroidales bacterium | reverse complement strand
TTTTCTGCAATGTCCGCTGATAATATTCCTGGATATTGGAAAACAGGAATAACAGCTGGATTATTCGGCAATGTGAAACTTGTTGACAACTACAATGTACGAATGTTGCTGCAGCTGGATATGAACTTCACAATGAAAGGCACCCGCTCCAAGCCTAATTTCGGTGTTAAAGGATTGGCACGAAAAGACAAGCATTCAACGTCTTTAGGCTATATAGAGTTTCCGCTTCTATTACGCTTTCGCTTTAATAGCATTAAAACTGACAATGATGGAGTGTGGCTTGATTTCGGTCCTTCAATCGGCTTTCTGCTGTATCAAAGAACAGTACAACGACACCATATTAGTACTCCTGCTGGCACTTCGAGTTGGAGCAATGTGTGGGACGACTATTATTACCTCAATCGGTTTGAGTTTTCTTTTCTTGCGGGTATTACTTACGTTTTCAAACGTCATCATGGCATATCATTTCGATACGGCCATTCGATACTTCCGATTGGCGTTCCAAAAGGGGAGGTCACAAGTGGACTCCTCAAAAAGCACTATAATTCTACTTTCTATTTGACATACTCCTATCAAATATGATGTGTTTAGCAAGAACTTAATTGCTATTAAGGCGTTCCCTGCTATAGGCATGTCGAGGTGTAAATAATCACCCCGACATCCACCACTTTGTCCCCATTCCGCTGCTCTCGTACCATCCGTGTCGGCGGGCGGGATGGTGTAGGCGTAGCCGTCAAGGTGCCAGAATTATCAAAATCCTGATAATCAATAATATACTACCTAACCGAAAAAAAAAAAAAATCAAATACAGGCCGAACTAAAAAGAATAATATGTAGATTTGCATCGTCATATTATCAGATTATGTTCAATGGACCTTGCATGATCTGGAGGTATGGCGCGAAAATGGTAAAAATAGAGGTCCCCTAAATAAAAATAATATTGATTATGAAGAATTGTTTTTATTTTTTGATAATCAGTTTTTTGTCTGCGATAACCCCTTCGTTGGCACTGGCACAGAACGAGACGAGAGAGTTGACCAATTTGGTGATATTCGTGCGTTTCGCGGATGATGACGAGATTAACCATTCGTTTGCGGCTATTGATACCATGTTCAATGGGAAAACAGAAGGGTATTTGAGCGTGTATAATTTCTTCAAGGTCTTGTCATACGACAAAATTCATTATAACACAGTCTATACCAATAATATACATGATGGTCAAATCGTTTCGTACCAGGATATTTCCCCCCGTGGCTATTTTGAGCCGTACAGTGCGGGGAATACGATCGGATACCAGGGCGAGAATCCCTTTCTAGGGGTCTCCATGCGGGAAGCACAATTGCTGGGCCGTATCGTAAGGTATGTGGATTCCCTTCATCTGGTAGATTCCAATATTGTGCTGGATGGCGACGGGGATGGCGACATTGACAACATCAGTTTCATCGTGAAGGGCGGCACGGGCGCCTGGGCGTCTATCCTTTGGCCCCACATGGAGTATTTTCCGCATGATTCGCTCGGCTATGTGGCGACCATCAACGGTGTCCGCCCGAACACATTCAATTTGGAGTTTGAGGGCTCTTCTTCATATTTTACTGCAGATGTCTTCCGCCATGAGATGGGTCATTCGCTGGATTTGCCGGACCTGTATCACTATACTCACTATACCAATGTGCGGCCGACGGGAAGTTGGGACATGATGGGCGACAATTCATACGCCAATCACACGGCGGCCATATACAAAAATAAGATCCTGCATGTGTCGGATGACCCGATAGAAATCACCGAGGACGGAGACTACACCTTGTTCAGCGTGGGCTCGAGCTCGACTCAGAACTGTTATTACATCAAATCGAGCATTGACCCCACACAGTGGTTCGTGTTCGAGTACCGTAGTTATCTTGACCCGTTTGACTACGGCGTTCCTGGCATAGGGCTTGTGGCTGCGCGTTGGAACGATACCGTGCCGTTGGATTACAATGGCATGTTTGCCGATGCTTTCTTCGACTTCTACACGCAGGCGCATCAGTATTGGATTTTCCGTCCGGGCAGCGCAAGTGACACGGTGAATGGACAACTCTACAATGCGCATTTCAGCCAGGAGTCAGGGCGCACCTCTTTTGGGCCGACCACAAATCCGCATCCATATTTGACAGACGGCACTCCGGAGACGAGTTTCGAAATCACCAACATCCAGGAAAACGGCAACCAGCTCACCTTTCATGTGCATTTTCTGAATGTGGGCGTGGCAGATCATGATCCTGCTGACGCCATGAGGGTGTGGCCCAATCCTGCCCGCGATCATCTTTCCATTGAGGGTGAGGGTATTTTCCGTGCAGAACTCTTCGATGCTTCCGGTCGGAAGGTTGTTGCAGAGTCTGCACAAAGCGAGAATCGCTCCACTTTGTCGGTTTCCTCTCTGCCGGCAGGGCTCTATATCCTGAAGGTGTATAACCTCAATGGCTTGTTACAGACTCAGAAGGTGGTGATAGAGTGAGGTTTTTTCGGGTGAAAAATGCACGGGTTTTTTCGCCTGCAAATCCCATCCCAACATGGAATATCTAAATCAGGTGTAACCCACTTTTTGTATTTTTGCAGACTGACAACTGGTCCTCTTTTGAATGGCACTTTGGTGGATTTTAGCGAGGTTGTTTACAACTCGACGGCAGGGATACGAACTTATTTTGTATTTTTGCCTCGGTTTCAAAAAATGAAAAAAAAATGAATTTTGAAAATGAAAATCATTGAACGTACTGATTATCAAAACTATTTATGGAGCATAAAAGACACTCCTGACATTAAAGTCATCACGGGTATTCGTAGGGCGGGAAAATCGGAGATAATGAAGTCTTTCATCAAACGCCTTAAAATGAATGATGCAAACGCCAATGTGGTCTATGCCGATCTTTCTGTTCTGGAAAATGAGTCTCTATTGGAATATCATAACTTATATGAATGGGCGAAGGGTCAGCATCGAGATGGACAGAACAATTACCTGCTCATTGATGAAGTTCAATTGTGCAAACACTTCGAGTTATCCATAAACAGCCTGCACGGTTTGGGGTTGTATGACATATACCTGACCGGGTCCAATGCTTTTCTGTTAAGTTCTGACTTGGCCACACTTTTCACGGGTCGTCATATAGAACTCCACGTGCTGCCATTCTCATTTAAGGAATATTGCGCTTATTTTGATTCTGACTGCGATTTGCAAACTTTGTTTGACCAATATGTTATGGACGGAGGTCTGTCGGGCAGCTATGTGTATGAGAGTGAGCGAGGCAGAAAGAATTATGTAAAAACTGTCTATCACACCATATTACGGCGGGATTTGACGGAGAAGTACAATTTGGCGGATTCAAGAATGTTGGAACAAGTGACGGAATATATGATGGATAACATAAGCAACACGACTTCGCCCAACAATGTCAGTAATTGTTTGTCGGCAAACGGCTTTATGACCAACCACAGCACTGTCGGTTCCTATCTGAAATATCTGTGCGATGCTTTTGTTTTGTACAAAGTGTCACGATATGACATACAGGGAAAGAAATATTTGCAATCATTGGACAAATACTACTTGGCTGACAGCGGTATCAGATTCGCTGTATTGGGGAGGCGAAATATGGATTATGGTCGGGTATACGAAAACGTTGTGGCCTTGGAATTACTTCGCCGTGGATACAGCATTTATGTCGGCAAACTCTACAAAAAGGAGATTGATTTCGTTGCCATGCGTGAAAACGAAAAGATATACATCCAGGTAAGCGATGATATTAGCAATCCAGCGACCTTTCAACGCGAAACGGACCCCTTGATGAAGATTCGGGATGCCTACCCTAAGATCTTAATAGCACGGACAAAACATGAAGTATACGATTATCAGGGAATAAAGATTTTTGACCTGCCGCTTTGGTTGAAAGACTAACTGTATATTCCACCCTAACATACACTATATTCTCGCCGTATGATCTATCTTCCCATCCGTGTCGGCGGGCGGGATGGCGGGGGCATCGTTATGTTCCGGTTTAAACAAATGTAGAGATGCGGCGCACCGCATCTCTGTGACGCGGCGCGCCGCGTCTACAAGGTTACGTACAGCCAGTAAGTAGTCCCGCTGGGAATCGCTCAGAATATCTCTCCGTCCCACAGCATCTTCATGAAATCCAGCACATAGATGAGTTCCACCTCGCCTGATTTTCGGGTGATTGGGTCGAGCGACACGAGAACCTGACGACAATCGGGATGCTCCTCATGGAAGGCTTTGAGGCCTTTCTTATGTTTGGTCTCCACATGCTCCGTGGATTTGATCTCGACAGCCACCTTTGCATCGCCGATGACAGCGTCCACCTCCTTTTGGTCGTAGGTGTGCCAATAGGAAATAACGTCACGCTTGTCGTTGTACCCTTTGTAGGCGATGATTTCCTGCATAACGTAATGTTCGAAGGCGTGGCCGTAGTCGTCGGTCCCGCGCTTTAACGAGTGACGCCCCATCAGATAGTTGGCAAGCCCAACATCGAAATAGTAGAACCTCGGTGCCTGGACAATCTTTCGCTTGATCTCCTTCCTGAACGCGGGAATCTCATACCCGATAAGCGTATCATAGAGAATCTGGTAATACGATTTGACGGTTTTGGCCGATACTCCGCAATCAGAAGCGATGTTGGAATAATTAAGCATCTCCCCATCGGAGATGGCGGCAACCTCCATAAACCGCTCAAAGGCGTCGAGTTCTCTCACCTCGCCCTCTTCACGAATCGCTTCATCGAGATAGACCTTCACGTAGCCAGAGAGGCGTTTGGTGGCATCCTCCACCATATAGTGGCGGGGAATCATACCGTTTTGCACGGCACGGTCGATTTGGAAGTCAGTCACCTCAGGCCATACAAGCGGATAGAGCGTTTCAGGTATGGCCCGACCTCCAAGTGTGTTTGCGCCTGAACGTTTCAGTTTCCTTGAGCTGGAACCGCTGAGGATAAAGAACAGGCCCTGTTCAACCATCAAAGAGTGCACCACATCCAGCAGTTCGGGGACTTTCTGTATCTCGTCCACTATCACCAGCGTGCCGGCAGGCTTGCCTTGCAACGCTTCCCAAAGCGAATTAGGGTTTTGCTTAAAAGCTCTTCTCACATTCGGTTTGAGCAAATCATAATAGACTGCCCCTTTGAAACGCTCTTTCAACAAGGTGGATTTGCCCGTCTGACGTGCGCCAAAGAGGAACATTCCTTCGTCCAATTTGTTCTCAATATCAAAAATTCTCTTGTACATATAACCTTCAATTTTATGGAGTATACTCCTGATTTTTTCATAAAATTCGGGAGTATAGTCATGAATTTAGTGTATTTAATTATATCACAAATGTCATATATCAGTCTTTATTTCAGCTATTTAACATCACATAATGTTATAATCAGTCTGCAAAAATAAGATTTTTTCAAATATCCAAGCGAAACACAACAGTTTTTTTTCAAAACAACTGCATGTAAATGATTACCCCGCCATGCACCACGTTGTCTCCCATTCCGCTGCTCCCGTGCCATCATTGCCGGCGGGCGGGATGGCGTGGGCGTAACCGCCAAGATGTCAGGAATATCAAAATCCGGTGTAACCCACTTTTTGTATTTTTGCACTCTCCAAAGTGGTATACTTTTGAATGGCATTCTGGTGTATTTTAACGGGGTTATTTACATGCACTCTAACGCATTAGGAGATAATGTGAAATATTACTACAACTATCATCTACTTACCGATGTGAGATATCCCCGTTATCCTGCGAACGATGTCCACTATAGGTATGGAACAAATTCTGACACAGCCATCAATGCAGTCGGGAAAGTGATTTTTCAGGAGGATGCCACTGGTTGGCAGAGTTTCAAATATGGAAAACTTGGGGAAGTTACGGAAAATATTCGTACTTTTGCCTTTCCTTTTGAGGATAGTTCATACACCTTTAAAATGAATTTCAAGTACGACAGCTACAATCGGATCCAGAGCATCTCATACCCTGATGGGGAAGAGGTTAAATATTGCTATGACCATGGCGGTATGCTGAAAAAGATTTACGGTGTT
>JAILCI010000026.1 GCA_024686335.1 Bacteroidales bacterium | reverse complement strand
ATAGCTCATAGGAGCACCCGCAGCACCACCTGTAGTGGTCGCCGAGGTTCCTGTTCCCAACGTCACAGTAAACTGTGAGAACGCCAGGAATGGCATGATTGTAAACAATACAAGCCATAAAAGTAGTCGTTTTTTCATAATGCTTATTATTTAAATTATACTTAAGGTTTGAATTTTCGCTAAATAAAAGAGCAAAAGTATAAAAAAACAAGTATTATTAACAATAAAAAAACAACCTATGGCTAAAAAGTTTTCAACAAATTATAAACAATTTGTCCGAATATAACGGGCAATATAACCAAGAAGACGTTCCATGGAAATACAAACTGCGAGGACGCAGTTTGCTCCATTGAACCGTCTATACAACTGTCAACTGATAACTATCAACTGAAACTGACAACTGACAACTAACAATTATGCCTTGTCGTATTGCTCAAAAACCGAATTATTACTGATATATTCCGGCACAATCTGTTTCATCTTTACCACCATATCGGGGATGTTAACCTTAACGGAGAGGTCCTCCAATTCAAGGATATCTGGAAGAACGTCTTCATACTCATACTTTCGAGCTTTAGCAATAAAGATACTCTTATGCTCGGTCTCGATAGTATTTTCGCTATTAGAGAGCACCTCCTCATAGAGTTTCTCTCCAGGGCGGAGACCAGTATATTCAATTTTAATATCCACATCTGGCTTATAACCAGCCAGTTCTATCATATGGCGAGCCAGATTGTCAATTTTGACCTGTTCACCCATATCGAAAGCAAAGATCTGGGTACCTGTGCTGAGCGCCACGGCCTCCATCACCAGACGGCAGGCTTCAGGGATGGTCATAAAGAAACGGGTAATCTCAGGATGGGTCACCGTAACAGGACCACCCTTGGCAATCTGCTCTGCAAAACGTGGAATCACAGAGCCATTAGAGCCGAGTACATTACCGAAACGGGTGGTCACGAAAGTAGTCTTCCCTACTTTCTTGCCCGACTCGACTGCCAAGCCCAGAGACTGGATATAGATTTCCGCCAATCGTTTGGTGCACCCCATTATGTTGGTAGGATTAACAGCTTTATCCGTTGAAATCATCACCATCTTCTCCACACCATATTCGATACATTTGTCCGCTACATTATGCGTGCCGAACACGTTTACCTGCACAGCCTCGCAAGGGTTCTCTTCCATCAGCGGAACATGCTTGTAGGCAGCGGCATGAAACACAACCTGGGGTTTATATTTACGGAAAGCAAAGTCAAGTCGCTGTTGATGGCGCACATCCCCTATGACAGGCACAAAATCCTGCTCAGGATATTTCTCTTCCATCTCCAAACGGAAATTGTGCATAGGCGTCTCTGCATTGTCAAAAAGAATCAGTCTACTGACATTAAAATTGACCAACTGACGACAAAGTTCAGAACCAATAGAACCTGCGGCACCCGTGACCATCACCACCTTGCCTTGGAAGGTAGCCGTAATCTTGTCCATCTCTATCTTAATCTCCTCACGGCCCAAAAGGTCTTCAATTCGCAATTTACGCACACCGCTCTTCAGGTTACCATCCTCAGGAACCTCATCAATAGAGGGAATAATCAAAGGACGGAGTTTGTGATCATAGCAAAAACGTACCAATCTGTCGCGTTGATACTGCGCATCGCGGTCTGTAGTGAAAAGAATAGCATCTATCGACAGATCTTGGACAACCTGCTCCACCTCTGAATAGTCATATATCGGCAGGTCCAAGAGAATCATCTGCTTGGTCTGTTTCTGGCTAGAGATAAAACCCAAAATTTTATAGTGTTTCGAATTCTTCAAGCGCATCACAGCAGCCAAAGACTTGTCTGAAGTCCGATACACTAAAACCCGTAAGGTGTTTTTCTCCTCTTTACGCTTATTTTTATAGAATTCATAACCAGAAATCATAAGCAAACGAAGAGCAAGCAGCAAGAAAATCGTTAAGAAGAAATCTGCGAGTAGGGCAAAAAAGACACCGCTGAAGAGTTGTTTGAAAAGATATATCACCAATCCCATCAGCAGAACCTTTGAAAAAGTCTCTATGACAAAACGAATCATGTCATTGAAAGTAGTATGCCTAATAATTAACTGATGACTTTTGAAAATTAGCTTTGCGGCTAGAGTTGCAGCCAAAGATGAAAGAATCCATATCAAAGCGAAATGGCCTGTCGTATAGGTAGTTCCTCGGAAATAGCCCAACAAGAGCAGAGCCAGCAACGAAGCCAGCAACGACAAAACGGTATCCATCACAAAAATCACTCCCGCATTGAGGAATTTGTTGAAATATCGAGCTATCTTATTAAAAACAGACATTATGGCAAATTTTCTTATTCTCTATTGTTTTAATCATTAAATCCTCTCAACCTTTTCCACCTGATCAATATTTTTCAGCTTCTCAATAAGATTGGTGAGAGCGCGAACACTTTGAATATAGAGCATCATAGTGCCGGTAAAGACATTGTTTTTACTCTCTATGTTGAGCATACGAATATTAAGATCCATTTGGGATGAGACCACGTCAATAATCTCCTTAATCATACCCTTACGGTCAAAACCGGTGATTTGGATACCCGAAAGGAAGGCTATATTCTGTCCCTTACGCCACCTGGTTTTGATAATACGGTTGCCAAACTTAGACATCTGCTCAATGGCGTGACGACAGCTGGTTTGGTGGATAACGATACGGTTGTCGGCCACTTGGAAGCCCACCACCTGATCTCCAGGCAAGGGATTACAGCAATCTGCCAAAACATACTTGATCTGTTCGTAATCCTCATCCAACATAAAGACATTAGGAGTCTCATCAAACTGTTCATCAATCAGCTGGTCAAGTGATTTATTATCAATCTCTTCAGCCACTTTTTTCTGAAACTCCGCCATCTCTACTGGATTCTTCATCTCCAGAATCTTGCGAACCTTATCCTTAGTGATCTTCTTAGTCACAATATCATTCCAGAACTCCTCAGGGGACTTCTTCATGGTGGCGGTCATGAGTTTATTAAGATTCTCCTCATTATATTCCACATTAATTTGACGGAAATATTCCCTAAGAGTCTGCTCTCCAGACACATTGAGTTTCTTCTGTTCGTTACGAATAAAGTCGCGAATACTACGACGCGCCTTAGGAGTACGAACCACCTCAAGCCACTCGATTTTCGGCATTTGCCTCTTGGATGTGATGATTTCCACCTGGTCACCATTACGCAGTTCTTTGTCAACGGGCACAATATTATAATTGACCTTAGCACCGATACAATGGTCACCCAAGTTAGTATGAAGCAGATAAGCAAAATCAAGAACGGTAGCACCCGCAGGTAGAGTCATCATGTCGCCCTTAGGGGTGAAAACGTATATCTCCTTCAACTGCAGATTCAAGCGCACCTCCTTGAGGAATTCCAAGGCGTCAGCATCTTTGCTGTTAAGAATCTCGCGTGTCTTAGAGAGCCAATCCTCCAACTTATCACTCACCTCAGAATCCGTCACATTGGGTTCCTCCGTTTCCTCTTTATAGTGATAGTGTGCTGCAAGACCCTTCTCAGCAATCTCATCCATTCTCTTGGATCGAATTTGAACCTCCACCCATCGTCCCGCCTTACTCATGGCTGTCACATGCAACGACTGGTAACCATTAGCCTTCGGATGCACAAGGAAGTTTCTATCTCGCGAGGGATTTGTTTGATACAAAAGACACACAACCTTATAAATGCGCCAACATACCTCAAACTCCTGAGACTCAGGACTATCAAAGACAAATCTTACTGCAAAAATATCATATACATCATCAAAAGGGATGTTCTTACGAATCATCTTTTGATGAATAGAGTAAATGGACTTCATGCGACTAGAGACTTCAACATGAATACCCACTTTTTCAAGATCATCGACGATAGGTTTCACAAAATCATTGATCAAAGTTTGACGCTGTTCCTCTGTCTCCTTCAGTCGGTCAGCAATGGCATGATACTCTGTAGGATTAGTATAGCGCATAGCGTAGTCCTCCAACTCGCTCTTGATACTATAAAGACCTAGACGATGAGCAAAAGGGACATAGAAGAAAGATGTCTCTGAAGCTATTTTCAACTGTTTCTCAGGCGGCATAGACTCCAGCGTACGCATATTATGCAGACGATCTGCCAACTTAATCAAAATTACGCGGACATCTTTCAACATGGAGAGGAATATCTTCTTGTAGTTCTCAGCCTGTAGGGAGATATTCTTGTTGTCAATGACCAAATCGCTGATTTTTGTCAAACCATCAATAATCTCAGCCACCGTATCACCAAAGATTTCACGAATGTCTGCAAGCGTATATTCCGTATCCTCCACTACGTCATGCAAAAGGGCACAGACCACTGAAGTGGTGCCGAGGTTCATCTCCTTGCAGCATATCATCGCAACTGCGATAGGATGGTAGATATATGGTTCACCACTCTTGCGACGCACGCCGTTATGCGCATTGGTGGCTAACACGAAGGCTTTGCGTATCAACTTACGATCGGCCGGCGTTGTCCGATGATAAACCACCTCAAGAAGTTCATAATACTTCCTTACAATGGTTTTGTTTTCCAACTCCTCATTGGGGATATAGGCAGAGGGAGTGTTTTGGTTCATAGTATCAATGGTTCTGAAAAGATACGATAATTATTTGACAATCAGTTTTTTAGAAATCACCTGTTGATTATCTTGGAGACGCAGGATATAACAGCCTGGAGTCAAATTAGAAAGATCTAGACGGGTAACGCCTTGATAAAGGGTTTGATGAAGCACTGCCCTACCCGACAGGTCGTAAACAACACAAGGAATCGTAGCATTTTCAGTATTAGCTGTCACATAGACTTCGCCAGAAGCTGGATTCGGATAGACAGTGTATTGAGAAATAGCCGGTGCGATATGCTCCTCTACACCGACAGTGTTCAGAGCAAGGAGTACAGCATCGTAAGCGTTAACCTTACCATAGCCAAAACGGAGCTCACCAGCGGACTCAGTAAAGCTGTCCTGATAAGCAGTCTCGCCAAGGATCTCCAGCACCTGAGCAGGTGACAAATATGGATTAGCCTGCAACATCAAAGCACAGACGCCAGCCACGAAAGGACAGGACATGGAGGTACCTGACAATGAAACAAAGCGATAGGTACGTCCATTGAAGGTGATAGTCTTTGCGAAAGTTCCAGTATAACTATCTGTAAAAGAAGACAGTGCAGAAACAACATTCTTGCCTGGGGCTGAGATAGTTGGTTTTTTCACATCATGGAAACCAGGACCAGAACTGGAGAAATCAGCAATGGCGCCACCAATGTTGTATCCGGCATTGTTAACATAACGTGACTGATGAGCCGCCACAGTAATGATCTCATCTATATTGGCAGGAGCACCTATAGCATAGAGGTCATCGCCTGCGATAGAGTTGTTCCACCCTGGAATCGTATAGAAGTTACCGCCCCAGTTGCCCCACGCTTTCGTCAGTTCAGCAAGATTCCACGCATGGAAAGTGCCACTCTCAGCTGCCACACCGAGGACAAATCTGTAATTGTTGTTCTGTTTGACACGAAGACGGGCATTTGGAGCATGGTTGTATGGATTGGTAGAGACCACCTCATAGTTAAAGACCACAGTATCCCCGTTAATCACGAAGACAGAGTCCACATAGGTGTCTTGCTGTGAAGAGATAAATGGGGTGCAGGCTAATGTCTCATAGCTGCTGTTCATAGCTAGCAGTTGAAAAGAGAAAGGTGTATTTGCACTATTAGTCATGCTGATTGACGCTCCCCAATATGCTCCGGAGGATGGTGGAAATGAGAAACGGCTATAAACCGTGTCGGATTGGGTAAAAGTCTTGCTTATATGAAAATCCTCACCACCATTATTACCACCGGAAGAGACGAAGACTACGCCGAGGTCGGAAAGACGTTTCACCTCATCAGCCAAGACGCCGGTACCATCCATGTTATCCAAGAAATATACGCCCCAACTCATACTGATGACGAGACGTTTGCCCTCCTGCTGAGCGACATCATACATCCAACGCCATGCATCAATGACGCACTGGACGTAGTTGAGGTTGAAAGTACATAAGAGAAGGTCCGCACCACATGCTACTCCACGATACTGGGTACCTGCAGCAGCACCGGCTGCGATAGAAGCACAATGCGTGCCATGGTAGGCAAAATTGTAATCATTGGACGTATCACATTGAGCTGCCAAGAGTTCTTCCTGACCGACATATTCGGTACCATAGGTAAAACCCTCAGGGGCAGGACCAGACATCTTGTACTGGTCCCATGCACGCAAGATACGGTAATTAGTCATGGAGGTATCATAAAAGACCGGGTGTGTATAATCAAAGCCCCAGTCCGTGACACCGATAATCACGCCTTCGCCATGATAGGCTTGCGGTAATCCAATTGCATTCCATACGCTGTCGACGCGGCCATCGGGGACTGCTCTATGCAACCACATCTGGCCAAAAGCCATCTGAATTGTTATAATCAAAACTAAAGTGGTAAAGAGTCTTTTCATTGTATCTGATTATGTGAATATTAATTTTTCATCCTGAATTTCAAGAAATTAAGAAAATGAATCAGTTCGGGATTTTGATCCTTCATACATTTGAACTGTTCATCAGAAGTGAGAATAGCCGTTTCAATCACCTTATCCTCGTTCACGACAATCTCAAAATCGTCCACGTTCATTTTGAAATGAGATCTCCAATACTCCAAAACTGCCCGTTTGCGTTGGGAGAGCTCATCCTCCTGGATTTTATTATTCACCTCCACTGTAAGAATGTCGTCCTGATAGGTTGGCAAAGACTTCTTGAGGGTATAGTAGAGCATGGGTAAATTCTTAAATATCTCATCCACAACCTCGTTCCAATTAGATTCCAAGGTCTCTTCTTTCTCTTCAGCAGGTTCGGGAGTCGCTTCAGTGGTTTTTTCTTGGTCTAGAACCACATCTGAATTGGCAGGTGCAGGTGTCTCGGCATCGGTGACAGGACTAGGTTCTGCAGTGGGTTCGGCTGTTGGCTGGACCTCAGGCATAGGGCGAGAAGTCACACTCTTGATGGAAGGCATCGGTTTGATAGCAGGATAGCCCGGAAAATTAAACGAGGATTGTGACATCTTCGGTGTTTTGGATGGCGCCGTGACAGTTTCTGTGGTTTGATTTTCTGTCTGAGCGGGCAGCGCTCCGCTTTCTGTGTTATCTTCGCTCCTGCGATTGCCTGACTTTTTTGAAAATGTAATTCGCATTAATCTGCATCAAGCAAAGCTCAATAGTCAACCTCTTATTGTGAGCATCTTTATAGTTGAGATCACACAGGTTGGTCAACTCGAGGGCACGGAGGAACAAAGTACGGTCTGCCTTGCGAGCCTGGACCTGAAGTTGTTGTTTCACAGAATCTGAAGACTCCAACAGAGGTTGGGTGGCAGGGTTCTGAGCCATCAACAAATTACGGAAATGTGTCGCCAGACCACTGATAAAGTTCTGTCCATCAAAACCTTTGGCTAAAATATCATCAAGCAGAAGCAGAGCATCGGAAACATTATCGCTGAGGACATAATCCGTGATTTTGAAGAAATTACTGATATCCAGCACATTCAGGTGTGCTGCCGCCTTTTGGTATGTGACTTCCTTCCCGACGGAGGTCACCAACTGGTCAAAGATGGAGAGGGCATCACGCAAAGCTCCGTCGGCCTTGGTTGCCACCATACGGAGTGCATCAATATCTGCAGTAACATGCTCTTGTTCAGCAACATATTGCAAATGCTTGACGATATCATTCTCAGTAATACGTTTGAAATCGTACACCTGACAACGGGAAAGAATAGTCGGCATAATCTTATGCTTCTCCGTCGTTGCCAGAATAAACTTAGCGTATGCAGGAGGTTCCTCCAACGTCTTCAAGAAAGCGTTAAAGGCCTGTGTTGAAAGCATATGGACCTCATCGATGATATAGATCTTGTAGGAAGCGCCTTGCGGTGGGACCCGAATCTGTTTCACCAGATCACGGATATCCTCTACTGAGTTCTTGGATGCGGCGTCCAACTCAAAGACATTAAATGCGGCAGACTCGTTAAAGGCACGGCAGGACTCGCACTCATTACAAGGTTCACAATCCTCTGTCAGATGCTGGCAGTTGAGAGCCTTTGCCAAGATACGAGCGCAGGTGGTCTTACCCACTCCTCGAGGTCCACAAAAAAGAAACGCCTGAGCTACTTGGCCAGTCTTAACGGCGTTCTTCAAAGTGGTGGTAATAGCATCCTGCCCCACTACAGAGTGGAAGTTGGTAGGTCTATATTTGCGCGCCGAAACGATAAAAGTGTCCATAATACTACTATATTTTTCAAGGGTGCAAATATAAAAAATTTTCACTACCTTTGCCGCCGAATTTAAAAACATACGCCATGGGTTTCTTTTCAATATTTTCCAGAGAAAAAAAGAAAGAGTTAGACGAAGGGTTGCAAAAATCCAAGGAAAGTTTCTTTGCGAAACTGGCCAAAACGGTTGTCGGCAAATCCAAAGTTGACGATGATGTCCTGGACCGTTTGGAAGAGGTTTTAGCAACGTCAGACGTAGGTGTCACCACAACTCTTCAAATCATCGAACGTATCGAGCAACGTGTTCAGCGCGACAAATACATCGGCACTGAGCAGTTGAACACCATCCTCAAGGAGGAAATTGTAGGCTTACTGCTGGAAAACGATATTGAAAAGGTTAACGATTTTGTGATTCCCGAACAAGAAGGACCTTATATCATCTTAGTAGTTGGTGTAAACGGTGTTGGTAAGACGACCACCATCGGCAAGTTAGCCTATCAATTCAAGAAGAAAGGCTACTCCGTCATGTTAGGTGCGGCAGACACTTTCCGTGCAGCTGCCATCGAGCAATTGGAAGAGTGGTCCAAACGTGCCGACGTACCTATCATAACCCAAAAGATGGGCTCCGACCCGGCTGCCGTCGCTTACGACACAGTAGCCTCTGCTCTCTCTCATAAAAGCGATGTAGTCATCATCGACACCGCAGGACGTCTGCATAACAAGACCAATCTGATGAACGAGTTAGTCAAAATCAAGAACGTCATCCGCAAACTTGTCCCCAATGGACCTCACGAGGTACTGCTCGTATTGGATGCCTCTACGGGACAGAATGCCTTTGAACAGGCCAAGCAATTCAGCGCGGCAACGGAAGTCAATGCTCTGGCTGTCACCAAACTTGACGGTACTGCAAAGGGCGGTGTAGTCATCGGCATCTCCAACCAGTTCCAGATCCCGATCAAATACATCGGTATTGGCGAGGGTATCGACCAATTGCAGGTCTTCAACCGCGCCGAGTTTGTAGACTCACTTTTCCCTGACAACTGGTAGCAGATAATGCGCATCACTATTGATGATCATTCCGGTTTCTGCTTCGGCGTCATCCACGCTATAGAAGCGGCAGAGCGGTATCTCCAAAACCATAATATGCTCTACTGCTTAGGAGACATTGTACACAACAATGAAGAGGTCAATAGACTCACCAGCATCGGATTACGCGTCATCTCATACGAACAGTTTGAGCAGTTGCATGACACGACTGTCCTTATCCGAGCCCACGGAGAACCACCACGGACATACGATATCGCACACCAGAACAACATCACCCTGATTGACGCTACCTGTCCTGTCGTGCTCAGACTCCAAAAACATATCTTTGACTTCCATCATAGTCACCAACAGGAGGAGTGCCAGATTCTCATATTCGGGAAAAAGGGACATGCCGAGGTGATTGGTCTTTTAGGCCAAGTGGAAGGCAAAGGTATCGTCATCTCCTCGGTGGATGAGCTAGACCGCATCGACTATGCCAAACCGGCCATGCTCTACTCACAAACCACACAAGGTCTGGAACAGTATTACAAACTCATCGAAACCATCAAAAAGCGATACGAAGATGCGGGTAACGGTCATCTCTTCCAATATAAAGATACCATCTGCCGCAAAGTGGCCAACCGCGCCGAGCAGACAGCTCTCTTTGCCAAAGAGCACGATATGATTCTCTTCGTGTCAGATCAAAAAAGTTCCAATGGGCTTTATCTATACAACATCTGTAAAGAGAACAACCCTAACAGTCATTTCATCACTCGCCCAGAAGAGGTAAAGAACATCGACTTCTCGAACACAACTTCTGTAGGTATTTGTGGCGCCACCTCCACGCCCCGTTGGCTTATGGAACAATGCGCCGAACTCTGTAAAGAGTAAAATTGCTGACCAGAAACAGTCATTTCTTTTTAGATAAATTCCGCTTGACATTTTGTTGAATAATAAATTTTTTTACAAAATTTTTATGTTCTTTTTTATGTTGGCAAAAACAAGTAAGAGCTTTTTATTGTATTTTTGCGCTTCATAATGAAAGAAGGACGACCTTTAGGCAATACTAGTCCTCTACCCTACTAAACAGCGAATAAATATAAAACATATGAAACGAGTTATCATCAGTGTAAGCGACAAGACAGGTCTCATTCCCTTTGCAGTGGGGCTTGCAGAATCAGGATTTGAAATCATCTCCACAGGCGGCACCAAAAAAGCTTTGGACGCTGCAGGTGTTCCCACCATCAGCATCAGCGATGTGACCGGATTCCCCGAAATCATGGATGGTCGTGTAAAAACATTGCATCCTAAAGTACATGGCGGTTTGCTGGCCATTCGCGACAACAAAGATCACCAGAAGGCGATGAAGGACAACGACATCGATCCTATCGACATGATTGTTGTCAACTTATATCCCTTCAAGGAGACCATCTCCAAGCCTGACGTCACCTGGGCTGATGCTATCGAGAACATTGACATCGGCGGTCCGACCATGTTGCGCAGCGCAGCTAAGAACCATCAGTTTGTCACGGTTGTTTGCGACCCTAACGACTATGGAAAAGTGCTGGAAGAGATCCGCGACAATGGGGAGACCTCCTTGGACACCCGCCGCAAACTGGCAGCGAAAGTATTCCGTCACACGGCAGCCTACGATGCTTGCATCTCCGGGTATCTTACCGAGCAGGTTGGCGAAGAGGAACCCGAAAGCATCACACTCTCCTTCAATCGCAAGCAGAGTCTCCGCTATGGCGAAAACCCGCATCAGGAGGCCACCTTCTATGCAGGACGCAAACAGGGTTACTCCATCGCTTGGGCTGAGCAATTACATGGTAAAGAACTATCTTACAACAACATACAGGATGCCGACGCTACTCTGCAAATTCTTCGTGAGTTCGATGAACCTGCCGTAGTTGCCGTCAAACACAAAAATCCTTGTGGCGTAGGCCTAGGCACTAACGCTTTAGAAGCATGGCAACGCGCATACGAAGCTGACCCCGTTTCCATATTCGGCGGCATCGTGGCTTCCAACCGCGAGATAGACCTCGCCACCGCTGAGGCCATGAAGCCTGTCTTCCTCGAGATCATCCTCGCCCCAAGTTTCACACCGGAAGCTCTTGAGCATCTCTCCACCAAAAAGAACATCCGACTGATGACCTTCGATCCATCGAAAGAAAATGCAGACGACCGCATGTTCATCAGCGTTCAAGGCGGCATGCTTTCACAATCTATTGACCGTTATTCTACTGAAAACTACGATATTAAGGTTGTCACCGAGAAAGCTCCGACTGATAAGGAGATTGCCGACTTGCTCTTAGCAATGAAGATTTGCAAGCACGTCCGTTCCAATGCCATCACCGTAGCGGCCGACCAAAAAATCGCCGGTATCGGCGCCGGTCAGATGAACCGTGTTGGTGCTGCCCACATCGCCCTTGAAGAGGCCAAGTCCAAAGGCATCAACAATGGGCTGTGCCTTGCCTCCGACGCTTTCTTCCCATTCGATGATGTAGTGAAGATGGCCGCAGAATACGGTGTTACAGCTATCATCCAACCTGGTGGGTCAGTCAGAGACGAAGACTCTATCAAGGCGTGCAACGAGCTTGGCATCGCAATGATATTTACAGGCGTAAGACATTTTAAGCACTAATCGTAAGGTCATACTATGGAACAACAGCCTATCACACCGCGTATCGAAGAATCGTGGAAGAAGGTTCTCTGGGACCAGTTCCAAGCGCCCTATTTCCACGCCTTAAAGAGTTTTCTCATGGAGGAAAAGCGCCATTACAAAGTCTTTCCTCCGGGAAGATTCATATTCAACGCGTTCGACTCATGCCCTTTTGACAAAGTTAAAGTAGTCATTATCGGACAGGACCCATATCATGAAGAGGGGCAAGCCCACGGGCTCTGTTTCTCCGTCCAGGATGGTGTTCCATTCCCCCGTTCCCTAGTCAACATCTTCAAAGAGCTTTCCGACGATGTAGGTTTTCAGATTCCACAAAGTGGCAGTCTGCAGAAATGGGCTAACCAGGGAGTCTTGCTTTTGAATGCGACCTTAACGGTGCGTGCGCATCAGGCAGGTTCTCATCAGAACCACGGTTGGGAGATTTTTACCGACTCAGCCATCAGAAGTCTATCCGAGCAACGCAGCGGACTCGTTTTCCTCTTGTGGGGCAACTTCGCCATACGGAAACGGGAACTCATCGATGAGACCAAGCACTATGTTCTAACCGCTGCCCACCCATCTCCCCTATCCGCCTCTCGGGGATTCTTCGGATGCAGACATTTCTCCAAGACCAACGAGATATTGCGGCAACTGGGAAAAGAACCTATTCAGTGGCAATTGTAAAAGATTGGAAAATAAAAAATAGACATTTCGTCTGTCAGATTTTCCATAAGGATTTGATATTCATATTACTACCCCGCCCTACGGGCGGGGTAGTAATATATTGAATCAGAATGCCTTATAAAATCCAGTTCGGCTTTTGGAATACAGTATGTCTCATTTATTGATCTAGTATCCTATTTGCCAACAATTTTCTGTATCTCATCATAGATACTCTGAATTGCCTCGGGTTTGGCAAACTGCAATATATTTTCAGACATCTCCTTGCAACGAGCATCATCTTGGGCCAACGCCATAAGTTCAGGATACAACTTCTCCTTTGCTTCAGAATCGGGAATCAAGATAGCTGCATTCTTTGAAGATAACGCTTTTGCGTTAAAGGTCTGGTGATCTTCGGCAGCATATGGGAAAGGAACCAAAATAACAGGCTTCCCTACAATGGAAAGCTCGGAGATGGCCAATGCGCCTGCTCGAGACACAATGATATCAGCAATGCTATAGGCATCATTCATGTTCTTGATAAAAGGAACTATGCGGATGTACTCATCCTGTTCTGCGAGCAGTTTGGAATCAATATTACGGAAGAATTGTTCGCCCGTCTGCCATAGCAGTTGGACACCAGCTTTCCGAAAATCGTCAAGATGAGCGGCCATGGTCTCATTCAAAGTACGGGCACCAAGGCTGCCACCCACCACGAGAACCAGTTTCTTCTCCGGGACAAAATTAAAGTATTCGTAGGCTTTAGGATTCTTATTCTGGATTTGAAGAATTTCAGCACGGACAGGATTTCCCGTCTTCACTATTTTTTCTCCTGGGAAATATTTCTCCAAACCATCATAAGCGACACATATCTTGCGAGCCTTGGCAGCCAACATCTTGTTGGTAACGCCAGGGTATGAATTCTGTTCCTGCAACATAGTCGGGACACCCAATTTCTCGGCAGCCTTCAGAGCCGGACCACTCGCAAAACCACCCACACCTATTGCGATATCTGGATTAAACTCCTTAATAGCCTTTTTAGCTTCACTGATAGCCTTTAGGAGCACAAACGGCAATCTGACATTTTTCTTTATGCCTTTCCATGAAAAATCACGACTGACACCATAGATAGTCAAGCCTTTGATATCATAACCAGCCTCAGGCACACGCTGCATCTCCATTTTATCATTGGCGCCGATAAAGAGGAACTCTGCATCTGGTTGTTCTTTCTTGATTTTGTTGGCAATCGCAAGGGCCGGGAAAATGTGGCCACCCGTGCCACCCCCGCTAATCAAGTATCTTTTACTCATAATTTATTTAGGTTTTAGGTTTAGACGTAAGACGTGAGACGTAAGATGTAAGATGTAAGACGTAAGATGTGAGACGTGAGACGTGAGACGTAGGAGAAGGAAGGAAGAAGATATTAGCGGGCCTTCTTCTTGTACGCTTTCATCGTGTTCTGGAGAAGGCAGGCCATGGTCATGGAACCTACACCACCAGGAACAGGCGTGATGGCCTCGCAACGGGGTGCCACCTCGTCAAACTTAACATCACCACAAACCTTATAGCCTTTAGGCTGACTCTCGTCTGGAATACGATGGATACCGACATCAATGACAGTTGCGTTTTCTTTCACATATTCCGCCGTAATCATCTCCGGCTTTCCTATAGCAACAATCAAAATATCGGCACGACGGCAAACCTGAGGCAGATTCTCCGTACGGCTGTGACAAACCGTCACAGTAGCATTGGCATCTTTCTGCAACAACATCATGGCCAAAGGTTTACCAACGATATTACTACGTCCAATGATAGTGCAATTCTTTCCTGCTGTCTCTACTCCACCTCTACGCAGCAGTTCCATGACACCTGCTGGGGTTGCCGGAGCATAACAGTCATTACCAAGCAACAGGTTGCCCATATTGATGGGATGGAAGCAGTCCATATCCTTCTTGGGATCCACGTGAGCGACCACCTTTTCCATAGAGACTTGCTTAGGAAGCGGCATCTGGATAATATAGCCGTCCACCTCGTCGTCAGAGTTCAAAAAATCAATTGTGGAAAGGAAATCCTTTTCAGGAATATTTGCAGGGAACTTGTAAGCAGAGCAGGTATAACCCACGCCCTTACACTGTTTCTCGATGCTATTCACATAACTCAGCGCGGCACCATCCTCGCCAGCAATAATCACTGCCAAATGGGGTGCCGGTTTACCTTGGTCAAGCAGGGACTTAACCTCAACAGCTATTTCAGTCTTGATTGCCGAAGCAATCTCTTTTCCATCAATTATTCTCGTCATAGTTTATCTTTTTTCTTTTTGCTAATTTAAAACATTACAACGGTCTGCGGCCAGGGGCTTTCATAGCGCGCATCAGATTTTTGGCTTTACCGTTATTTACCATCTTCATCATCTTGCGAGTTTCCTCGAACTGTTTGATAAGGCGGTTGACATCCTGAATGTCGCTACCACTACCCTTCGCAATACGTTTGCGGCGTGAACCGTTGATAATGTCTGGATTAGCACGCTCTTGCGGTGTCATGGATTGGATGATAACCTCAATGCCTTTGAAGGCGTCATCGTCAATATCCATATCCTTGATCATCTTACCCATACCTGGAATCATACCCATCAAGTCTTTCAGATTACCCATCTTCTTGATCTGCTGGATCTGAGCCATGAAATCGTTGAAATCGAACTGATTCTTTGCCAGTTTCTTCTGCAACTTGGCGGCCTCTTCCTCGTCGAACTGGGCTTGAGCCTTCTCCACGAAAGAACGGATATCACCCATGCCGAGGATACGCTCTGCCAAACGGTCGGGATGGAAGACATCGAGGGCTTCCATCTTCTCACCGGTACCGATGTACTTGATAGGCTTCTGAACCACTGAACGAATAGTTAAAGCAGCACCACCACGGGTATCACCATCCATCTTGGTCAAAATGACACCGTCGAAATTCAGCTTGTCATTGAAAGCTTTAGCAGTATTGACGGCATCCTGACCTGTCATGGCATCCACCACAAAGAGGATCTCGTGCGGGTTGACAGCATCCTTAATGTTGCCAATCTCAGTCATCATCTCTTCGTCAATAGCAAGACGACCGGCGGTATCTATCAAAACAACATCATAGCCATACTCTTTGGCATATTTGACACCGTTTTTAGCAATCTCAACAGGTTTCTTATTATCTTCTTCTGCATAAACATAAACACCAATTTGTTCACCTAACACCTTCAGCTGGTCGATAGCAGCAGGACGGTAAACGTCGCAAGCTACGAGCATCGGTTTTTTATGGCGCTTGTTTTTAAGAAGATTTGCCAACTTGGCTGCATGTGTTGTCTTACCGGAACCTTGCAAACCAGACATCAAAATGATAGACGGATTTGCAGTAATATTGATGTCAATCGCTTCACGACCCATCAAATTGATGAGTTCGTCATAAGTGATCTTCACCATCAACTGGCTGGGAGAAACAGCTGTCAGCACATTCATGCCGAGGGCTTTCTTCTTGACCTCATCGGTGAACTCCTTCGCAATCTTATAGCTGACATCGGCATCGAGCAGGGCCTTGCGGACCTCTTTCATGGTCTCAGCCACATTGATCTCAGTGATTTTGCCTTGGCCTTTTAATATTTTAAACGAGCGTTCTAATCTTTCTGATAAACTTTCAAACATATTCCTATTACAATTTTTTCAAATTCTATATCAAAAAAATGCGACGGATTATCGCGGCTGCAAAAATAATCATTTCTCCGATATGTTTTGCGGCAAATGTTTTAATTGAAAATTGATAATTGAAAATTAAAAATTAATTGAGATTTTCCGTCTTTTACGTCTGTGTTTAGAAGAAATTAGAGGGACCAGACTATTATTCACTCTGTTTTTGTATTTTTGCACTCTTAAAGTGGTTCATGAGGTTGTCATGAATTTTAAACATTGTGATTATAATCCTCTAACGATCAAGCAATATGAAAAAAGCACTCTTTTTTTTCGCCATTATAGCAGCAAGCCTATCCCTGTTGGCGCAGGAAAACTTATTGGAAGAGTTACCGCCAGCAGAAAAAGTGCCTGTCTCCAGGACTGAGACTTTCGTGACGCGCGACACACAAGCCTTGAAACTTGCCATCTTCCTTCCAGAAAAACAGAATGAGCAGCATGCGTGTGTCATATACGCGCATGGAGGCGGTTTCATCGGCGGCAGTCGCTATGACGAGGCTATCCCCTACATTGCGCCCTATTTTTTGAGAGAAGGTTTCATCCTGATATCCATCGACTATCGTCATGCCATGGCAAACCAAAACAGCTATGGTGTGATTAGTGGCATGAAGAATTACCAGCGTGCCATTGAATACGCAGCTGAGGATTTGCTTGAGGCGACTAGCTATGTGATAAAAAACCTGCTTACAATGGGTTCTTATACTATCAACCCTAACTACATCATCACCTGTGGCAGCAGTGCCGGTGCCATTACGGTTTTGCAAGCGGACTACTATCTGCACAACGAGGCGCCCTTCCAGGTCAACCTGCCCGACACCTTCAACTATGCGGGCGTGCTCTCCTTCTCTGGCGGCATCTTCTCCAAACACGGTAAGATCAAATACGAGAAGGGAAATCCCGCCCCCACCCTGCTCTGCCACGGAATGGACGATAACCTTGTGCCTTACAACAAGATACAGTTCTTCAACATCGGCATGTTCGGCAGCAATGCTCTCGCCAAGAGATTTGAAAAATATGACTATCCCTATCATGTCCGCCGCTATGAGAACCTCGGCCACGAGGTGGCAGCGCGACATGCATATGAGCCCGACCTCATCATGAAATTCATCCAAGACTTTGTCTTCGACCATAAATTCCTCCAAATTGACGAGCGCTACTACTCCCCCGCCATCAAGCATTATGAGATCGGCAGTTACAAGATCAAGGATCTCAAAAAATTCAAATAGCAATCATTCACACTGACAGATATGCGCAAGAAACTGAACATACCGCACACCTTCACTATTGTCTTTGCCATCATCGTGGTCTGTGCTGTCCTCACATGGATCATTCCTGGCGGCGAGTTCGACCGACAAACGATAGACGTGGACGGTCACGAACGTAACATTGTGGTGGAGAATTCTTACCACCAAGTAGACCGGCAGCCTCAAACTTGGCAAGTCTTTACCGCTTTTTTCCAAGGTTTCCAACGCACCTCCCACATCATCGTCTTCATCTTGATGATTGGCGGTGCCTTCTGGATTATGAATGAGACCAACGCCATCAACAAAGGCATCTTCCTCTTCTTGGAGAAGACTAAGAAAATACAAAAGTACAAGTTCTTCCGAGCGGTTGGGGTGGACAACATCCTCATCATTTCCATCATGATTGTGTTCAGTCTCTTCGGTTCAGTCTTCGGCATGAGTGAGGAGACGATAGCCTTCATCGGCATTTTTGTGCCTTTAGCTATTTCCATGGGTTACGACTCCATCACGGGCGTACTGATGTGCTACGTGGCCGCGCATATCGGTTTCGCGGGAGCCATGCTCAACCCGTTCACCATCGGCATCGCGCAAGGGTTGTCGGGACTGCCCACCTTCTCAGGCATTGGCTACCGTTTCCTCTGCTGGGTACTGCTCACCGCCATCGCCATCATCTTCACACTACTCTATGCCAAGCATGTCAAGAAGCATCCCGAGAGCTCTCTAATGTATGACTTGGACCAATACTGGCGCGACAAAGCCTCTGCTGAGGAGACCACCCAAGAGTTAACTCCATCTACTGCTCGTGCATGGATTGTTTTCGCTATCCTTAGTGCAGTACTGATCTTCTGCGCCATCCGTTTACCACAGACGACGATCACTTTGGGCACCACGGCTCATTCAATAGTTCTCTGGCCTATCATAGCCGGCTGTTTCATTCTGCTCGGTATTTTCGCCGTACGCAAATCAGTTCATCATTTTATCTTAACATTACTGCTACTCACCATCATCTGTCTGGTGGTCGGTGTGCTCGGATACGGATGGTATGTGATGGAAATTGCAGGACTCTTCTTCGCCATGGGCATTAGCGTCGGCATCGCCTACGGATTCCAATTCGACAAGGTGGTACGACTCTTCCTCGATGGCTGCAAGGACATCATGGTCGCCGCCCTCATCGTCGGTCTCGCCGGAGGTATTATCGTCATCCTGGAAGACGGCAAAATCATCGACACATTGCTGTATGCCATCTCACAGGGCATGGGCGATGCAGGTCGTGTTGGCACAACCGCCTCCATGTATGTGGTACAGAACTTGTTGAATCTGATCATCCCGTCCGGTTCCGCCAAAGCCGCCCTCACCATCCCCATGATGGCCGAGTGGTCCGACTTGATGGGTGTCTCCCGCCAGTTGACCGTCCTAGCCTTCCAGTTCGGCGACGGATTCACCAATATGATAACTCCCACATCGGGTGTCCTCATCGCCGTCCTCGGTGTGGCACGCATTCCTTATGCGCAATGGTTTAAGTTCATTTGGAAATTCCTGCTGGCACTCATCATCATCGGCTTCTTGCTTCTGCTCCCGCCGCTTTTCATGACCTTCGCAGGCTTCTGACAGTTATTGCTCCATCTGTTTCTTATACTCTTCGGCATAGCCGTAGAACTTCTTAGCCATCTCCATGTTATGCCGCTTCTCGGCAGCCTTTGCGATGGCAATATAGGATTCATACACTCCCTCGCGGGACACGAGAATTCCACGATAGTAGTCGTCATTGCAATAGCCACTGGGCATGTTGTTACAGAAATGCTCCAAGGTCTGAAAGGTCTCCAGAGCCTCGGCAGAACGGCCTTGCTGCACGAGCCATTGGCCTTTGTTATACATCTGTTCGTAAAGGTCCAACGTGAAATCGGACACATGTCGCTCTTGCTCCTCTGTCAGCGTTGCCTTGGTATAAATAATGTGAATGGTCTCCACTGCCTCATCAAACTGCTCGTCGCGCAACTGTAGTTGAGCTTTCAGCAAGAGTGCGTCGGCATTAAGGGGATTGTACTGCAAGGCACGATCTAGAAAATAATGGCACTGCGTGACTGCATTATACTGCAACTCATTTACTGCCTTTTGATAAAAAAGGTCATCAACATGATTTCGGAGCACCCGCAACTTTTCGTTTTTGGCATCCGCTTTGTATCTGACACGCTGATAGACTGCACGCACCTGATAGTAGTCCATGTCAGGACATTTGGTCATCTTGGGCAACTGCTTCGTCTGAACCTTGTCCAAATCGTGTAAAATATCTTGTAAAAAGAGATAATGCAGGGAAATCAACTCTGGATCTTCAGTCGTCAACTGACCGATACGCTCCTCCCAGGCTGTAAGTTTAGACAGCACGGTCTCACAGTCGCTCTGTGCGTATGCGGCGACTGTCATACATATAAACACCAATAAAAGGAGACGTTTCAACGACTATTGAGCTAAGAAATCATCTATGGCTTTTACCATCTCCTGTTCGGTAGGAGCACCGACCATCTTAAGGGGTTGGGCACCTTTATCAAAGAAGATGAAGGTAGGAATACTCTCAATATTGAAAATCGAGCAGATGTCTTGAGCCTTGTCGACATCTATTTGATAAAAAATGATCTTTCCCTTATACTGTTCAGAGAGTTTATGAAAAATCGGTTTGAATCCCATGCAGGGACGGCACCAGTTGGCATAGAAGTCAACCACGCAAGGCATTTGGCCTTTATAGCGGTAGCCCTGATTAGGGTCAATATCGATGATTTTTTCACGGAAATCTCTGGCTGTAAGGGTGATAACCTTACCCGTGAGATCTTCCTGAGTTGCCTCTTCAACTTCTGTTGCAGCAGGGTCAGGAGTGGTGGTTTGAGCAGTCTCTACGGCAACAGGATCCGTCGGCTCGACAGTTTTCGTATTTTTTTGCTGGCAAGCGCCCATGATGATGGGGAATGCCAATGTTAAAAAGATGAATTTCTTCATAAGTTCTGGTCTTTTGCGTATTCTAAAATGTATTTTTTGAACAGGTCACCCCGTTCTTCGAAATTCTTAAACTGGTTATAGCTGGCTGCCGCGGGTGAGAGCAGTGCAATCTTATTGGGCTTAGTATGCTGAAAAGCGAATAAGACTATCTTTTGGAAGTCGTTCTCCTCCAATATATTCTCGGGCAACGGCAGAGATGTGGTGGTTTTCCATTCATTGAGGATTCGTTCTCCGGCAGGACCCGTGAAAACCACGTTTCGGATAGGATTTTCACCTAAAAATTCAATCAGCGAAGTATAATCGATGCCACGGTCATAACCACCTAGTATGAGTGTATCCACTCTGCGCAGCGCTTTGACAGCAGCGATGGCAGCCTCAGGAATCGTAGAGATACTGTCATTATAAAAAGTGATATCCTTGAACTTGCCCACCAGTTCCAGACGGTGTGGAAGGCCGCGGAATGAGGAGAGACCATTCAAAATCTGCTCCTGTGTAAGATTGAAGTGACGAGCCACGGCTATAGCAGCCATGATATTGAAATAGTTATGTCGACCAGGCAGATGAGTATGATCCGTCAGATCATATTCGTCTAGGAGCGTTTTTCCGTTATAGAAACGGACCACATGGTCATCGCACATCGCATAGATGCCAGAATGTCTTTCGGTTCCGAAGATTACGCGATTACGATTCAAATCGTAAGAATCTATAAGATCCTCAATTAATTGATTATCACCATTATAAACGAAGAACTGGCGTTCTTCCTGGAATCGGGCAATATTGATTTTGGCAATCTGGTAATTGTTGAATGAGTTGAAATGGTCGAGATGTTCCTGATAGATGTTGAGAAGTACTGCGTAATCCGGGGAGCGATGGAGGAACTCGAGTTGATGGGCCGAAAGTTCAGCCACCACCACAGTCTGAGGAGTCATTTTATCGATGATATCAAAAAGTGGCACGCCGATATTACCAGCCAGGATCGTATCTCTGCCAGCCTCCTTAAAAAGATGATATATGAGCGAGGCAGTCGTGCTCTTTCCTTTGGTTCCAGTGATACCGACTACTTGGGCATGAAATTCTTGCAGGAAAAGGTCCGTTTGCGAGGTAATACGCTCCGTTTCCACCAGATAGTCGAGCTTACTGAAACTGATGCCAGGAGATTTCAAGATAAAATCGTACTCATTGAGATTTCTGTCGTACTCATCACCTGTTATCATAGTCACATTCGGATCTTTGCTGACTTCCTCTTGTTTTAGAGTCTCGCTTTTGTCAGCAACGGTAATGTGCATTGAAGGGAAATGGCGACGCAGAAAATGGTAGGAAGAACTACCTTCGCGACCGTAGCCAAGAATGATTATCTTCTTCCCATCTAACTTATTTATAATAAAATCTGGTTGCATACAATATATTTATATAGCGCCGCAAAAGTAATAAAAAATAAGGAGACGGGCAATACAAAAAAGGAGTGCATCTCTGCACTCCAAAAACAAACACAATTATGATTTAATGAAATGAATGATATGAAAAAATGGGGAGCGGAAAACGGGGCTCGAACCCGCCACCTACAGCTTGGAAGGCTGTCGCTCTGCCAAATGAGCTACTTCCGCATAGAAAAAAAGTGGGAGAGGAAGGATTCGAACCTCCGAAGGCTTAGCCAGCAGATTTACAGTCTGTCCCATTTGACCGCTCTGGAACTCTCCCAACATTATTTTTCATTATGCCTGGAGCCGATAGAGGGACTTGAACCCACGACCGGCTGATTACAAATCAGCTGCTCTACCAACTGAGCTATATCGGCATAAATTTTCTCAAAGAACTCGCGTTGTTTGCGGGTGCAAAAATATACTTTTTTCAATATCCTGCAACCGCACTATGCATATTTTTTTTAAATATTTTTTATCCTGCTCATTATCAAAAAGATAAAATTAATTTTCGAAGATCATATATGTAGAAAAAGGCATCTTTTGAGGACCTTTGAGGCATCGTTGGAGAGAACCTTGTCGGAGGATTTTTGCATAATAATGGAAAAATA
The DNA here is from genome assembly GCA_024686335.1 of Bacteroidales bacterium. GTDB lineage: Bacteria > Bacteroidota > Bacteroidia > Bacteroidales > WCHB1-69 > F23-D06. Next base: position 38,285 of record JAILCI010000026.1, on the reverse strand, counting down.
CGAAAAACTCATCATCAATAGCAAATCAGGAAAAGGCGTCTCAGTTTGACTATTCTGAATTCCATTCTTTATCATAACATGTCAGTTCTATTTAATCTTCTAATTTGATAGATTGCTTATTACAATATTGTATATAGAAATTTGTTTGGAAACTGAGTGAAAGGGAAAGACAAAATTGTCATTTTTCGCCATACTACTATCCAAAATTAAACGACATACTAGCGCGAAAAAAGGGACCAAAACGGATTAAGTTGAAAAAAAAATCTCGTTATTAACATTTATAAAATACTTGATTTCAAGATGATATCGCACAAAATGGTTTAGAAATAGCGGGTAAAGGGTGTCTGAAAGGGGCTAAAAAACTTATTATTGAAAAAAAATGTATTTTTGCCGCCTAATTTTAAAACTAATATTATGTCAGAAATTTTAGAAAAAGTACAGACCATCATTGCCGACAGACTTAGTGTTAATCCGGCTGATGTAACACCAGAAAAAAGTTTCTCTGATGATTTAGGCGCAGACTCTTTGGATACTGCAGAAATGGTATTGGATTTTGAAAACGCTTTTGGCATCAAGATGCCGCAAGAGGAAATGGAGAACATTGCCACTGTTGGTGATGCCATCAATGCCATAGAAAAATTGTTAGCTGAGAAATAATACCACATTTTCCTTATGGAATTTCAACGAATCGTTATTACCGGCATGGGTGCCATCACCCCTGTCGGTAATAACGTTGCTGATTTTTGGAATGGGCTCTTGAACGGAGTTTCTGGAGCTGCACCTATCACGCACTTCGATCCGGAGAAGTTCCTCACCCGTTTCGCCTGTGAGGTGAAAAATTTTGTGGTTGAGGATTACATCCCGAAGAAGACATTAGCGCGTATGGATTTGTGCGCCCAATTTGCCATGGTCAGCACGATGGAGGCGTTGGAAGATTCGGGATTAGACCTTGAGAAGGTCAACAAAGAACGCATTGGAGTTATCTTTGGTTCCGGCATCGGTGGTTTCACTTCGATGATGGACAGTGCCATCTCCTTTATTGACAACAACCGCACGCCCCGTTTCAGTCCATATCTTCTCATCAAAGTTTTAGGAGACGTAATCTCTGGCCACATTTCATTAAAATATGGTTTTAGTGGTCCTAATTATATCACATCATCCGCTTGCGCTTCGGCTGCGAATGCCATTGGGGATGCAATGCATCTGCTCCAATTAGGAAAAGCTGACATCATTGTCACGGGTGGCACAGAGGCAAGCATCAACGAGACTGCTATCGGCGGTTTCAATGCCATGTATGCACTCTCCACGCGCAATGAAGACTACACTCACGCATCCCGCCCTTTCGATAGTGAAAGAGACGGATTTGTCATGGGCGAAGGTGCCGCTACACTCATTCTGGAGACCTTAGATCATGCCAAGGCCCGCGGCGCCAAGATATATGGTGAACTTTGTGGCGTCGGCATGACAGCTGACACATTCCACATCACGGCACCCGCACCCGACGGCAAGAGTGCTAGCGCCTCTATGCGACTTGCCATGCAAGACGCCGGCGTACAGCCGGAAGAGGTCGACTACATCAACATGCACGGCACCTCTACCCAACAGGGCGATCTCGCTGAATGCATTGCCATCCAAAACACCTTCGGAGATCATGCCGAGAAGCTACTGCTCAACTCCACCAAGTCCATGACTGGTCACCTCCTCGGTGCCGGTCCCGCCATCGAGTCTGTGGCTATCCTCAAGTCAATACAAGACAATATCGTCCACCCAACCATAAACCTCAACCATCTTGACGAGCGCATCCCGCAGAACTGGAATTTCTGCGCAAACGGACCCGTCCGTCGCACCATCAATACGGTCTTGTCCAACTCATTCGGTTTCGGCGGTCACAACGTCACTCTGCTTTACAAGCGTTATACCGAATAGATGCTATGGACCACACAGACAAAGAGATACGGCGCTATTTCAGAAACATTTTCGGGCTTCGAATTCACAACATCGAACCTTACAAGATAGCCCTTACACATCGCTCTTTGTCCAGCAATGACAAACAATTCGGCAAGTATAATAACGAGCGCCTTGAATATCTAGGCGACGCTGTGCTTAGTTCTGTTATAGCCGACTATCTTTTCCACAAATATCCACTCGAAACAGAAGGTCAACTCACCCAACTTCGCTCCAAGCTTGTCAACCGTTCACAACTAAATAAGCTGGCCATCAAGTTAGGTTTGCATGAGATGATCCGCACTGCAGCCAACATCCCCGGAGGCAGTATCGACGGCAATGCTTTGGAAGCCGTCATCGGTGCCATCTATCTTGATCACGGTTTCAAGAAGACTTTTAAAATCCTGATTAAGAACATCTTCCTCGTTCATTTAGACATTGAAAGCATAAAAGAGGAAGAGGGTGACTTTAAAAGTCAAATGTTCATTTGGGCACAAAGGAACAAAAAGAGGATTCGCTTCCACAATGAGCCCAACAAAGACAACCAGAAACATAATTTCCACTCACAGATTTTCATTGATGATGAACTGGTAGCCGAAAGCGACGGTCTCTCCATCAAACAAGCAGAGCAACTGGCTTCGGAAAAGGCTTGGCATCAGATGAATCCTGATGCATAATTTTTTTTTTGAGAATATTTGCACATTTCTCTTTCTTTTTATTATTTTTGCGCTTTCTAAAAATGTGCAATACAATCAATCATTATTTAAAACCTAAAAAATTTATGAAAAAATTATCTTTACTTTTTTGTCTCTGTGCATTGGTTATGACCACTTTCGCACAGTTGCCGAATGGTAGTTACGCTCCTGCCTTCACCGGTTATGAGATTAACAAGACCGACGGTACCATCAATACTACCAATCCCATCGTACTATATGATTGGACAGATGCTGGTTATCCTGTATTCATCGATGTATTCGCAACATGGTGCGGCCCGTGCTGGTCATTCCACACAGGCGGTTATCTAGAGAACCTCTATTCTCAGTATGGTCCTAGCGGCACTAACGAATTACGAGTTATGGCTATCGAAGGTAGTGATGGTAACTACGCATCTTTGAGTGGCACCGGTCCTGATGCTGGTGGATCCTCTACTCAAGGCAACTGGCTCAATGGCGTGGAATATCCTGTCATTCCCTTGGCTATGAGTCCGAATACAACCGCTTTCAACAACGCCTATGCTATCGGTTACTTCCCGACCATTTACATGATCACTCCTAACCGTTTGGTTTATGAAGTTGGTCAGCAGACAACCGCTGGTCTCTATGCCTCCATCAGCCAATATTGCCCGCAATACGATGCCACTCTTGCCAACAACGGCTTAATCATCGAAGTCACAGGTTTCGAGCCTCCCTACTATTGCAGCGCTGATGTCACTCCTGTTATCAAGCTTCAAAATGTTGGTACTGCCACAATGACCTCTGCAAGTTTCACCATCGAATATGATGGTCAGACCTCTACCTTTGACTGGACAGGTTCTGTTGAAAGATATTCTACAGCAAATGTTACATTGCCTCAGATCAGTGCTACTACCAATGGAGAGCACACCTACACTGTAACTATCAACCAAGTGAATGGTTCTGCCGACACAGATGCTGCTATGAATAGCATTTCCAAGACCTTCAATGTAGCTATTGAACCGACGTCCACCACTATCGACGAGGACTTCTCCAATGGTATTCCTTCCACTTGGACTGACAAACAAGGTCTTCTCTTCGACTACAACATTTCTAGCGGCAGCCATGGTAAAGCTATCATCTTCAACGCTTACAGTTTTGACAGCGGCGTTATCGACGAACTCTATCTGCCTTATGAGGATCTCTCTGGCATGACAACTCCGGTTATAAAATTCGACGTTGCCTACAGACAATACAGCACCAACTCTGCTGAGAGACTTCGCGTGATGTACTCCACCAACTGCGGTCAGACCTGGACCAGTGCCTACACAAAATCCGGTTCCACATTGGCTACTGCCGGCACTACCACCAGCAACTACGTTCCTACCGAGAGCCAGTGGCGTTCAGAAATGGTTGACCTCTCCGGCATCACTGATAAAGAGAACGTTATCCTCAAATTCGAATTCAAGAGCGCTTATGGTAACAACATCTGGATTGACAACGTTCAAGTTCTCGATGGTACTGGCATCGCAGAAAACAATGCTGAGTTCAAACTCTATCCTAACCCCGTTCATTCTACTCTGAATATCGCTACCGACGAGAACATCGAGAGCGTTGAGATCTACAACATGCAGGGTCAGCTCCTCATGGTTGAGAAGAGCAACATGAACACCATCAATGTTGGTTCTTTGGCAAGTGGCAACTACTTTGCCCGCATCATCACCGCCAATGGTACCACCACTCAAAAATTCACCAAAGAGTAATCTTTAATACTAAAAATACAAAAAAAACGTCTCTGGAAACGGAGACGTTTTTTTTTGAGGGAGACAAGGGCTTCATGGTAAACTATTTCCATAAATACAATTCTTCAACTTTTCTCTTGATAGAAAAGTTGCCAAAAGATCAAGCCGACATGAATCCCGCCCGCGTGCTCTATGGGCAGGAGCCTCGGTAAATCAAAGTGAGGTTAAAGTGCTTTTTACGACTTTGTACTCATCTTTGTTGTGCCATCATGTGTATAACTCCATTTTTTGGGCTGTAAAAATAAAAAAACAGATGGCGAAAACCATCTGTTCTGGTGGGATGTATTGGATTCGAACCAATGACCTCTGCCGTGTGGAGGCAGCGCTCTAAACCGACTGGGCTAACATCCCGAGAAATCGAGCGCAAAAGTACACTTTTTATTCATTCATTTTTCATCCACAAAAGATTTTTTCATAAAGTGTTATTACTCAATTGTATAATAAAAATCCATAAAGCCAAGAAGGTGATTTATGGACTTCATACAATATTAATATGAAAAAAAAGTGTATCTTTGCCGCCTGTCTTTATTCTGCATATTATGAAAAAGAGAAGATATTTCCATATTATAACCGTCCTTTTAGGTTTGTTTCTTATCAGTATCTGCGCTCCATCCTGCACGACTTCCCAGTACGGCAACAAAAAGGCTGCCAGGTACTCTCGTCAAAAGACTAGACAAGCTCGATGGAACTCCACAACTTCTCGCACTACCACGTACTATATCAAAAAACATAGCACGAAGCAAAGACACAGTCCCAAACCTAAAGCACAACCACAACCCAAGAAGAAATACTAGAATTCAATTATGCATTATTTGAAAATAAGAGCACTACTCATATTATTTGTCACCATCTTAGGATTACAACACCTCGCATACTGTCAAGAAGATCACATACAATTCAGCGTAGTTAACGACACCGCTCGTATTGACGCTAATGCACCGATAGATTCCATGGGGTTGGCATTGGGTCTTGATGATTCAGACTCTGATGACAATATTGATCACGGCGATGGAATGTTGTTCACCTATTTCAAATGGATGCCGGGATATACTCGTTACCAGCATTTTGACATTATAAATATTCACTATCGTCACCAAGGTTCCGCCCCGAAAGATACGTTGATTCTGACCGGCTACTATCATCCTGCCAAATTCAAAATCACTTCCAATTATGGCTGGCGTCATCGCCGTATGCACCGTGGCGTTGACCTAGGCCTCCCCGAAGGCACTCCTATCGCTGCTGCTTTTGACGGCATGGTACGCATCTCAAAAGGTAATAACACAGGTGGTTATGGAAATCTGGTCGTCATCCGTCACGACAATGGCCTGGAGACCTACTACGCACATCTCTCCAGAAGACTCGTCAACCCCGGACAGATTGTCAAGGCTGGCGACATCATTGGTTTAGGTGGCAATACTGGCCGCAGCTATGGTTCCCATCTTCATTTTGAAATTCGTTACCTGGGCAACGACATCAACCCGAACAGAATTGTTGACTTCGACAACTATAAACTGAAACACGACACTCTTTTCATATCTGGTTACACTGTATCCACTCCGGCTCCAGCCAAGACTGATCCAACCCAAATAGTTCAAAAGCCGAAACCGACTTCTAGTGCTACCTATTACAGAGTCCGTAGAGGTGACAACCTTGGCAGAATTGCCCAGAAATACCATACTACCGTTTCCAAACTGAAAAAACTGAACCATTTACGTAGCGACTTCATCCGTGAAGGTCAACGCTTACGCGTCAGATAAGGTATGAAACCACATCTGATCATAACGTTTTGTATCCTCTTCACCTCAGTCATCGCGCACGCACAAACAGACCTCTTTGACTACGGTTTCACCCGTAATCTTCATGTTCCCGTTTATCACTCTTCCGACACATTGGCACAACCGTGGGCCGGCGGCATGAATTCGGTCTTCTTCTCCCCTATCGACTTAAATCTTGACGGCAGCGACGACCTGGTGGCCTTTGAGAAACATGGCAACCGAATCCTGCCTTTTCTGTTGCAAAACGGCCACTATACGTATGCTCCGCAATATGCACGCTGTTTCCCGGACTTGCACGACTGGGCTCTGCTGAAAGATTATGACGGTGATGGCCGAAACGACATCTTCACATACAGGCTCGCAGGCATAAGGGTCTTTCGCAACACCTCCTCAGACACTCTCTCTTTCACCCTTGTTACAGAACAACTACCAGCTTGGTACTACAATGGCTATGTTAACCTATACGCATCTCCAGATGACTACTTGGTAGTAGAAGACATCGATGGGGATGGACGCACTGACGTACTAAACTTCTGGGTATTAGGTAAGTATGTCCATTATCTGCGCAATTACTCGACCACATCCAGTGACTTTGACCTGCGACTGGAAGAGTCCTGCTGGGGACATTTCTCGGAAGCAGACGACAATAATACAATTACCCTTTTCACTGATTGTGATGACAAAGGCGACGAGAATAACATCCGTCACACGGGTTCCTCCATGCTATGGATTGACATTGACGGTGACGGGACTCATGACCTATTGGTGGGAGATGTGGACTCTCCCCATCTCATCTACCTTCACAATGGAGGCACGGACACTGACACTTATATGGACACTCAGGACACCCTCTTCCCGTCCAATGCTCCAGTTGTTCTCTACTCCATGCCCGCAGCTGCACAGGTCCAGTTGGCTGGAGAAAATCGTCCCTCGTTACTCATCTCGCCCTCCGACCCATCTTTGAGCAAATCTCAAGATCTTCAGAGCGTATGGCGCTATGACTACGACACTCTACTACAGCAATACACGTTAACACAGAAAGACTTCCTCCAAGGTGAGATGCTGGACATGGGCAGCGGCTGTAGTCCTGTCCTTTTTGATTGGGACTCGGATGGTCTCCTCGACCTCTTTCTCGCCAACTACGGGCAGTTTGACAGCGCACATCTTGTCAACGGATTTCTCACCAGCGACTTCTCGTCATCAATCCGTTATTACCACAATGTTGGCAGCAGTTCACAGCCCGTTTTCCAACTGGCAGATGAGGACTTCGGCAATCTGCGCGCACTCAACAGACAAGCCCTGCACCCAACTTTCGGAGATTTAAACGGAGACGGATTGGTTGACATGCTCTGTGGAGATCGTGACGGCACTTTGACGCTAGTTCCACACAATAGGATAACCACAGGAACAGGCGAGATCACGACCAACTATCTTGGAATCTCCGCAGGTGCTTACAGCACGCCGCAGCTATTCGACCTGGATGGTGATCAAAAGACAGACCTCATCATTGGCAACCGGCGGGGACTGCTCAGCTACTATCACAGCAATGCAAACGGCAGCTTCGATTTTGTGACTGACACCTTAGGGCAAGTAGACGTGCGCGACTTTAACCTCTCATATTTCGGTTACAGTGTACCCTGCTTCTATCGCGACCCCAACTTAGGCACCGTACTATTCTGCGGAAGTGAGAAAGGGCACATCCAATACTATAAGAACATCGACGGCAATCTGGATGGAGCTTTCACCTTAGCGGAGCAGACTTTGGCAGAGACCATTGATGGAGTACCGCAACGACTGCGCGAAGGAATACGCTGTAGCGCTGCCGTAGGGCTTTTAGACGGCGACAATCTCCCTGACCTCCTCATCGGAAACTATGCCGGCGGAGTCTCCTTTTTTATAGGAAGTGACAGGCTGCCCCACGGGACGGGCATCACCGTGATGAAAGAGGAAAATTTCCGCCTCTACCCCAACCCCACAAACGGATTAGTGCATTGTATGCCAACCGACACACAATCACCTATCCAATCATTAGATCTTTACGACATCTCAGGCAGACATCTGATAAATTCAACCAAGGATTCCATCGACTTGTCTACTCTAGCCAACGGCATTTATATACTTGTAGTCAACTCTCAAGTAAGACTAAAAATCATCAAACAATAATGGCACTCAATTTTCAACCTCTACATATCGAAGACCTCTCCACTTTCCGGAGTTTTATGCCAAATGGTGGACGCGTATGCGATCAAGCCTTCACCAACCTTTTCTGTTGGCAAAATTTCTACGAAACCCAATGGACAGTAGTGGAAGACAGATTTGTAATCCGCTGCAAAATATACGGAGAGCGAAGAATCGGTTACATGATTCTCCCTGACATTTATAGCGAACGGCTACCTATAATTATTGACCAACTTAAAAAGCAACCTGAATGTTCAAGTCTCACACTCATCAATTTGTCGAAAGAAGAGACTGAATGGCTACGACAAGAGCAACCAGACTTATGGGGTTTTGACCACAACCGCGACTATGACGATTATCTCTACGAAACAGAGAAATTCAAGGCATACAGAGGCAAAAAGTTAGCAGCCAAAAGGAATCATGTGAATAAATTCAACGGTTTGTACCAATATCGATACGAAACACTTACACCAGAATTGTTTGAAGCTTGTCTCCGTCTGGAACAATCGTGGCATATAGCCCGAGGAGATGATTCAAATCAAGAAGAGGCAGAACAACTAGTTATACGAAAGGCATTTGAGCACTATACTGAGTTGGGTATCATTGGAGGAGTCTTGCTAGTAGACGAGACTCCCGTAGCCTTCACTTATGGTTCACCTCTCAACGATCAGACCATCTGTGTACATATTGAGAAAGCCGACACCTCATACGAAGGAGTTTACCCCATGATAGCGCAACTATTCGCACAGCATCTTCCCGCTCAGTATATATATCTTGACCGAGAAGAAGACCTTGGACTCCCAGGATTAAGAAAATCCAAGGAATCATACCAACCTTCCCAAATGGGTGAGAAGCATACTGCTTTTCTATTGAACGCCACCCACCGGGAGATACTAAAAGTCTGGACCACTTGCTTTGGCGACGAACCTGAGTTCATCCACTCCTTCCTTTCTCGTCATTATTGCATGGACACTGCCTTCTTGCATCGTGAAAACGGCCAGGTAGTTGCCACCTGTTTCGCCATTGTCTGTGATACTGAGATTGGACAAATCGGTTACCTATACGCCATTGCCACTCTTCCGGAATACCGCAAGCAAGGCATCGCGGAGGCGTTGGTAAAACAAGCTATAGATTTTTGTAGGGATAAGCAATTGGCTGCAGCGGCCCTTATACCGGCAGACGAACATCTTACCGAATACTATATCAGACTTGGTTTCCAGCCAAAGTCTTCACATCTGCATTTTAACAGTAGCCTCGACCTCGGCACTGGTAATACAGAACAAGACAATGCACTTCTCTTCCCTCTGAAGAGTGGTCTTCAGATCCCGCAATCACTAAATTGCAACCCTTTGATGTAAGGGGAAAAAGTATCATTATTTTTTTGTATTTTTGCAACCTAAAAATTCTGTCAAAATGGATATTGAAAAAGTAAACCAAATCTTTGATAATTTTAAAGATACGAACATATTAGTCGTTGGCGATGCCATGATCGACTGCTACATTGAGGGCAAAGTGAACCGTATTAGTCCGGAAGCTCCTGTGCCAATCGTCAATGCTCAGAACAGAAGTTACCGCTTGGGTGGTGCCGCCAACGTAGCACTCAACCTTAAAGAGCTCGGCGCCAACCCTATCCTTTGCTCTGTCATTGGCAGTGACAACAAAGCGAAAGTCTTCTACGAACTTCTAGAGGACGCCGGCATGGAGTCCTTAGGTATTGTGCCCATGTACGGCCGTCGCACCACCGTGAAATATCGTATCATAGGCAACAGCCAACAGATTGTGCGTGTGGACGATGAGCAAGTGGAAGTGCTGAAAGAGCGTGAACAACGCCAATTTCTCACCACTATCGAACAACTCATTGAACACCATTCAATTGATGCCATCATATTTGAAGACTACGACAAAGGACTTTTCTCCAAGACTTTAATTGAGGAGATTATCAGCTTTGCCAAAGCCAAAAATATTTTTATCGCTGTAGATCCTAAACACCGCAACTTTGGTAACTATTCAAATGTTCAACTCTTCAAACCAAACTTGAAAGAATTGGTCCATGGCATTCGTCTTGAGGATACAGTAGAACTTTCATTGGATGAAATCCATGAAATAGGAAAGAATTTCGCTAAAGAAAAGCAAATTGACAAAGTGATGATCACCATGTCTGCAAAAGGTATTGCCTTCTACGACAGAACAAATGATCACTTCTACCATCATCCCGCCTTCCAGCGTCATGTCAACGACGTGTCAGGTGCTGGCGACACCGTTATCGCCGTAGCCACTCTATTCCTGCTTAAAGGAATGTCGATAGAAGACACCTGTCTGGCTGCCAATATCGCCGGCGGACTTGTTTGCGAATATCTGGGCGTAGTACCTGTCAACCCCGCTCATCTCAAAAAGGAATTCGCTGAGAAAAAAGAGGATTAAATCACTTGTATTGCTTCCTTCCTATAATAAAACACGCTTTTTTATCGTTAAACAGAACATTTGAATACAATAGCTATGAAGAAAAGACTTTTTGTCGTGGTAACGCTCTTGTCCTTATGTTCTACTAGTCTCTTTGGACAGTCCGACCGATGGTCATTTGGTGTACCCAATCTTCTGAAATATGACAAGAAACCTTTCCATTTCGGTTTTTTGATTGGTTATAATCAATTCGACTTTACGATAGCCTCCAAGCCAAATTTAGCGGAATATGACTCCCTAATGGTCGTCAATACAAAACCTCTATCAGGTTTCAATCTAGGTATCGTGACAAATGTACGACTAGGCAAATACTTTGATCTCCGTTTCATCCCAGGTTTGGCCTTTGGCGACCGTATCGTCAACTACAATATCCAGTATAGTACCGGAAATCAATTGGTTACAGAGAAACATGCAGAGTCTGTTTATCTGGATCTGCCATTGATGATCAAGTTCAAGTCATCACGTATGATGAACAATATCCGAACATACGTCATCGCCGGTGCGCAGTACAGTCTCGACCTCATCTCTGCAGCCAAGAAGCAGTCGTCCAACCCGCAGGAGATTATCTTGAAACTCTATCCCAACGACTTTCAAGGTTTCGCGGGCATCGGTTTTGATTTCTACTGCACCTATTTCAAATTCTCTACGGAACTGAAGATGTCCTTTGGTTTCGTTAACCTCTTGAAAGAAGAAGACAACATGTACGCAACGAGTGTAACCTCGTTAAAATCAAAAATATTACAGATATCATTTACTTTTGAATAAACAATATGGCAAACAACGAAGAGCTTTTCAAACAGATTATAGCACACGCTAAAGAGTATGGTTTCATTTTCCCATCCAGCGAGATCTATGACGGTCTGAGTGCTGTGTATGACTACGGTCAAAACGGTGTGGAACTGAAAAACAATATCAAACAATATTGGTGGAAGGCAATGGTCCAATACCACGAGAACATTGTAGGTCTGGACAGCAGCATCTTCATGCACCCCACCATATGGAAAGCTTCCGGTCACGTTGACGCATTCAATGACCCGTTGATTGACAACAAAGATTCTAAGAAACGTTATCGTGCTGATGTCCTGATCGAAGATCATATCCAGAAGATTGAGGACAAAATCAACAAAGAGGTGGAAAAGGCCAGAAAGCGTTTTGAAAACTTCGACGAGAAGATGTTCCGTGAAACCAACGGTCGCGTTCTGCAATATCAAAAACAAATTGACGACATCACCAAGCGTTTCTCCGAGATGATGAACGCAAATGATTTGGCTGGCTTGAAGTCCTTGATTGAAGAGTTAGGCATCGCCTGCCCTATTTCCGGCACACGCAACTGGACAGATGTCCGTCAGTTCAACCTGATGTTCGCCACCAAGTTGGGTTCCGTTTCTGAAGGCGCCGACACCATCTACCTGCGTCCTGAAACAGCTCAGGGCATCTTCGTCAACTTCTTGAACATCTACAAGACTGGCCGTATGAAACTGCCTTTCGGCATTGCCCAGATTGGCAAGGCATTCCGTAATGAAATCGTGGCCCGTCAGTTCATCTTCCGTATGCGCGAATTCGAACAGATGGAGATGCAGTTCTTCGTCAAACCCGGCGAGGAACTCAAATGGTTCGACTATTGGAAACAGACTCGCCTGCAGTGGCACACCGACTTGGGTATTGATCCTTCAAACTATCGTTTCCACGATCACGAAAAGCTGGCTCACTACGCCAATGCCGCTACCGATATCGAGTTCAAGTTCCCGTTCGGTTTTAAAGAGTTGGAAGGCATCCACTCCCGTACCAACTTCGACCTCTCACAACACGAGAAATACTCCAACAAAAAGCTGCGCTACTTCGATCCTGAATTGAACGAAAATTACGTACCATACGTCATCGAGACCTCAATAGGTGTAGACCGTATGTTCTTGGCAGTCTTCAGCAATGCTTACACGGAAGAGAAACTGGAGGACGGTTCCATCCGTACAGTCTTGCGCCTGCCCGCGAAACTGGCTCCTTACAAAGTCGCCATTCTTCCGTTGGTGAAGAAAGACGGTCTGCCTGAAATCGGCCAGGAGATCTTTGAAAAATTAAAGAAAGAATTCATGGTTCAGTACGAGGACAAAGATGCCATCGGACGTCGTTATCGTCGTCAGGATGCCATCGGAACCCCATTCTGCATCACCATCGACAACCAGACCAAAGAGGACAACACCGTTACTGTTCGTGAGCGTGATACTATGGAGCAGTACCGTCTGCCCATCGACAGCCTGATTGACGAGATATCCAAAAAACTCAGATAATTATGAAAAGACCGGTTCTACTGCTGAGCATCCTCATGCTGTTGTTCGGCAGCCTACAAGCCCAAAACATGAAGGCCTTCATCAGTCACAAGGCCTATTGTACCCACGCAATGCAGCCCTATATTGAATTCTCATTCATTATAGGCGGCAATTCTGTGCAATACGCACTCAATGAGCAGGGAAAATATGAGGCTGATGTGGAAATTCAAGTTGACATTGTAAAAAACGACTCTATCATTACCGGTCTTCACTATATATTATCCTCCGACCTCTATAACGACAGCATACGAGTCGGCAAGGCTGACTTCGCTAATATAAACAACTTGCCCGTTGAGAACGGAGACTACTACATCCATTTCACTCTCAAAGACTTACACAATAGTGACACTTCAGCCTTGAAGTACATTGACTATATTCAGGTTAACTTCCCAGAAGATAAGATATCATCTTCACACATCTCACTATACTCTTCTGCCTCATCACCAAAATCTACCGACCTATTTATCAAGTACGGCTTCAGTCTTCCCCCACTCTTCTACAACTTCGTACCTGAGACACAATATGCATTGCCTTTTGCCACCGAGATTTACAATACCAAAAACATCGTTGGTGCTGACAAGCCCATCACTGCAAAGTGTTTCATTGAATATGCGGAGAACAACCTGGTGGCCATGCCGGAAAACATCATTACCAAAAAATTGAAGACCAATGATGTTGTGCTTGTTTTCGATCAGTTCAACACCTTCAAACTGCCTTCCGGCAATTACAACGCCGTTGTTGAGCTTTATGATGGGGATTCATTGTTGTTTATCAATAAAGTTTTCTTCCAAAAGAGTAACCCGGACATTCATTTTGATATTAACAACTATAATGACGTTGTCTTGGACGGTTCTTTTGTAAGTACTATGACAGATCACGAGATTCTTGTTGAGAATGTGAGATGCCTCTACCCTATTGCCAACACTATGGAGCGAGAGTTCTTCGACCTGCGAATGAAGAATGTTTCCACCGAGCAGTTGCAACGATACTTCTACTCATTCTGGCTGGCACGTAATCCTTCCAATCCGGAAGGTGAATGGTTGAAGTACAAGAAGATGGTTGACATGGTACAAGAGCGCTTTGGCAGTCTGCAAGTCAAGGGTTACAGAACCGACCGTGGACGAGTCTATCTGCAATATGGTCAGCCCAACGAGATTCTGGAGATCCCCTCCGACCCCGTGACACTTCCATACGAGATCTGGCACTACTACTATCTTGACAACCAGTCGAATGTCAAGTTCGTTTTCTATGACCCGGCATTAGTGGGCAATGATTATGAGTTATTGCATTCCAACAAATATGGGGAGCCGCACGACAGCAACTGGAAGATGCGTCTGGTTCGCAAGTTGCAACCGCAGCGCGACATTTATGATCCCGAGCCTGAGGACTATTTCGGCGGCGACATCAATGGAAATTGGCGTTATCACTGATTTTAGGCTATGGCAAGAAAGCACCTCTATCTGATACTTTTCCTTGTCGGCTTATGCTGCGCCCCTTCATTAATGGCTCAGCAACAGGACTCGTTACCCGCTCCTGACACGACTACACATCGTTATAAGCGTTTTACCAAAAAAGACTACATACCCAAATTCACCGCTACGGTGCTAGGGCGTTATGAGTTAAACACAAACAACTGGGGACAACATTTTGAGCTGCGTCACACCCGAATTGGGGTTTCTGGCAGTGTACATCCATGTTTTTCCTATATGGCATTGGTAGACCTGACCTTCGGCGGTAAGTTCTCTCCCGTGGCCATCTTCGCCAAATACAAGCCCGTCAAGGGTCTTTCTTTCCTCATAGGATACGACAAGATGCCCTTCAGCAACGAAAACTTGCTGTCACCCTATCAATATTACTTCTCCGACAAATCATTCCTCACACAAAAGATTACAGCGTGGAGTGACGTGGGAGGAGTCATTGAATACCAATGGGACAAAACCGTACCCTTCACCATTAAGGCTGGAGTTTTCAACAGCAAGGGATTCGGTCGTCAAACTGAGTTCCAAAAACGCCTCAATTACGTAGCACGAGGCACCTTCCAGTTCTTCAAGGGATTTACGCTATCATTAAACTATGCGGCCGTCATCCCCGATAATTTGCGGATGCACGTTATGGACGCAGGCATTGCTTACGACATCCATAATTTACACTTGGAGGCTGAATATATCTACAAAATGTACGACGAAGCGAATATGCCCGCCACACACGCAATGTACGGATTCGCATACTACAAGTTCAACATCGAGAAGAAGGCGCTCTCTAACATTTCATTATCACTACGCTACGATGCCATATCACCCAACTGCAATGGTATTGCTGACGACTTGGGGCATTACACATACGACACCTTCTATCAGCGCTTAACCACTGGTTTAACGCTGATATTCATCGAAAAACCTGTAAGGGCTGGCATAAGATTCGACTATGAGAAATACTTCCTACATAAAAACTCAAACAAAGAATTGGACCGTCTCATATGCGAACTCATCGTTCATCTTTGAAAAAATACAATAAAATCATATCTATAACCATTTTTAAACACTAACACTATGAGCAATATTATTTTAACAACCACTCCTACCATTGAGGGAAAACAGATTACCAAATATTACGGCATAATCTCTGGGGAGGTCATTACCGGTATCAATTTTGTTAAAGACTTTTTTGCCAGCATTCATAATGTATTAGGCGGTCGTTCGAGGTCCTATGAAGGCGAACTTATAGAAGCCCGCGAAAAAGCTCTCAGCGAGCTCTGTCAGCGTGCAGAGAAGATCGGTGCCAATGCAGTTATCGGCATCGATATCGACTATGAGGTATTAGGCTCCAACAACGCAATGCTGATGATTATTGCTACTGGCACTGCAGTCACGGTAGTTTAGTTTACCCCAAATTGATAGATACAAAAAAAGGATGGCCATTGACCATCCTTTTTCAATATCACTAACTTGATGATTAGTCACCCAGAGTGGCAACCATGACAGCCTTGATCGTATGCATACGGTTCTCGGCCTCATCAAATACGATGGAGTTCTCTGACTCGAACACATCTTCGGTAACCTCGATACCATCGAGACCGAATTGTTTGTGTACGTCGCGACCCACCTGAGTCTCCAGGTTATGGTAAGCGGGCAGACAGTGCATAAATTTGCAGTTAGGATTGCCAGTGAGAGCCATCGTCTCTTTGTTAACCTGATAAGGTTTGAGGAGAGCAATACGCTCTTTCCATACCTCAACGGGCTCGCCCATGGAAACCCAAACGTCGGTATAGAGGAAGTCGCAGCCTTTGACGCCTTTCTTGACATCGTCGGTAACGGTAACCTTAGCGCCGGTCTCTTTAGCGATAGTCTTGCATTGTTTTACGAGCTCAGGATCCGGTTGGAGAGCCTTAGGAGCCACGATACGGACATCCATACCCATCTTGGCACCACCGACCATCAGAGAGTTACCCATGTTGAAACGGGCATCGCCGAGGTAAGCGTAAGTAACCTGGTTGAGGGGTTTGTCTACATGCTCGCTCATTGTCAAGAAGTCAGCGAGAACCTGAGTCGGGTGGAATTCATTGGTCAAACCGTTCCATACAGGAACACCGGCGAACTTAGCGAGTTCCTCAACGGTGGTCTGCTTGAAACCACGATATTCAATACCGTCGAACATACGACCCAACACGCGAGCGGTGTCAGCCATAGACTCTTTAATACCGATCTGAGAACCTGAAGGTCCAAGATAGGTAACGTGAGCACCTTGATCGTAGGCGGCCACTTCAAAAGCGCAACGTGTACGAGTAGAGGTCTTTTCGAAAATCAAAGCGATGTTTTTACCTTTCAAGCGCGGTTGCTCAGTGCCTGTATATTTAGCACGTTTGAGGTCGCGAGCCAGGTCAAGGAAAAATTGGATCTCTCTCGGAGAGAAATCTAACAGCTTCAAAAAGCTTCTGTTTCTTAAATTAAATGCCATAATGATTGGTAATTAGATGTTTATTATTGATTTGTTCTTAAATTTGCTTAAAATTACTTCACGATTCTGGTACCGCAAGACTCATCGCCCAAACGGCCGGCTTCCGTGATGATACAAGGATGTCCTGATGCCTCCACAAAAGATATAGCAGCGCGGACCTTAGGTGCCATAGAACCTTCCGTGAACTGACCTTCTTTGAGATACTTCTTCGCTTCAGCGACGGTAATCTCGTCCAGAGCTTTCTCATTAGGCTTACGGAAATTAATGTACACTTTTGGCACATCCGTGAGAATGTAGAACTCATCGGCTTCGATTTGAGTAGCTGTCAAAGCAGATGCGAGGTCCTTGTCGATGACAGCCTCAACGCCCTGCAGATAGCCATTCTTCATAGCCACGGGGATACCACCACCGCCGACAGTAATAACAATGATGCCCTGTTCAGCAAGTTGACGGACGAGCTTAACATTTTGAATGCGGATAGGCTTGGGAGATGCGACTACCTTACGCCAACCGTTGCCTTTCGGATCCTCATGATAGACATCACCGGTAGCCTCATGATACTCGAGAGCCTCATCTGCAGTGCAGTAAGGACCGACTGGTTTAGTAGGATTCCAGAAGTGCGGATCGTTAGCGTCTACCTCGACATGAGTCAACAAAGTTACAGTGTCTTTCTCCAACCCCTCTTCAGCAAAAATATGACGCAGACCATCTTCAATGAGAGCGCCAATTGAGCCTTGAGTCTCGGCAACACAGAAGTTAAGCGGCATGGCTTCCACATCATATGTAGCCTTACCAGCCTTATGTTGCAACATCACATTGCCCACTTGAGGACCATTACCATGACCGATGACGATATTATATCCTGCCTTGATCATCGGAAGCAGAGAGCGGCAGGTCTCGGTCACGTTTTCGATCTGTTCCTTGTAAGTTCCTTTCTGTTTACTTTTCAAAAGCGCATTGCCACCAAAGGCAATTACGGCTAATTTTTTCTTTTCCATACAAAATATTCTATCGTTACAGATTACCAAATACGGGCACGTTTCTCAGGAGCCATCCACATCGGATCAGTAGATTTGACGTTAAAGGCCTCATAGAAAGCGTCAATATGTCTTAAAGTAGCGTTAACACGCCAACGGCCAAGAGCATGCGGGTCAGTCTTGGTACGGCGAAGAATCTCTTCATGGCGAATATTGGCAGCCCAAACGGTGGCATATGCCAGGAAGAAACGCTGCTCAGGAGTAAACTCGTCCATCAACGGTTTGATGGCTTTAGGATCATCCTTCATAGCTTTCTTCAAAGCGGTATAGGAGACATTCAAACCACCGTTGTCGGCAATGTTCTCACCTAAAGTGAAAGAACCATTTCCAAAGACGCCAGGAGCCACCTCAATAGAGTTGAAATGATCCACAATAAGTTGAGCACGGTCTGTAAATGCTTTTGCATCTTCGGCGGTCCACCAATCGGTAAGGTTACCCTTAAGGTCATAGTTACGACCTTGATCATCGAAGCCGTGAGTCATCTCATGGCCAATCACCACGCCGATTGCGCCATAGTTGGCGGCATCATCAGCATTCATGTCGAAGAAAGGCGGTTGAAGAATACCTGCCGGGAAGCAAATCTCGTTAGTGTTGGGCTCATAATATGCATTAACGGTCTGGGGAGTCATTTGCCACTCCGTAGGATCTACCGGTTTGCCAATCTTGGAGAGGCTGTATGCTGTCTCAAAACGGTTAGCACGTTGAATATTAGCATAATAGCTATCATCTTTAATGATCAAAGCGCTATAGTCACGCCATTTATCAGGATAACCAATCTTCACACGGAAAGCATCCAGTTTTGCAAGAGCATTTTTCTTGGTGACTTCTGTCATCCAGGTAGAATTCTTAATGCGCTCGCCGAGAGCCCATTGAAGATTCTTCACCAGTTGTTCCATGCGGACCTTAGCTTCGGCTGGGAAGTAAGCCTTTACATACATTTGGCCTAGAGCCTCGCCGAGCGTACCATCAATGGTATTAATTACGCGTTTCCAGCGCTGGCTGTTCTCCACACGGCCGGAAAGGGTTTTGCCATAGAAGTCGAAACTTGCATCCACAAACTCAGAACTCAAATAAGGAGCAGCACTGCGGATAACATTCCATGCCAGATAAGCACGGATAATCTCCATATCAGCGATAGTGATAAGACTATTTAAGCCTTGGAAATAGGAAGGTTGACCAACATTGAGAGTGTCAATCTTCAGATTCAGCTTCTCAAAATATTGAGTGAGATTCACTGCCGGGAACATCTTCTGGAACTCGGCAGGAGTCATCTTGTGAATTGTCTGATAAGGATCACGCAAGACGGTCTTGTCTACGAAGAAATTAGCCATAGCGGTCTCCAATGCGAGCACCTTCTTGGCCAGCACTTCCTCCTGTCCTTCAGCATCAGCCATACGGCTGTAACCAGAGATACGGAACATCTTGGTCATCAATTTCACATACTCATCGCGAATATTCTGCTGATCAGCATCAAGATAATAGTCACGATCGCCAATTCCCAAACCAGTCTGCCAGAAATAAGCCATCGTCATAGCACTGTTATCGGGATCTGAAGAGCCAAAAAGGCCAAAGAAAGGATAATGGCCTTCCTTAGCCATGTCTGCCAAAGTAAATGTCAAAGCAGAGCGCTGAATGGAAGCAATCTTCTTCAGCTCGTCTTGGATTGGTTGAGCACCCTGAGCTTCAATCTTAGCAGAATCCATACCAATTTTATAGAGATCGCCAACCTTTTGCTCAACAGTACCGTTGGCATAGGTCTTCTTGGAAAGATTTGTCACAAGCTCTTTCAACTGCTTTTGGTTGTTCTCTCCCAAGACATCAAAACTACCGTAACGGGCATACTCGGCTTTCAACGGATTCAACTTCATCCATCCACCGCATGCATATTGATAGAAATCCTCTGTCGGCTTCACCGACTTGTCAAGATTCGTCAAAGTAACTCCTGACTTGTTCTTCTTAGGTTTAGCTTTAGTAGTCATAGGCGCAGAACTAGAAAAAATAAAAAAACTAACTGCACAAAGCAAGGTTAAAAATCCATACTTTTTCATATGATAAATATTTAATATTCAATAATTTACAAATAAAAATTCCCTCGTGAAAGGGAATGGCAAAGATACATATTTTTTTCTGCATTCAAAAGCATTATAAAGAATAATATTTAGCTGAAAAAAATGCACTGAAAAAAGTCATATTTTTCTATTCGTAAGATAAAAATTGTAGTTTTGCTCTTTATTGAAAATCATTATGATGAAAAGAGCATTACTGATAATAACTATCTGCCTGGTCTACCTTGCTGGGCATGCGCAATGGCTCTCTTCGTCAAATCTGCCAATCGTCATCATCACTACAGACATAGACCCAAACACCAATAACCATTATGCGATTCAGGATGATCCGAAAGTGGGTGCAACGATGAAGATTCTGTTCGTCAATGACTCTACCATCAACTATTTAGACAACCAAAATGACAGTGCATATTTGAACTATAACGGTCGAATTGGCATTGAGTTGCGAGGTTCTACATCCCAAGGGCATAATAAGAAACCTTACGGGTTAGAGACACGTATGGCGGACGACAGCACAAATCTCAACGTACCACTTCTCGGCCTTCCAGCCGAAAACGACTGGATTCTCAACCCAATGAATGACGAACGGTCATACTTGCGCGATGCCCTCTCTTACATCCTTATGGCTGAGTTAGGTCACTATGCACCACGCACGCGCTACTGCGAGGTGATCGTCAATGGTGACTACCGAGGACTCTATTACCTGACTGAAAAGATCAAGATTGACGATAACAGAGTAGATCTTTGGGCTATGGACAGCACTGACAACACTTTCCCAAAGGTTAGTGGAGGCTATATCATCAAGGCTGATAAAACCACAGGTGGAGACGTAGCTGCATGGACAACACCCGCTCATGACTATTGGGAGGATGTCAACTATATCTTTCACGATCCAAAACCCGAAGAAATTTCTGCCGAACAGGGAACCTATATTCAGCAGTACTTCGACACAATCACTCAGACGATAGCTGCACATAATCAGGATGTGGGCACAGGATTTCCTGCTTACATTGACATTCCCGCCTTTGTCGATTATATGATAATGGGTGAATTCACCTCTAATGTGGACATCTATCAGAAGAGCACCTTCTTCCACAAGGACCGTATGGGCAAACTGCGCGCTGGTCCCGTGTGGGACTTCAACTTGACCTTTGGTAATGATTTGGGAAATGTTGTAGGTCGCTCAGGCTATGACGTATTACAGTTCGATAATGGTGACAACACCGGTTCAGACTTTTGGCATCAGCTATATGAAGATGATATGTTTTATTGCTATCTCTCCAATAGATGGAACGAGTTGACAGAAGAGGGTGCTCCATTAGACATCAACCACATTAATCATCTTATCGACAGTCTTGTGAACCGCATTGAGAATGCAATGGGGCGAGAGATCTGGCGCTGGCTAAGATTCTATGACTACGACGCTCATCTCTTAGAAATGAAAGAGTGGATTGGAAATCGTTTCGACTGGCTTGACAGCGCGTTCAATGACACGTTATCTTGTGCAGTAGAAACACTACCATCATTAGTCATCAGTAAAATCAATTACCATCCGCCCATTATGATGGGACACTCTTCAGACGAACTAGAGTTTATCGGTATCACCAACAACAGTTCAGACACAGTGGATGTCACAGGTATCTATTTTAAGAACTTGGGGCTTACATATCAGTTCCCAGCAAATTCAGTTATCAATCCACATCAGGAGATTTTCCTCGCATCAAATCCGCAGGTATTCCAAGATTGCTATCACAAGACTGCTTATGGAAAATTCTATCGTCATTTAGACAACAAATCTGAGGCTTTGGTACTAGCTGACGCGTGGGGGAATATCATCGACGAGGTGACGTATGCCGATACCCCACCCTGGCCTACAGCAGCAGACGGATTTGGAGAGTTTCTCATCTTGATAGACTTGGACTATGATAACAGTCTGGCAGAGAGTTGGATGTCAGCAAGTGAATTCGTTGGCATTGAGGAGCATGATAGACAAACAGCATTATCCGTGACACCCAACCCGACTTCTGATATAACCTCTATCCATTCTGATAAACTCATTAAGAGAATCACACTCGCAGACATCAGTGGCAGAATCATAAAGATTCAAGACATTTTCAGTGACAAATGCGATCTAAATATGAGTACCTTTCCATCCGGAATATATATTCTGCAAGTCGTCACCGAAGATGGCAACACATTAACCAGAAAAATAGTCAAGAAATAAATGACAGAGACGTTTCATGAAACGTCTCAACATAAACAGAAAAGGAGGACCCGATGGATCCTCCTTCAATTTGTGTATGAACTAGTCGCTTATTCAGCGGGAGTTTCAGTAGCTTCTGCAGCCGGAGCTTCGGTAGTCTCAGCAACAGCCTCAGCTGGCTTGTTGGACTTCTTACTGCTACGACGTGTACGGGTAGATTTCTTCTTACCACCAGCTTGTGTGTAAGTCTCGTTGTAATCAACGAACTCGATCAAGCACATCTCTGCGTTATCACCCTTACGGAAACCGGTTTTAAGAATTCTGGTATAACCACCGGGACGATCGCCGATCTTCTGAGAAATTTCTCTGAACAATTCGGTAACGGCAAATTTGTTATGCAGTTGACCGAAAACGATACGACGGGAATGGGTAGTATCATTCTTACTACGAGTCACGAGGGGCTCAATGTATTTTCTCAATTCCTTAGCCTTTGCAAGAGTCGTATTGATTCTCTTGTGCATGATCAAGGATGATGCCATGTTGGAAAGCATTGCTTTTCTGTGGGCATCTGTTCTTCCTAAATGATTGTTTTTCTTTTGGTGTCTCATATTGCTTCTTATTCTTTATCTAATTGATATTGTGATACATCCATACCAAATTCGAGTCCTTTGGAGTGAACCAGCTCTTCCAACTCAGCGAGAGATTTCTTACCGAAGTTACGGAATTTGAGCAGGTCGCTCTTATGAATGGCCACGAGGTCGCCTAAGGTCTCCAGTTCAGCAGACTTGAGGCAGTTGAGAGCTCTCACGGAGAGGTCCATGTCGATGAGTTTGGAACTCAAGACCTGACGGATAAGCATAGTGTTGTCATCATTGCTGATGGCTTCCTGTGCAGGTTCCGGAGTGTCTTGGGTAATCTTCTCGTCGGTGAAGAGAGCAAAGTGCTGAATCAGGATGTTAGCAGCTTCCTTCAGGGCATCCTTAGGATGGATGGAACCGTCAGTGTCAATCTCCATAATCAGCTTTTCGAAGTCGGTCTTCTGCTCTACACGATAAGGCTCAATGTAGTACTTCACATTCTTAATAGGTGTATGGATGGAATCGATAGCGATAACATCGATACCTTCATGCAAAGAACGGTTGTCCTCTACTGGAACATAACCGCGACCCTTGTCGATGGTGATTTCCATAACGAGGCGTACGGAAGGCTCCATGCGGCAGATGAGCAGATCGGGATTGAGGACCTGGAAGAAGTTGAGGAAACCATTGATGTCGCCGGCGGTGAATGTCTCTTGACCGCTGATGACGATGGTAGCCTTCTCGCTGGTGTTGTTCTCAATCTTGTTCTTCAAACGGACCTGCTTCAAGTTAAGGACGATGTCGGTAACATCTTCCATGATGCCAGGGATGGAGGAGAACTCCTGAGTCACGCCTTCTATTTTAAGAGAAGTAATGGCATAGCCTTCCAATGAGGAGAGCAGTACGCGACGAAGGGCATTACCTACGGTAACACCGAAGCCTTGCTGCAGGGGACGAAATTCGAAGACTCCATGAAAATCGTCGGCCTCATTTAAGATGACTCGATCCGGTTTTTGAAATGTTAATATTGCCATTGTATTTGATTTTTTAATTAATAATCTAAGTGAACTGTGGACAGTGAACTGCATAACACAGTTCACCGATTACTTACTATTACTTGGAGTACAACTCGACGATAGCCTGCTCGTTGATGGTCTCCGGAATTTCTGCTCTCTGCGGGTAGTTCATGAACTTACCAACCATGAGGTTTCCGTCCCATTCAAGCCAAGGAGAAGTCATAGCCTTACCGCTCAGGGAGTTGGTGATCACCTCGAGAGCTTTAGAGCGCTCGCGTACCTCAACGGTATCGCCTGGCACTAACAGACGGGAGGGGATGCTGCAAATCTGACCATTAACGGTGATATGACGATGGTTAACGAGCTGACGGGCAGCGGCGCGGCTGGGAGCAATACCCAAACGGAACACCACGTTGTCCAGTCTGGACTCGATGAGTTGCATCAAGTTCTGACCAGTAACACCTTTCTTACGGGATGCCATGTCAAACAGTTTACGGAACTGTCTTTCCAGAAGGCCGTAGGTGTATTTAGCTTTTTGTTTCTCTTGCAACTGAAGACCGTACTCAGACAATTTAGAACGTCTTCTGCTCAGACCGTGCTGGCCGGGGGCATAGTTCTTTCTGTCCAAATATTTGTCGGGTCCGTAAATCGGTTCCTTGAACTTTCTAGCGATTCTAGTCTTAGGTCCTGTATATCTTGCCATAATCTTAATCTTTCTATATTGTTATTGTATTCAATGAATTATACTCTTCTGTGTTTAGGAGGACGACAACCATTGTGAGGAAGCGGAGTAACATCCATAATTTCTTCCACGATGATACCGCAAGTGTTAATAGAGCGGATAGCTGACTCACGGCCTTGTCCCGGACCTTTAACAAAAACTTTCACTCTGCGAAGACCGAGGTCGTAAGCAACCTTGGCGCAATCCTGAGCTACCATCTGAGCAGCGTAGGGAGTGTTTTTCTTAGAACCTCTGTAACCCATTTTACCTGCGGAAGACCAAGAGATAACTTGGCCGTCGTTGTTGGTAAGGGATACGATTACATTATTGAAAGAAGCGTAGATGAAGGCTTTTCCTTGAGCGTCAATTCTAACGACTTTCTTCTTGGATGATTTAGTATTTTTAGCCATATTGTTTATCCAATTAAGATGTTAATGATTACTTAGTTGCTTTCTTCTTGTTAGCAACAGTTTTCTTACGTCCCTTACGTGTACGGGCATTATTCTTGGTGCTCTGACCACGAACCGGTAAACCCAAACGATGACGAATGCCTCTGTAACAGCCGATATCCATTAATCGTTTGATGTTCATCTGTTCTTCAGATCTAAGGGGACCTTCCACCTTAATCTCACTAACCAATCCACGGATTACTGCCAATTCATCGTCATTCCATTCATTTACCTTTTTGTCCCAGCTGATACCGGCTTTTGTCAAAATTCTTTGGGCTGTGCTTCGGCCAATCCCATAGATGTATGTCAAACCGATCTCGCCATGCTTGTTCTTCGGTAAATCAATACCTGCAATTCTTGCCATATTAATGTATATTTATTAAGTTATTAATTATTATTATCCTTGACGTTGTTTGAACTTAGGGTTCTTTTTGTTGATTACGTAAACAACACCTTTACGTCTAACGACGATACAATCGTCTGATCTTTTCTTTACTGAAGTTCTAACTTTCATTGCTATTATTATTTATTATTTTATCAATTATTGTTATGCTTTGTAGCGATAGGTGATGCGACCTTTTGTAAGGTCATAAGGAGACATAGCCACTTGAACTTTGTCGCCCGGGAGGATCTTGATGTAATGCAGACGCATTTTCCCGGACAGGTGGGCAAGAATAACGTGGCCGTTGTCCAACTGCACGCGATACATGCCGTTGCCCAAAGCTTCCGTTACGATGCCGTCTAAATCGAATGATGATTGTTTTGCCATATATTATTTCGTTTTAATAAAGTTCTTGTGTGCCTAATACTTCTCCGATGAGCTTATAGGAGGAAATTACCTCTGTGCCGTGGTCGGTGATGATCATCTGGTGCTCATAATGGGCGGCGGGCTTGTTATCCTGAGTATGGATGGTCCATCCGTCCTTCTCCATATAGATCTTATGAGTACCAAGGGTAATCATCGGTTCAATGCAGATGCACATGCCGGGTTGCAGACGGTCGCCAGTATGAGGGCGTCCGTAGTTGGTGATGTCAGGGCGCTCGTGCATGTCACGGCCGATGCCATGACCGCAGAGTTCGCGAACTACACCGTATCCGAACTGCTCGCAGTAGGTCTGGACAGCGTGTCCGATGTCGCCTACCGTATTGCCGTTCACTGCAGCCTTGATGCCAAGCATGAGGGATTCCTTGGTTCTTTCCATCAGAAGACGTACTTCCTCTTTCACCTCGCCAACGGCAAAGGTATAGGCGAAATCGCCGTGGAAGCCATTAAGAAGAGCACCGCAGTCAACAGAGATGATGTCACCGTCGCGGAGCACATCGCCCTGTTTCGGGATTCCGTGAACCACCACATCGTTCACCGACAAACAAAGGGATGCAGGGAAGCCCTCAAAACCCTTGAAAGACGGGATGGCATGATGGTCGCGGATACACTGCTCGCCAATGCTGTCGAGATAGGTCAAGGGTACGCCGGGCTTGATATATTTAGCCACCTCGGCGAGGGTGATTGCCACCACCTTAGCGCTCTCTCTCAGCTTGACGAAGTCAGCTTCGCTCTTATATTTAATTCTTCTGAATGTCATAAACACTATTAACCTCCATAAACACCGCCGGTACGGCCTTTGATTCTACCGGACTTGGTCAAACCGTCATAATGTCTCATCAACAAGTGACTTTCTATCTGCTGCAACGTATCCAGCACAACGCCCACCATAATGAGGAGGGAAGTACCGCCGAAGAACTGTGCGAACTGTTGGTTAACACCGAACATACGGACTACAGCAGGAAGGATAGCCACGATACCTAAGAAGATAGAGCCCGGAAGAGTGATGCGGGACATCACAGTATCGATGAACTCTTGGGTCTGCTTACCCGGTTTGATGCCAGGGATAAAGCCACCGTTCTTCTTCAGGTCCTCAGCAATCTGCTGCGGGTTGATAGTAATAGCGGTATAGAAATAGGTGAAGAGAATAATCATGATGAAGAACACCAAGTTGTATCCGAATCTGTTATAGTCGATGAAACTGCTCCAGAAACCAGAGGTGGTCTCAACGTTTCTGACGAACATCAACGGCAGGAACATGATAGCCTGAGCGAAGATGATAGGCATAACGCCGGCAGCATTGACCTTCAGAGGCAGATAGTTACGAACACCACCGTACTGTTTGTTGCCCACGACGCGCTTTGCATATTGGACGGGAATACGGCGGGTACCCTGAACGAGGAGGATACAGAGGGCGATGATGACCATCATGAGAACGATCTCGATGATGAACACGATCGGACCACCGTTCATCTCGGTAATACGAGCTACGAACTCAGCCTTGAGAGCATACGGCAAACGGGCGATAATACCGATCATAATGATCATGGAAATACCGTTACCGATACCGTTGTCAGTGATTCTCTCGCCCAACCACATGATAAACAGGGTTGCGGAGATCAGGAGGATAAACGCACAAACGCTGAATGCCGTGAAACCGAGGATATGGTGCTCAAGCATTGAAGGAGCAATAGCCTGCGGGAATTGGTTCACCAGCTGAGCGATGTAAGCGGGAGACTGGATAGCCAGCACGAGGACGGTAAGATAACGGGTAATCTGATTGATTTTCTTACGTCCACTCTCGCCTTCCTTCTGAAGACGCTGGAAATAGGGAACAGCCAAAGTCATCAATTGGACAACGATGGATGCGGAGATGTAAGGCATGATACCCAATGCAAAGATGGAAGCATTAGAGAATGCACCACCAGAGAAGAGGTCTAACATACCGAGAATACCCTCTTGGGTTGCCTTGGTGAAAGCGGAAAGTCCGCCAGGGTTGATACCCGGGAGCACCACATGCGCACCAAAACGGTAAATCAGGATGATGAAGAGCGTGTAGAGAATACGTTTTCTCAGATCTTCAATCCTGAAAATGTTTTTTATCGTTTCAATAAATCTTTTCATAACAGAAAATGAGTGTTGTTAAAAAATTATTCAGCTGCAGGAGCGTTAACCAGGTTGGCAGTGCCACCAGCTTGCTCGATAGCAGCCTTGGCTTTTGCAGAATACTTGTCTGCAGTCACATTAACCTTGGCGGTCAGTTCGCCTTTGGCCAGTATGACGATGAGATCTTTCTTCTTAGCCAAACCGTTAGCCATCAAAACCTCCTTGTTAATGTCGAGGATGTTCTTGTCAGCAAGCTTCTGAAGAGTGCTGATGTTGATAGCGTTATATTCCACACGGTTGATATTTTTGAAACCTCTCTTAGGGAGAATACGGTAAATGGGCATCTGGCCACCTTCGAAACCGATCTTACGGCTGTAACCTGAACGAGACTGAGCACCCTTGTTACCTCTTGTAGAAGTACCGCCCTTACCGGAACCTTGACCTCTACCTATTCTTTTCACATTCTTTGTAGAATTCTCTGCTGGTGTTAAGTTGTGTAATTTCGTTGTCATATCTTTTTCTCAACTAAAATTTTAAAATCTGTTATAACTCTTCAACGGTTACCAAATGCTTGATAGCATTCACAATACCTTCAATTTGAGGAGTAGCCTCATGTTCAACCGTTTGGTGCATTTTGTGCAAACCCAATGATTCTAAGGATCTTTTTTGGCGGATCGGTCTACCTACCGCACTTCTCACCTGTGTAATTTTAATCTTTTTCATCCTTTTAAAATTATGATTTTTAATTATTGATTATTATCAAAAAAAATAGCATACTTTTTGAAGAAAAAGCGTGCTACATTGTATTTTCTAACTATAAGAAATCAACCCTTCAATTCTCTACCCTATTTCAATACAGTCCGTGAAAATCAAGCAGTTACAACAAAAAAATCTTCCTTTCGCTGCTTTATAGCATTCCACTTCAAAAAGCGTGCAAAGATACACTTTTTTTATTAACAACCAATGACTTACAAATATTTTTTTCTATACTTGTTATAAATATGTATAATCTATTGTTAATCAGATTGTTATGTAGTTAATTTTTCTATTCCACTCAGAAACTTTTTTTATGACCTTCCCAGGTCTCCAAAACTGTTCCACATGGTGGCCAAATCGACTCTCGGCCTGTAGTCACGGAAATAGAGGTCGTCAGCAAGCATCACCATGTCGTCGGAGAAAGTCTGTCCCTTGTACGTATCAGTGGGATGCAGGACACCCGGACGCACGAACTCGCCAAAGCGGTCATAGTGTACGCAACTGACCCAACTTTTGCGATCAGCCAACACCGCAAAGATGTTGCGGACGAATTGGCCTTTTCGTCTGACAAACCAAATGTCGAGCCAAATGAAGAGCAGCAACAGACAGGAGATAAGCACGTTGAAGATTCGTTTGCTGCGACGGACACTTCTCTGCGCCAAGGACCGAACTGGAATCGTATAGAGACTATCAGGGGTGAATATTGAGTTGCTGCCAATGACGAAATGACTGTCTTCAGGGGCAATCCTGAACTCTATCTGGGAATCTTGTAAACGGCTCATCCAGTCGATGATCTGCTCGGAAGTCACATCCTTAGCGCAGAAGATAACTTCATTGACACGATACAAGGAGAGCAGTTCGGAAAAATGTTCGATAGTGCCTACTATCGGCGCAGCTTTCGGTTGTCCATCATGAAGCGTGGCTATACCCGCAAAAGAGCACTTGGCGTCCATCATGCGGACAAGCCCTAGCACGCGATTAGCCTCCACACTCTCCCCTACCACTAGAATTCGGCGCGTGTTCTGTGAACCCACGAAATCGCTGCCCGCCGGCAAATGGCGCAAGACATAACGCGTCAGATTCATCGAAATAACCGTCCACATAGCTCCGAAGAGTGTGACAGCTCGAGAGAAACGGAGTGTTTCCGGCAACAGAGCATAGACTAGCAATATGACGACAGTGCCTGTCAGGATACCTTTGTTAAGACTACTTAGTTGTACGGGCCGTCGATAGCCTTTGCAGAGCAAAACGGCAAGGAGCCACACTAATATATAACAAGGTATTACAATATAATAATAAAAGGAGGGAAACGCACTATCGCGCGCCGCCAAAATATTGCTGTCCCAATAACGGGCAATCATGAACATGCCAGCATAGATGATGATAGCATCTAATAAAGGAAGCCACAGACGATCAAAGATCCTCTTCAGCACCGCCAAAGAAGCCCGAAACCAGATAGCGAAGTTAATGAAGACACTAAATAGTTTTGCATTCTTCTGAGAGAAATGCTTCTGAGCAAAAATCTGCATCGCCTTATAGAAGACATGGACATAGTTCAGACTTCCCTTCTTTGTACTCTCTCCCTTATAGTGGATGATTCTGGTTTCAGGAAAATAATAATTCTTATAACCACCTTTCAGAACCCTATACGAGAGATCTATATCCTCTCCATACATGAAATAGTCCTCGTCGAGAAGTCCGATTTTATCGAGCACACTCTTACGGAGCATCATAAAAGCGCCGGAAAGCACCTCCACTTGGTTGACCTCGTTCTCGTCAAGATAGGTCGCATGATAGGAGCCGAACTTCTTAGAATGAGGGAAAAGTTTGGATAGTCCGAACAGTTTATAGAATGCCACCGAGGGATACGGAATTCCGCGCTTGGACTCAGGCAGGAACTCGCCTTTGCCGTTGACCATCTTAACGCCCAAGCCACCGGCATCCGGAGTCTTGTCCATAAAGGCAATACATTTCTCAAAAGTATCCTCCTCCACAACAGTGTCTGGATTCAGCAGCAGCACATATTCACCTGTCGAGATTCTTATAGCCTGATTGTTTGCGCGAGAAAAACCGACATTGTCTTTATTCGCAATCACCTTGACCTGCGGAAACTTCTCCGCCAGCATCTCCAGGGAATTATCCACGGAGTTATTATCCACAACAAAGACTTCGCCATCCACATTCTTCAGCGCCTTGAAGACAGAGTGAAGTGCCTGTTCAAGAAAATAGCAGACGTTATAGTTGACGATGACGATGCTGAGCTTCATAGAAGAGATTAGAAATAGGCCAAAACGGTTTTTTTAGAGACCACCTTGTCGCCCACATTAACGAACACCTGTGCATCCAATGGAAGAAAAACATCCACGCGGGAACCGAATTTGATCATACCGACCTCTTCGCCCTGTTCCACATGGTCGCCAACCTCAGGATAACTGATGATACGGCGGGCTACGAATCCAGCAATCTGTCGGAAGAGAATCTTATGATCTTCATCCTTAGCCACGACAATAGTATTATGTTCATTATCCACGGAAGACTTTGGAAGCTTGGCCAACGCATATTTGCCCGGATGGTAAGCTGAGCACTCCACCACCCCACTTATAGGATAGCTGTTAACATGAACATTATTTATCGACATGAAGATGGAAATCTTTATCCTTTCATCTTGAAAAAATTCATACTCAAAGGCAGGACCGATAGAAAGAACCGTACCATCTGCAGGAGAGATCACGCCATCTTCCACAACATTTGTAATGCGATAAGGAACTCTGAAGAAACGTACAATCATTCCCCCTATGATGAACATCAGGGCAAAAAAGATCAAATTAACCCACCAGAGGTTGTTCAATAAAAGGATATAACACACCGTGGTCAACAAAATCACGGAAAGGCTGGTAATAACGATAAGAGTTCCGGCGGCGTGTAACTTCATGCTCTATTTTATTTCACGTAAAGAATATAAGTGTGAATTGGAATATTGTTCTCGGATGAGATGGTGATGAACTGACGAGGATACATCTTATTGTTCATATAATGCAAACCCTCGTAGCTATATGTATATGTCACACTGCGGGTAGGGATACCCTCAACGGTAACATCTTCAGTCTCGTACAATTTATTATTCAAATAATAGCCAGCATAGTCGGCATAAGCGAAAGGCAGGCCGTAGAAGGGGTTGAAAGACTCCTCATCATATTGATAGGTGCGAGTAACAACACGACGAAGGGAAGGATACTCCTCCACAATCTGGGAGATGTTGTCGAAATTCTTCTCAGAGCCCTCCTCATAGGTAAAGGTCTTGGTAGAACGGAAAATCAAATCCTTAGAAGCATCCTGCTTGCAGAGTTGCTGAATTTCCTCCACATCACCGACCATACGATTATACAACAGGAGGTCTTTGGTATAGATCAGGTTGTCAAAGAAATCTTTATCATAGTTTTCTTCGATCTTTGAGATACGGTTGGTCTCTTCATCACGGCTGACAGTCATCTCCTGACGCACCTGCCCATCGACAGTATAGGTCATTGATTCCATCAGATCATCATCATTATACGTGATGTTGACGGTCTCCGTATATTTCTCACCAACATGGTAGATAGAAGAGACTGTCTTTTCTTTTTTGTTATACGTGAACTCAAAACTTTGAGTAGAATCTATGGTGATGCTTGTCAGCACACCTTTGTCATCGTAGTTATAGACCTCGTTGGGATCATAAACATCACTGCGATACCAGATCTTTTTGATCTTGCATTTAGGCTGATAGGTTTCTACATTCTTCTGACAGGAAGTGAAAGCGCCTACGACGAAAATAGCCAACGCTAATAAGAGGATATTCTTTTTCATATTACAATAATGTTTACTAATAAAAAATCGTGGCAAAAGTACAAAAAATATTGAGAAAAAATAGTATATTTGCGCCCTGCTTTTTTGGAAAAAAACTTATCAATTAAATAATAACAATATTATGGTAGAAAAAATTACATCAAGTCAACAAGCCATTGACATGGAAGCCAGATATGGCGCCCACAACTATCATCCCCTGGATGTAGTCATTGCTAAGGGTAAAGGTCCGTTCGTATGGGACGTAGAAGGAAAGAAATACTTCGATTTTCTCTCTGCTTACTCTGCAGTCAACCAAGGTCACTGCCACCCGAAGATTATCAGTGCTATGATCGACCAAGCTCAGAAGGTCACCCTGACCTCCCGTGCTTTCTACAACGACTGTCTGGGACCGTATGAGAAATATGTGACTGAGACTTTCGGATATGACAAGGTGCTCCCGATGAACTCTGGTGCTGAGGCTGATGAGACAGCTCTGAAACTCTGCCGTCGTTGGGGTTACGACAAGAAAGGTCTTCCTGAGAACCAGGCTAAGATTATCGTTTGCGACGGTAACTTCCACGGTCGTACCATCACCATCGTCTCCCTCTCCATCGATCCTGACGCTTACAAAGGATTCGGTCCGTTCACCCCTGGTTTCATCAAAATCCCGTATAACGATGTAGACGCATTGGCAAAGGCATTGGAAGATCCTATGGTATGTGGTTTCCTCGTAGAGCCTATCCAAGGTGAAGCTGGCGTATATGTACCCGACGAGGGCTATTTGAAGAAATGTTATGACCTGTGTAAGGCTCACAACGTGCTCTTCATCGCTGACGAGGTCCAGACAGGTATCGCCCGTACGGGTAAGATGCTGGCTTGCGACCACGAGGGTGTTCGTCCTGACATCTTGGTTTTGGGTAAAGCTCTCTCTGGTGGTACCATGCCGGTATCCGCAGTTCTCTGCGATGACGACATCATGATGAACATCAAACCGGGTGAGCACGGTTCCACCTTCGGCGGCAACCCTGTTGCATGCCGCGTGGGTATCGCTGCCCTCGAGGTTGTGAAAGAGGAGAAACTCGCCGAACGTGCTGAGTACCTTGGCAAAATCTTCCGCGAGGAGATGGGCAAGGTCAACAGCCCGATGATCAAACAAGTTCGCGGCAAAGGCCTCCTCAACGCTGTCATCATCCAACCGACCAACGGCAAAGAGGCTTGGGACGTTTGCGTGAAGATGAAAGAACTCGGCGTGCTCGCCAAACCGACACACCAGCACATCATCCGCTTCGCTCCTCCATTGGTTATCACCGAGGAAGAACTCCGCGAAGCTATCGAGATTATCAAGAAAGCCATTTTGTCTTTCGAATAGTCTTGTTTCGCGATTCTATCACCAAAAAGCAGCGGGTCGACATTTTCCGATCCGCTGTTTTTTTAGATAATAGATAAGAGATGATAGATAATAGTTTTCAGTTAGCACCTCTTAGTTTCTTAACTTCTTAGTTTCTTAACTCCTCCTTTCACCAAAAAAAATGTATCTTTGCGCGTTTTTATCACAAGTACTTTATCACACACATGGAATACAATACCAAAAGAAACACGCTGACTATTAGGGAATACGGCCGGAACGTGCAGAAGATGGTCGAGCAACTGAAACTGATTGAAGACCGCGAGAAGCGCAACGAGGCTGCCCGCGCAGTGGTTCGCACCATGGACCAGCTGAACCGGAACATGGATCCGAATAGCAACAAGACTGATTCTATAGACTACTGGCATAAACTGTGGGATCACCTCTATGTGATGACCAATTATGAGCTGGACATTGACGCGCCCTTCCCAAAAGTTGAAAAACAGGTGGAGAAACCCGTCATGGTGAAACCAGATTACAACAAGCATAACATCAAGTTGCGCACCTATGGCCGCAACATGGAACGCATCATCAAGGAGGTCGCTCAATATCCGCCCGAGCAGCGCGAACGTATGGCCAAACCGTTGGTCAACCATCTCAAAATGCTCTATCTTACCTTCAACCGTGACTCCGTAAACGACAACGTTATCAAGCAACAACTGTCAGACCTCTCCGACGGTCTCATCACTGTACCGGAAGAGTACCAGCTAGCTCCCACAAAAGAACTCAACCAACTCATCAGCAACAATGCCTTCTTCGTGACACCTCCCGCCAAGAAAAAGAAGAAGAAAAAGAAAAAGAAAAAAGTAAATCCAACCATATAATATGAATATTGTAGAAGTTCAGGAGGTCACCAAACGGTACTCCAACCATACCGCGCTCAACAAAGTATCGCTTTCTGTGCGAGAAGGTGCGGTATTTGGTCTGCTTGGCCCCAACGGCGCCGGCAAGACGACGCTCATCCGTATTCTCAACCGCATCACCTTCCCTGACGAAGGTCGCATCATCTTCCAAGGACACCCTCTGCAGGCGGAAGATGTCTCCAAGATAGGTTATCTTCCTGAGGAGCGCGGTCTTTACAAGAAGATGAAGGCCGGAGAGCAAGCCCTCTATTTAGCTCAGCTAAAGGGCATGTCAGCCTCCGAAGCGAAAAAACGGTTGAAACAGAAGTTCGAGCAATATCAGATTTCCGACTGGTGGAACCGTCCCGTGGAAGAACTCTCCAAGGGCATGCAGCAGAAACTGCAATTCATCATCACCATTCTGCACAAGCCCTCCTTCCTCATCCTCGACGAGCCTTTCAGCGGTTTCGACCCTATCAACACCAATCTGCTGAAAGAGGAGATCATGAACCTCTCCCGCGAAGGCGCCACCATCATCCTCTCCACCCACAACATGACATCCGTGGAAGAGATATGCAACGAAATCGCGCTCATCAACAAATCCCAAAAAATTCTCGAGGGCAACATTTACGACATTAAACAACAGTTCAAGCAGAACACCTTCTCTGTTGAGGTCACCAACGACAACCGCCTTGATGAGAGTTTCTTCAACGACATCTTTCAGATGATTTCCCAAAAAGAGGGTGAGCACACCACCTCATACGTCATCCGCATTGCTGAAGGACATGAGTCTAATGAGCTTCTCCAAAAGCTCACACAAGATTGCAACATCACCTCCTTTGCGGAGATGCTACCTTCCATGAACGATATTTTCATCCAACAAGTAGAAAACTTCAACAAAGAGCACCATGCAGAATAAGACATTCCTCATCATAAGCCGCGAATATACGACCCGCGTCAAGAAGAAATCATTCATCATCCTGACCATTCTTCTTCCTATCTTGATGGCCGCGCTCATCTTCCTGCCGTTGCTGCTCGTCATGAACTCCGAGAAGAATCAGCACTCCCGCGTTTTGGTCGTAGATGATACCGAGATTTTCCTCAACAATTTTGAAGAAAACGACAACACTACCTTCCAATATCGTTCTGGCGACATCAACCAGCTCACGAAAGAGGCATTTGACAACGATGAATTTGACTGCGTCTTCCATATCTTAGACAACAGTGATGGATTAGTAAGCAACCTTTACTACAAAGAGACTATTCCCACCACTCTGCAGTCTTCCATTGAAAGTCAGATGAACGAGATCTTTTTCGACAAACTGTTACAAGATTCTCTACATATCGAGCTGGCAGAATTCGAAAAACTCCAGGATCTGACTAAAGTTAACATCACTGCAATCCAGATTGACAAGGAAGGTAATCAACGGGAGAACGATGCCGACATGAACATGATTATCGGTATGGTTTGCGGTTTCTTCATCTACTTTATCATCATCATCTTCGCTAGCCAAGTGTTGCGCGGTGTATTGGAAGAGAAGACCAACCGTATTGTTGAGGTGCTCATCTCCTCCGTCAAGCCTATGCAACTGCTCGTCGGCAAGATTGTGGGCATTGCATTGGTCGGCATCACCCAGTTCCTGATTTGGGTAGTGCTCACCACAGGCATACTATTCGGCATACAACTGGCGGCCCCGAATCTTTTCCAAGACGAAGCAACCACGGAAATGGCAACCGAAATGGCAAATGCACCTGAGATGGCAGAACTGGCAGACGGCAACATCTTCCAAGCCATCAGCAACCACTTCCCGATTTCATTCGCCGAACTGATTCTCAGTTTCTTCTTCTATTTCGTCATTGGATACCTTATCTATGCTACTCTATACGCGGCTATGGGTTCGGTGGTAGACAACGAGAGTGACTCGCAACAATACACGATGCCGGTCACGATACCGCTTATGCTCGCCATCATCACTGTCCCGTCCATCTCCACGAATCCGAACGGACAGTTGGCAACATGGCTCTCCATGATACCGCTTACCTCCCCCATCTCCATGATGGTAAGGCTACCGTCGGGCGTACCGTTGTGGCAGCTGCTGACCTCCATGGCCATCTGTCTGCTCTTCCTCATCTTCTGCATCTGGTTCGCCGCCAAGGTCTACCGCATCGGCATCCTGATGTACGGCAAGAAGACAAGCTGGAAGGAGATCTTCCGCTGGTTGAAGAGTGCATAAAGTAACTTAGAAAAAAGAGTCCTGGATCAACCCGGGACTCTTTTTTTGCTCCTTCATTATTCCGAACGGAAGCCCGTATCAAGAATACCTTGCAACCACTTTTCCGCTCCTGCATATTCCTTGAAAAAGAAGGCGTATCTCTCATCGTATGCAATCTCAGAATTCAATATCGCCTGGCACCATTTATCGTCTATACTTTTTAGCATGTCATCCTGAGAACGCAAGCCATTTACAAGGTCAAGAAGATCTTCTTTGTTATGATGAGCGGTTTTGTTTCCCAGCACAATAGCCACCCACCATATTTGCAGCACTTGGTCTGCGTCTTTTACATCAGGAAACATTTTCTTGAAAATCTCCTCATAGAAAGATTTAAAGAACTTTAACCATTTATTTTTTACCCCCTTCACATATTTTTTCTGATCAAAATAATGATCAACACTTTCATTCAAATAACTGACGGCATTAGTGACTTTAGCTTCTTCCACCTTAGCAGCTTCCTCTTGCGGCACTATTCTCCACATTGCCCGCAATTGAGACATAATGTCGTTGAACAAATCCGCTTTGTCATTAGAAATCGGTTCATAGATATTGCTACTCAAGGTTGATTTAAAGCGAGAGATCACACTAGCTGGCTGGGGATTATCAACTTCCAAATTATCATATAGGAATAATTTCATTGAATGTTTGTTGTCAAAAAACGCACCTCCTCTTTTAGATTTCAAACCCAATAAAGTCAAAACACATAAATATAAATAGCATTTGATGTTTATGTCTTTCAGTCGGCCACCATTAACACACAAAAAAATATCTATATAATTCTTTTTTACTTCTCCTATACCGTCATACAATCTTTTAATTTCATTTTCATCATTGTCGTCCCCTTGTTCCCATTTAATCCGCAAGTTGAACAAATCAGCAGCAAAAGCATATTT
Source organism: Bacteroidales bacterium (assembly GCA_024686335.1). Lineage (GTDB taxonomy): Bacteria > Bacteroidota > Bacteroidia > Bacteroidales > WCHB1-69 > F23-D06. The sequence goes on along the minus strand of JAILCI010000026.1, from coordinate 187 downwards.
GAACAACTTGTCTTCGACATATTTTCTCCATTCGGCATCGGACACCCCGTCATTCTTCTTATTCAAGATCTCATCCAGCAATGCATCACGAATTAAACCATAATCTCTGATGTTTTTTGACACCCAATCTTCACCAGATACAGATTTGAACCTTTCGTAGTTAACCAACGAAGGATTAAATTGAAAT
>JAILCI010000021.1 GCA_024686335.1 Bacteroidales bacterium | reverse complement strand
TGAGCCAGGATCAAACTCTCCATCCTATTTAATATCTTTTCTTTAATTTGTCTGTCCCGACTTCATCGCTTGCGAATCTCCAAAGAAATTTTTCCTTGAGTATTTGCTACATCTTTCCTCATTCTTTCAATGAACTCTCCCCAATTCCTCTCTGCTCTGTTTCCCTCTCAATTGGGACCGCAAAAATAGGGGTTTTTCCATTACGTTGTACCACTTTAAACCAAAAAAAATTTATTTTTCTTATAACTTATTGATTATCAGTAAGAAAAAATTTCATTTTTTTGATTTTTTGCTTTTAAAACCCTGATTTTACCCCGTTTTTTGGCGTTTTTTAGGGTCAATTTCGCAAACAAAAATCGCGAGTTTCGGAGAGTTTTCCGAAAAATCCGCAAAAACCGTTAATCTGGAACCTGGCTGAAAGGCTCCTTCCGGGGATACTTGTAGGGCCAACGTGTACATCGGCCATGGGAAAGAACGTATAGGCCCTATGGGACTTATAAGGCGTATAGGTCCTATGAGTAAAATCTACGGGGCAGATTTTACTCATAATATATACAATTAAATAAAGTAATGGGGAAAACCTTATTCAGCACTCTTGCGATACCGCGGGTGGAAGGAAGCGATGTTGCTTCTGATGAAATCGCTGTCCAAATGGGTGTAAATCTCCGTAGTGGTGATGCTCTCATGACCTAACATCTGCTGCACAGCTCGCAGATCGGCACCACCATCGATGAGATGAGTGGCAAAAGAGTGTCGGAAAGTGTGGGGACTGACGGTCTTGTTAATTCCGGCATCTTTGGTCCATTTTTTGACCAACATAAAGACCATCTCGCGGGTAAGGTGATGTCCTCGTCTATTCAAAAAGAGATAATTTTCCTCCCCTTTCTGAATTTTGATATGCTTACGAGCTCCATCCATATAAAGTGTAACCATCTTTTGGGCCATCTCTCCGATGGGAACGAACCTCTCTTTGCTGCCCTTTCCTAGCACTTTGATAAAGCCTTCCTCAAAGTAAAGATTGGAAATCTTGAGGGTGATCAACTCGCTGACACGGAGTCCGCAGCCATACATCACCTCCACCATAGCTCGATTTCGGTGCCCTTCGGGGGTGCTCAAGTCGATGACTTTGATGATAGCCTCCACCTCTTCGATGGAGAGAACATCAGGCAAGTGCAGGCCTAACTTCGGCGCATCAATCAACAATGTTGGGTTATCGTTTGATTTGATAACTCCATCGTATTCCAAGAAGAAGTAAAAAGCCTTGAGACCCGAAACGATGCGAGCGGTGGAGCGGGCCGACATCTTCCTATCGTAAAGGTCCTGCAGAAAATCACGCAGCTGGTCAACGGTGACCTTCTCCAAAGGAGTATTGTCACCGAGGAACTCATCCAGCAACTCGACATCGTGGATATAGGCCTCCACGCTATTGGCGGCTTTGTTGCGTTCGAGGACCAAATACTGACGGAACCTGTCGACAATAGGTTTCATCGGATATCTTTTTCTATTTCAATACGAAGCATGTTCAGTGCGGCGCGGGCGGCACGCTCGATAATCTGCTGGCGGCCCATCCGGCTACCGAATTGGAACTTGTTAGTCACCAAGCGTACAGGCGTGGCAACGGCAATCCAAACAGTGCCCACGGGCTTGTCAGGAGTACCTCCGTCAGGTCCAGCAATCCCGGAAGTAGCCACTGAGTAGTCCACATCCAGCAATCCCATCACGTTAAGGGCCATATCGCTGACCACCTCCTCGCTGACAGCACCCCGACGGCGCAGATTGTCCTCACGGACATTCAAAATCTCACGTTTCACCTCGTTGCTATAAGAAACTACAGAGCCCTGGAAATATTTGGAACTTCCCGGCACAGAAGTAATCAGATGGGCTATATAACCACCTGTGCAACTTTCTGCCGTGGCCATGCGGCATCCGCGTTTGAGCAGCAACTGGCCCACAATCTCCTCCATTTCTTTATCTTCAGCGGCAAAAGCATACTCGCCCACAACCTGTTTGAGTTGCTGAAACTGTGCGTCCAGTGTCTCTTTCAGCTGCGCAGCATCTTCTCCCCTACCCGTCAGGCGCAGACGAATAATGCCCGGTTTAGGCAGATAGGCAAGAGAAAGATTCTCCGGTAACTGCTGCTCGTAATCTTCTAGGAGATCAGAAAGTCCGCTCTCCGTAATATTTGTGCATTGCAGTACACGATATTGGATGGCGTGATGGTCGGTGCGGCGCGCCTGCACACGGGGTAACACCTCCTCGCGAATCAACTTCTCCATTTCAAAGGGAACACCCGGCAGCATGATGAGGACCTTGCCATTCTCTTCTATCCACATGCCCGGTGCTGTACCCAGCGTATTAGGAATTACCACTGTACCTTCGGGCACGGCTGCCTGTTGACGATTGGTTTCTGTCAATTCCATACCACGGTCGGCAAAACGCTGGGTCACGGCCTGTAACGTGGGCTCGTCGATGACCAGCTCTTTATGATACAGTTCGCACACTACTTTCTTGGTAATGTCGTCCTTGGTAGGCCCAAGACCGCCCGTCATGATAATCACATCCGTCTTTTGAAAAGAGGATGTGATGGCGTTACGGATGGCATCCGCATCGTCGCCTATCGTAAGCACTTCACTCATTTCAATACCGGCCACAGCCATCTGCTGACCGATAAAAGCGGCATTGGTGTTCACCACCTGGCCAATCAATAACTCATCTCCAATGTTAATCAGTATCATGTTGTTGTGATTCTAAAAATTCAACTTTCTGTTGCATCCGTTGTAGATAAGGGTGCTCGGGATATTGTTCCATCAATGACTCCGTCAACTTCTTCAGCAGCGCAAAGTCTTTCTGCTCGTTGAAAAAGCTGCGACGATTATAACTCTGATAAAAAGCTATATAGGAGGCCAAGTCCGACTGATGTTGCTCAATGAAGTCACGAAGAAAACGGGTATGCTGTTCCACAAGGTCTACATATTGCGCCTCTAACTTCTCTCTGATAGAATCCTCTTCCAAGTTCTGCTGATATTTATTCCAAAGTGGATCAACCTGGTGAACGAAGACAGTAAGCGCGCTATCCAAAGAGCATATTAGTTCCGCCTGTCTTGCACCCGTCGCCCGATAGGTCTGGATCATATTGTCGGCATCAGCCATGATGCGAATGCTCTCCCCTAGCTGTGCCATAGTGGTCACCGTATTATCATCGCTAAGGATAAGCTTATACATCATCGGACGGGAGAGAATCTCTTTCTGCTCATCAGTGATGGCTTCGAGAGCAAACTCAAAATAGCCGTTCTTCATATACATAGAGTCAAGAAGAACAGTTTCGGAATTGTCGATGCGGGCAAGGCGGATCATGCGGGAGCCACCGTTCTCTAGTTCACCACTAATGACCATCTGATGGTCGGCGGATTGGCAGGAGGCGAGAAGCAACAAGAGGGCAAAAATCGTCCAAGAGAGCAGATAAAATATTGACCTACTATTCATTATAAGAAATTTGCGTTAGTAAAGAGTCTTGGGAATTAGGCATGGGAAGTTCGCAACCGCAGTCGCGATCGCGTCGATGGCGTTGTGATCCCACAATTTTCCGGGAACAGGAGGTGGTGACAAGCACCAGCAAGAGAAATATCCAAATCAATCTTTTCATAGGTTTACTATTGAGGCGGCAAATTTAAAAAATATACTTGGATAAAACGGCGAAAAAAGCGCATTTCGTATAAAAGGAATAACAATTATCTCAATCAGGTCTAAATATTTAACCGATTTATAATAAGTGTTTTATATTAATAAAAGAGTATAATTTAATTTTTGTTGGAGGGTACAATAATTTTTGTATTTTTGCGCCCGCTAAGCCGAAGTGGCGGAATAGGTAGACGCGTTGGTCTCAAAAACCAATGAGGTAACACTCGTGCCGGTTCGATCCCGGCCTTCGGTACTCAAAAAAGGGCTGAAAATCAATAGATTTACAGCCCTTTTAATTTTCCCAATAAGCAACCAATAAGCAAAAAAGACGAAATCAAATGTTCTTCGTCTTTTTTATATCTTTAAATTTATGGGAATCTAAACTATTTCTTTTTAGGCACCAAGGCTACGCGGAAACCGCAGTCCTCATAACGGGAATGGATGCTGCCACGGTCACGAAAGGCACAGCGGCTGTAAGGTGCACCAAAGCTCCAGCTGCCGCCCCGTTGCACGCGATAGTTGGTTTCCTGGTCATTCAAAGGGTTGTCCCATTCCGAATTTGTGGAGTAGTAGTTTTCATCATACCAGTCCTCACACCATTCCCAAACGTTGCCACTCATGTCGAAAATACCCAGTTCATTGGCTGTTTTGGCTCGTAAAAACGATAAATAGCTAAAGTTGTTTGATTTCTTGCGATTATTTCTTCTTTTTGACGCTGCAAAAATACAAAAAGTTGTTACATGTAATTTTGTTGTCTATGACAACTGGCAGTGCAACTAATAGGAAATCTTTATCTCATGATTAAATACACCCGACCTATACTTTCTTTTCTATAAAAAAAAGGAATATCACTTGTTTTATTATATCTTTGCACTTAAATAATAACAATAATGAAATATAAAACCAACAAATCGGAAAAAGATAACGTTGAAGACATTTCTTGGAATGCAAAAGAAGCTCTTGATATAATAAAAAATGGCGGTTATTATGCACCCGGTACTGTTTTCGCCAAAGCCTTCAGACACAATTATATAATATTCAATAACTGGAAATACGAGTCTCCATCCGGAAAAATCATTGAGTTGCCCGGGACACGCCAGGAATTGTTGGATGCCACACGTGTATATAGAGAAGAGGTTTCTGCTTCTGAAGTTCCTGCTCAATATAAGACCACTAAAACAGGTTGTGCCAATGAGGATTGTATGGTAATCGCCAAAAACCTCATCGACCAAGGGCGAAATCCAGCCATATTGAACATGGCGAATGCATACAAAGCTTGTGGAAACTTGAGCGGACAAGAGGGCAGTCTCTGCTGTGCTACCACCCTTTCCATAACGCTTTACCAATACAACAAGAGACAATGTCGTGGCATCCCTCTTCGCCAACCAAGTGGCTATCCCTTGAACCTCCGCCATGGCGGCATCTACTCGCCTAATGTCACCGTGTTCCGCAGTTCAAATCCGAGGTCTGGTTTTGTCTTGTTTGAAGAAACTTACCAGACGTCCATCATCTCTATGGGTGCGCTTAACTTCAATCCGAAAATCGAACACTGCAACCTAGAGTACAAGACTGATGACGGTGGCTTCACACCGGAAGGGGAGGAGATAATGCGCGACAAAATCCGCACTCTCTACCGCATTGCCTTGCTGAACGGTCACGACTCACTCGTACTGGGAGCCTTTGGGTGCAAGAGTTTCCATCTCAAACCGGAACTGGTTTCTGCGTATTTTAAAGAGACTCTTGAAGAGGTGGAGTTCAAGGGCAAGTTTCACACCATTGCCTTTGCACTGCTTGAAGGTCCTGCAGGGCCACGAAGCAAGGTGGAAGAAGAAGGCAAATTGGGTTCGTTTTACAAGTTGTTTGGGAGATTGTAAGTGGCGTGTCAAAGACACGCAGGGGTAGGCAGCCTTTCAAAAAGTATAAGTCCTATAAGACTTATATGTTTTATAAGTCCTATAGAATAGTGGCATTCACGCCACTATTTTTTCTATTTTTGCCGCTGCAAAAAAATGTCCACTATCAACGAAAAATCATCCCAATAATGAAAACCCTTTTTACCTTTTTTTTCACTTTAATTTTCGCTTTCGGTTATGCCCAAATCGTGACGCCGGGGACGGGACAAACCTATACTTTTGAGGATTTTGCCACCGACTTTACAGGAACAGTAACTTCCTCTTCAGAAGGACATTACACTCTCCTACAAGATATAACCCTTTCGGCAGGTGACACGCTGCTGCTGGACGAGAGCACCAAGGAGCTTTTTTTCCAGAACACCCTGACCATCAACATCTACGGTCCTGTGGTCTGCGAGCCCCGCACCGACACGCTGGTCTTCACCAGCAACACATCGCACTGCAACGGCGACTACTATGATATTCGTATCGATAACGCCGGCACCTGCCAATTTGCCGATATTCTTTTCGAGTATGGCAAAAACATTCTCATCATGGGCACCTCAACAACATTTGAGCGCTGCGAGTTTCGCTATTTTACCGAACAGTGTATCAAGTATATGAACGCCAACCCGGTGATTGAGAACTGCTATTTCCACGAGAACCGACAGGCGGCCATCAACTCCGCCGTCAATGTGATGGGCGCTCCCATTATTCGCAATAACATCTTCTATCACAATGTATTGAACAATGCCAACCAGCCTCAACTCAACTTGGGTCCATGCGCTGCTGGCCAAACCATCATCATTGAAAATAACGAGATTGAAGGTTCCGTCTCCATGTCGGGTGGCATCGCCATCGCCAACCTGATGAATGTGGGCCAAACAACCGCCATTATCCGCGGTAATACCATCACAAACAACCGCTACGGCTACACCCAAAATGGTAGTAACGTCAATTCTATCATTGAAAATAATATTATCACAGACAACAACTTAGAGACCAACCCCATGAATGGCGGAAGCGGCATCAGCATCTACGGCAGTGACACCACCTGTGCCGCCAAACTGCGTCGTAACATCATCAGCGGCAACCTGTGGGGCATCACCGCCATCAACAAGCACCATATCGACATGGGCACAGCGAGCGATCCTGGCTATAACTGCATCACTGACAATGAAAATGATGGCATCACATACGCCCTGTACAACAATGCCACGAGCGATATGGATGCGATAGGAAACTATTGGGGCAGCGGCGACACGCTCGAAGTGGAAAATGTCATCTTCCATTATGCTGACAATTCCATGTACGGAAGAGTCAACTATATGCCCATTCTGGAAACAGATCCTGACATCCTCTCCGTTCCTGAGCTGGAAGAGCCGCTTGCGGTACATGTCACCCCTAATCCTGTCTGTACGGGAAATATGACCGTGCACAACAACTGTGGGGAAGCCGTTTGGGTGGAGGTGTTCTCCGTTTCGGGACAGCCTTTGTATGCGGCTTGGTGTTCCTATGCACAGCTGACTATCCCTACCGCCGACTGGAGCAATGGCCTGTATTTATTGAAGGCAACACAAGGAAACCGCAGCCACACTCTGAAGGTGGTGGTGAACAACTAATCCGCTACTCCGCCCACCGCTGTTCTACTTCCGGGGGAAGAGGTTTGTCGGGATAGCACGATGCCTTGGGACTATTGTCTGGGTCTCTGTTGGGCGGACCAACCTCAATCATTGGATACCGACTTTGCGGTGCACTGTCTTCTGGAACTTTTGGTTCTGCAATCTTCACCACTGTAGTGTCATACCCGCCAGCCTCCAACATGAACCGATACAAATCGTTCCGGGAGTTGAATATTGTGTCGTTTAATCCTCCAAACTTTCCACCGTCAACATACAGCTTTGTTCCTTCATCATAAAAAACCCATGGATACAAATACTGGTACTGCGGCAAAGAGGCATACGGTTCTTCTTTGATTTTGGGAAATGTGGACTCCTTGAAAAACAACACGCAATCCCGACCATATTCATGCCTCACTTCATCAACGTATATATGCCTTGAACGGACTATTGGAATATCATAATAAGACACTTGTGAAAAATTGGGCTCATACGTTCCTGTATTTTCATCATAATCATAAAACAAATCAAATCTTGAAAATTTTGCATTCTTCCATGAAGTGCCTTCCCTGACCACATAAATGGTGTCCCCAGCCTTGGCATCTCCTTTGAAAACTTTATGTGCAATGACCTTCCAAATACCGTAATAATGCTCCTTCCCCTGGATGTCCTTCACCGCATAAACATAGGTATGTGTTGATTTCAAAAAGTGGCCTTCCACCACCATTGTCGCCTCTTTGAAGAACGACATATTATTCATATCCAAGTGTTGGTCAACCTCTTGGGACCATAGCGTCTGGGTACACAGCAGCAAGAAAGCTGCTATAATCAGGCATCGGTTTCTCATCATAATAGGGTTTTGATGTTTTTTTATCAGGGTGCAAAGATAAAAAAACTCAAATCAACTGTGGTGTCCCAAACGAGATATAAAGATTGGTATTATCTTTGGTCAGGCGTATTTTTTTTTTGACCTCCCCACCGCTGTTCAACTTCCGGAGGGAGGGTTCTGTTGATGTAATCCCTATTTTTGTCCTGTGTCTTCGGCTCCGAAATCTTCACCACCGTCGTGTCGTATCCGCCAGCCTCCAACATAAACCGATACAAATCATTTCTTGAATTGAAAAGTGTATCGTTCAATCCTGCGAATTTGTCTCCGGAAACATACAACTTCGTTCCCTCTTCGTAATAGACCCACGGATATAGGTATTGGTATTGGGGCAAGGAAGCATAGGATTTCTCGTTAGTTTTTGGAAAAGTAGATTTCTTGAAAAACATCACACAGGTTTGTCTGAACTCAGCGTTTTCCACGTCTACATATATATTTCTCGAACGAGCTATCGGAGAAATGTCATAATATATATCCCAGCCATCGTCTAGCTTATACTCACCTGTAGCTTCATCATAGTTGTAGAACAAGTCATATATCCAAAATTTTGCTTCTTTTAACGAAGTGCCTTCCCTCACCACATAAATGGTATCTCCAGCCTTGACATCTCCTTTGAAAACTTTTTGTGCAATGACTTTCCAAATACCGTAATAATGCTCCTTCCCTTGTATGTCCTTCACCGTATAGACATAGGTATGTGTTGGTTTTAAAAAATGGCCCTCCACCACCATTGTCGCCTCCTTAAAGAACGACATGTTATTCATATCCAGGTGCTGGTCAATCTTTTGGGACCATAGCGGCTGGGTGCACAACAGCATCAGAGCAACGATTATCAGGTTTCTGTTTCTCATCTTGATATGGTTTTGGCACAATATTATGTAGGGTGCAAAGATAGTAAAAATCATCTAATCAACTGCGACTCCCCAAATGTGATATACAAATTGACCTTATCTTTGGTCTGACTTACTTTTTTTGACCTCCCCACCGCTGTTCTACTTCCGGAGGGAGGGGTTTGTCGGGATAGCACGATGCCTTGGGGGTGTTGTCTGGGTCCCTGTTGGGAGGACCCACCTCTATCATTGGATAACGGCTCTGCGGTGCACTGTCTTCCGGATCTTTCGGCTCCGAAATCTTCACCACAGACGTGTCGTACCCGCCTGCCTCCAACATGAACCGGTACAAATCGTTTCTTGAATTGAAAAGTGTATCGTTCAATCCTGCGAACCTACCTTCGGAGACATACAGTTTTGTGCCTTCATCGTAAAAAACCCATGGATACAAGTACTGATATTGTGATAGATGGGCGTATCGCTTATCTTCTGTTTTTGGATAAGTAGAGACTTTAAAAAACATTACACAATCGTTGCGAAAATGATCTAGAGCATCAATACGATATTTGTTGCAAACTGGAGGATAATAATATTCATCCCAAAAATACTCTTCTTCTTCAATAGAATCCCCTGATATGGGATCATAAATCTTTGTTTTTACATAAGGATAATAGTCAAATGGCGAATTTTTGGCAAGAAGCAGAGACTCATCTTCGCGAATAACATATAATGTATCTCCTGCCTTGGCATTTCCCTTAAACACTTTATAGGCAATAACGGGACAAATGCCATAGTAATGTTCTTTACCCTGGATGTCTTTCACAGCGTAAGAAAAAACAGGTTTCAAGAATCTTCCTTCCACTACCATTGTCGCCTCTTTGAAGAACGACATATTATTCATATCCAAGTGTTGGTCAACCTCTTGGGACCATAGCGTCTGGGTGCACAGCAGCAACAGCGCAACGATTATCAGGTTTCTGTTTCTCATCTGGATATGGTTTTGATTCATTTTCTACTCCGCCCGCAGCCGCCGGTGGGCGCGGAACTTGTTCTGTTGCGCCACTAACCGGACCTGCTCGGTCGTCTGCGGGTCGAAAAACGACTCCGCCACCTTCTCTTCTATATACTCCACCGCCAAATCGTTGGGATGGTAGAGATCCTTGGCATAGAACCGGTAATCGCGCAGGTCATCCATCAAATACTCATACGAGGGAAAATAGAACGTGTGCTCGTTGTCCACCAGTTTCTCGGTGGCGAGCAGCAACACCGCCTTGCTGAGCGTGTTCTCATGCAACCCGTCTCCCACATGGCGCACCGGACTGACCGTGAAGACAATCTTCAAGTCGGGACGGATCGCTAATAACTGGTCTATGGTCTCTTTCCATTGGGTCACAATCTGCTTCTCGGATAGACGGAAACGATGAAATTGGTGGTTGGGAATCTTATGACAGTTGGAGACTATCAAATCGCGAGGGATGAATTTATAGCAAAAGGCTGTGCCAAATGTTATAAACAGCACATCGGTGCGATGGAGAAAATCGGATGCCGTCTCCAATTGATTCATGATATTCTGCTCAAAATCCTCAAAGTTCTCACGAGAAAAGCGTCCGTGATGGGCAAAACTCACCCACAAATCCCTTGTCTTGTAAAAATATCTGTCCTGATCAAACAGGTCTGGATTCATCAACATACGCAAAGAGCGCTCGATAGAAATCGGGTTGAACAGCACGCCGAAAGGATTGGAGTTCACACTGAACTGATGACGGGCAAAATAGTTGCCGATGTTGTCTGAAAAACAGGAACCCAACAGCATGATATTGCTGTTGTAATCAATCTTGAACGGGTATTCTGGAGCGGGTATATTGGATCTGAAAAGCATATTCTCAATTATTTAGGGATTATCAATTTGGCAAATTTGAGCATTAGGGTCTTGGTGCCGACGGAATCGAAGACCACCACAGCGCGGGCATCGCCATTCGGGTTTTCGGTGGACTGCACCGTGCCGAAACCGAATGTGGTATGGTAAACCCGTACACCTGGCTGGATCTGGTCGTTGGTGGCAAGGGTGCCGATCTGGTCGGTCTTGACCTCCTGCTTGCTCTTCACATGCGGTGCCGACGGTGAACTTGGAACAGGTCTCGGCTTGCTGTAAGTACTTCGCTCGGATGAAAAACCTCCGCCTATACGCTCTTTGGAGAAGAAGCCCTTGCCGGAAGAGGCCTTCTTGGTGGTGTTCAGAAAACGGTCCGGAATCTCTTCCAAGAAACGACTCTCTTCGCAGAACTCCAACGAGCCAAAACGATAACGAGTCTGCGCACAGGTGAGGATAACCTGCTTGCGGGCACGGGTCAGCGCCACATAGAAGAGGCGACGCTCCTCCTCAATCTCCGACAACGTATTGACACTCAACGCAGAAGGGAAAAGGTTCTCCTCCATGCCGGTGATGAATACATAATCAAACTCAAGGCCTTTGGCGGAGTGGATGGTCATCAGCTTCACCTTGTTCTCGTCATCCTCGCCCTTGTTTTCATCCGTGTCGCTAAGCAGCGCCACCGACTCCATGAAGTAGTCCAGAGAGGGAAAATACTCCTCTATCATCTCGCCAGTCTGCTCATTGAACATGCTGTCAGGAGGATTGTCGATGAAAGCCTTAACTGCATCCAACAACTCCTCAACATTGTCGAGACGCTCTTTCTCGTCAGGTATCTCCTTAAGCGATTTTGCGATGCCGGTTTTGAAGACGACCTGTTTAGCCAACTCGTAGGCATCCTGTTTCTTGAGTTGCGCCGCAAAGCCCTTTATCATGTCAGTGAACTCTATCAGGCGGGTGGCGGTAGGACCATTGACCGGCAACTGATATGCGGCCGGGTTGGCAATCACATCCCAAATATGGGCATTCTGCTCGTTGGCGGTGGCCAAAATGCGCGAAAAGGTGGTGTCGCCTATGCCACGCTGCGGATAGTTGATGACTCGGCGCAACGACTCCTCATCGTAATGGTTGATGATCAGTCGAAAATAGGCCAGCACATCTTTAATCTCCTTACGCTTGTAAAAGGAGAGTCCGCCATAAATTCTGTAGGGGATATGACGTTTCACGAAGGCTTCCTCAAGGGAACGCGATTGGACGTTTGTTCTATAGAGAACTGCAAACTGCTTGTGCTCAGCATGTTCGTTCATCTCTATCTCAAAGATGTTGCTGGCAATAGTAGTTGCTTCCTCTTTGTCGCTTCCCGTACGCAACAAGCGAATCTTGGCGCCTGCCTCCTTTTCGGAGAAGACATCCTTATGAATCTGATTCTTGTTATGCTTGATAATCTCGTTGGCAGCATTCACGATGTTCTGTGTAGAACGATAGTTCTGCTCCAGCTTATAGGTGGCAGCATTGGGATAGTCGCGACGGAAATTGAGGATATTTTGAATATCGGCGCCACGGAAGCTATAGATGCTCTGTGCATCGTCTCCCACCACGCAAATATTCTGGTTAAGGGCAGCCAACTTCTTGATGATCAAATATTGGGCAAAGTTGGTATCCTGGTACTCATCAACCAAGATATAGTGATATCTCTGCTGATATTTATAGAGAATCTCCGGAAAATCGCGCAAAAGGACATTCATGTAGTAGAGAATGTCGTCAAAGTCCATGGCGTCGGCGTTCTTCAGACGGGCGTTGTATACTTTGAATATTTGCGCCAGCATCGGTTTCCCCGCCCGTTTGTCAGCCTGCTGTATCTCGTTATCTTCGGCATACTCCTCTGCGGACATGAGACTCGTTTTAGCAGAAGAGATACGGTTGAGTGCGAAAGTGGCTGTATAGACTTTCGGGTCGAGGTTGAGTTCTTTTATTATGCTCTTGAGCAGAGATTTGGAATCGTCAGTGTCGTAGATAGTAAGGTTGTGGGTATATCCCAACAACTCTGCCTCGATGCGAAGAATACGGTAAAAAACGGAGTGGAAGGTGCCCATGGTGACCGCTTTGGCTTTGTCGCCGCCCACCAAGTCGACAATACGACTGCGCATCTCGGCGGCAGCCTTGTTGGTGAAGGTGAGGGCCATGATACGATAGGGACTGATGTCGTGCATCAGCATATAGGCAATACGATAAGTCAGCACACGGGTCTTGCCAGAACCGGCGCCAGCTAACACCATAATGGGTCCATCTATCTGTTTTACAGCATCTTGCTGTTGCTTATTTAAGGAGGCTAATAGGTTTTCTTCTCTCGACATTTCATTTTCCATAAAAATGCAAAAATATAATTTTCAAAGATTCTTTGTTGTTAATATTGTGTTAATAAAAAATTATTTTATTTTTATGTTTTTCGTTCGTTTTTGTATATTTTTGCGGCGTGTGATACCATACTCAAAGGCAACCGGTAGTCCTTCCTCTTTTTTTACTTCACACAACTTCCCTCATCTCTATTGGCAATTACTCTTAAAAAATCCGGTTGCCTTTGATTTTTTGAGGACGCAGAGACTCTGGAATTTGAAAAAAATGGAGTTATGTACATGACGGCACAACAAAGATGGATATAAAGTCAAAAAAAATATTGCATTTTAACCTCAACATGATTTACCGAGGCACTTGCCCATAGAGCACGCGGGTGGGTAGGCCGACATGCGGTGCGGACGCGGTGTGAATGGCCGGCCTCCAACAGCGGCGTGCAAAGGCGCTTGCGTTTACAAAAATGCATGCCTTCCGTCTATTTTTCGTTTGCTACATACTGCATTTTTGTTCCCGTTTGCCGCCGATGTCAGAGGGCGGACAGAGCGGGCGGCATTCATGTCGGCTTGATCTTTTGGCAACTTTTCTATCAAGAGAAAAGTTGAAGAATTATATCTATGGGTGTTTCCTGCCATGAAGACCTTGTCTCCCTCAAAGAAGTCTATTAGTAACATACTTGGGCATACATGGTGCCGTTAGGTATATAGTCCTTGGAAAATATTTGATTTTCAAGTATTTAAATAAAATTTTCTGCTCAATGTAATAAAACCGACTTTTTGCTCGTCTTTTAGGTGTGAATGAGAAAATAAACATAGAATCCATTCTGGAGGGATGTCTTAAGAATGACAGAAAGTCTCAACAGGCTTTGTTTCAGTCTTTTGCACCCAAAATGCTGAGTGTTTGCAGCAGATATTGCAACACACAAGAAGAGGCTGAGGACATCATGATGGAGGGTTTTATGAAAGTTTTCCAGAAGTTGGACCAATATGGGAAGAGGAATGAGAGCACGCTCTACACGTGGATAAAGAGCATCATGGTGAACCAGTCCATCGACCATTTTCGAGCGCACAAGAAGCAGTATGAAGCGGAGGTGCCGATGGAGTCTGAAGAGGTCTCGCAATATGAGGCAGAAATTGTCACCAACTTGGATGCAGACCATATCATGCAGATAATGAATGAGATGCCGGAAAAACAGAGAATTGTGTTCAACTTGAGAGAGATAGAGGGGTATGAGTTTGAGGAGATAGCTGAGATGATCAGCATGCCGATTAACACGGTGCGTGTGCAGCTTTTCAGAGGCCGTCAATGGCTCCAGAAGCGAATCACAGAAGAAGAGAAAAACGACAGATGAAAGATATAAAGGAGATATTGAACAACCACGAGGTTACGCCCTCGGCCGACTGCTGGCAACAGCTCAGTCAACGACTGGACCAGGTTATGCCGCAGACGGGTGCAGAGAGTGCAGCCGGTAGTCAGGCAGCCTCCGAGGCGGGACGAAATGTGGCCCGTCTGGCTGGCGCTGCCAAGGCCAAACTGATCGTGGCTGTTGCCGGTCTCACCATCGGTGCCGGCGTGATCGCACTCACCGCCGTGAGTCTCCTTAAGTCTTCCCCTGATCCCGATCCCTCCACCGCTACGCCCGTGACTGCTCCTGTCTCAGATACTACTGCAATTGAGATTACACAAGAAACACCATACAATCCCAATCTGTCAAAAACCTCTGACGTTGCAGTCCCGCAACCAAAAAATCAAACGGAATATCAACCCAACAAAAGTAGTCAATCGCGGGCTGCAACAGAGGAGGTGATTTCTCAACCTGTCGTCACAAATCCGACGCCTCAGATTGTCACACTTAACCCCAAACCTCTGACACCTGCTACACCAGTGGCAGTGACGGTCCCCACCACCCTACCCACTCCAACACAGCACATTACCTCCGCTGAGGAGGACCCCGCTGTGCAAGAACATGCAGACACATATGAGACTCCAGTGACACCGCAGAGGATGGAGATCCCCAATGTCTTCACCCCCAACGGCGACGGCATTAACGACCAATTCGTCATTGTCGGTCTGGAACAGTGCAACAAACGCATCCTGACAGTACGCGACAGGACTGGCCGAGTTATCTATCACTCAGATAATTATGAAAATGAATGGGATGGTGGCAGCTGGCCCGACGGCACCTATTTCTATCAGTTTACCTTCGGCCGCCAGCAGGTGGAAGAAACCCTGAAGGGCTCCGTGACCATTATTCGGAAGTAAGGTGCTGCAGATAGGCAATCGCATGCAGATTGCGCGGTGTCACAATGTCAATCCACGAACTTTCAATAGGATAAACCTTGTTTTCCTTTACTGCTTTGAGCTGCGTGTAGGGATACATTGAGCAGAAATTCTGCATGTCCTCCTTGCGCACCACAATGATATCAGGGTCTGCCTGAAACAGAAACTCGCGGCTCACATTCCAAGTGGTTACCTCCTCGCCCACATTGCGGCAGCCCGCCAACTCGATAATCTGGTTTATATGGCTTCCCTTCGGAGCGGTAAAGTCGCCCGTCTCGCCGAAACCTACCACATAATAGACACTCTTAGGGTCTCCATGACGGTGGATATTGTTCTGTCGGAAATTCTCCAGCGTCTGCTGCCAACGGTCTGCCTCCACTTTTGCAATGGAGTCATGGCTGGTAATCTTGCCCAAGTTGAGCATCAGCGTGGAGATACCCGTAATGTCAGACTCCTCTATCAGCGCGATGACGGGGATGTTCAGCTTTTCTATCTTGTCGACATCCTCCTGCGAGACCATCGACCCGATGAGGACCACATCCGGATGCAACGAAAGCATCGTCTCCATGTTGATGTTCTGCATACCGCCCACCTTCGGAATCTTCTTCGTCTCCTCAGGATAGTTGCAATAATCGGAAATGCCCACCAGACGGTCGCCGGCATCAATCATGAAGAGCAACTCTGTGATGGCAGGAGACAACGAGATGATGCGCTGCGGCTCCTTCTCCAGGACCACCTCACGATTGTAGGAATCAGTATACTTTAAAAAGATTGTCTGCTCCTTATGCTGCGGATTTTTGCATCCGCACAACATAACAAAGCAGACAATCCAGATCAGAAATCTGTAAGAGGACATGTCTATTTCAACAGTTTTTCATTATAACTCTTCAGACTCTGTAAGAGATTGGTTTTTACGTGGATGAAGTCATCAGCACCAGCCTCTTTCAACGCGTCGATAGCCTCTGTCGGGTTACCGGCGATGAGACAAGGCGTGTTGGGGAACTGAGCCTTGGACTGTTTAACAGCCTCCACGCCGAGAGTAGCATACTCCTCGTCGGAGCTGCAGACCACGATAATGGAAGGTTTAGCCTCTGCCACAGCCTTGATACCCTCTTCAACGGTAGCAAAACCGGCGGGCTCAACGATCTCATAGCCAGCGCAACCGAAGAAGTTGGTAATGAAACCTGCACGTGCCTGACGCATAGCCAGATTACCTAACTTGAGCAGGTAAACGGACGGACGTTTGTGGTCAGCGGCATATTTCTCCGTCTCCAAGCGGATCGCCTCAAAAGCAGCAGCGCCACGGTATGTCTTAAGACCCTCGTCATCGTCCTTTGCAATGCGCTCGATCTTGTCAGCCATCTTCTCGTTGATATTCGGATATTGGTTCGTACCCAGCAGAACGTAACGGCGAGTAGCGATGTCCATATCGCGTTTCTGACAACTCTCTTCGATAGCGGATTTCATCGTGCCGTCTTCGATAGCTTTTAAAGCGCCACCGTCAGCCTCGACCTTCTGGAAGAGGGTCCAGACATGCTCTGCAAGGGAGTTGGTGAGGTTCTCGATATAGTAGGAACCAGCGGCAGGATCCACGACATAGTCAAGGAATGCTTCCTCTTTGAGGATGACCTGAACGTTGCGGGCGATACGGCGGGAGAACTCGTCGGAAGACTTGTAAGCCACGTCGAAAGGCTGCAGAGAGATAGAGTCGGAGCCACCGATAACGGCAGACATGCCCTCGGTAGTGCTACGCAGCATGTTGACGTAAGGGTCGTACAAAGTCTTGTTCCAAGTGGAAGCCACCGTGTTGATACGCAATTTGTAAGCGCATTCACATTCCGGCTTATACTGCTCCACCATTGTGGACCACAACAGGCGGATAGCACGCAACTTGGCGATCTCCATGAAATAGTTGGAACCCACGGAGAGTGTGAACTGGATGCGGGATGCCACCTTGGCGACCGGCATGCCCTGCTCCACGCAGAAGTTGATGTATTCGTTGGCCATTGCCAGCGTATAAGCCATCTCTTGTACAATAGAAGCACCGGCATTGTGCAAAACGATGCCGTTGACATTGATGACCTTGAACTTCGGCATATCGGCACCCATCTTCAACAGCTCCATAGCCTGTTGCATATCCTCCTTCTGGGAGAAATAGAACTTGTTGTGTTTGAGACGGTATACCAGCGGGTCGAAGTTGATGTGGCCAGATATAGCCTTCTTGTCATATTTTTTCTCTTCCACATAAGCCACGAACAGCTTCATGAGGTCGAGATAACTCTTCACATGGTTGAACTGAACGCCTGCAGCGGTAAGCTCGATTCCATTAAGCAGTGTTGCCAATGCTTCAGCGCTATCTATCTTACTGGAATCAAAGCAGATGCAGTTGGCACCACGCATCAGAGCATCCAATGCGATGGCGTTGGCCTTGGCGGGATTTGGCTCGTCAATAGTTTGGACGATGTCCCACTGATTATTGTCTGCCTTCGTGCCGCGCAAGAAAGGAAACTCACCCGGCAAGGTGTTCAGATAGTCCAAATCTTTCAGATCCTCAGCACGATAGTAGGGAGGAACTTGAAATCCTTCATCGGTACGCCATACCAGTTTCTTCTGATAATCAGCGCCTTTTAAATCTTTTTGAATCGTTGCTTCCCATTGCTCCGTTGAGATCGGCGGGAATTCGGTAAATAATTTTTCTTCAGCCATATTTTCGTCTATAAAAAGAAAGTGCAAAAATAATCAATTTATCAGATATTCCGCGCTTTTTCTTAAAAAACTATTCTCTACTAAATGGTTTTGATTTAAAGTTGATATTTTGCTATTTTTGCCATCCCAAAATTAGCATAATGAAACGACTTTTTAGCATACTATTACTGACAATATCCTTTAGTTTAAGCGCACAGATTCCCGCTGGTTATTATAATAGCGCTATCAACAAACATGGCTATGCTCTGAGAGTAGCACTACACAATATCATCAAAAATCATAATACGGAAACTTACAACCAATTATGGTATGACTTCTATGCCACAGACGTACGACCCGATGGTAAGGTGTGGGATATATACTCAGACAACCCAAACGGGCAAACCAGCTATCTCTATTCATTTGGCAACGACCAGTGTGGCAGCTACACTTCCGAAGGTGACTGCTATAATCGCGAACACTCTGTGCCCAAAAGCTGGTTTAACGAAGCCACGCCTATGTACACCGACCTCTTTCACCTCTACCCTACCGACGGTTATGTGAACGGTCGGCGCAGCAACTTCCCATATGGTGAGGTTAGCAACGTTACTTGGGTCAGCAGTAACGGTTCTAAATTAGGCTACAGCGCTATTAGTGGTTATAGTGGAACTGTCTTTGAACCCATTGACGCTTACAAAGGAGATCTGGCACGAACCTACCTATACATGGCTACCTGCTATATGGATAAGGATTTTGGATACGAAGGTAAATCTATGTTCGAAGGCGGTTCGTTGAAGCCTTGGGCTTTGCAGATGCTTCTCAACTGGTGTGCCAACGATCCTGTAAGTCAGAAAGAGATAGACCGCAACAATGCTGTTTATGAGATCCAAAATAATCGTAACCCATTCATTGACTTTCCGGAGTTGGCCAATATGATTTTCGGAAGTGATACATTGGTGAACTTCCAATCAGCTATTGACGACTATCTGTTCGCCTCTTGCAGCGTATACCCGAATCCTGCTACCGACTTCGTTCATGTCTCTCTAAGCCAGACAGGAGAACCCGTCACTGGCCAACTTTACAACATCACCGGCCAAGCGGAGTGGACCGCTACATTAAGCGAAGGCGAAGAGTCTTTCACTATTCCTATGCAAGATATGCCACAAGGAGTTTATATCTTGCATCTGCGTGACAGTCGCCATCATGCGGTGAAAAAGATTTTAAAGAGGTAATGGTAGGGGCGATGCGTGCATCGACCATTTTGCAGTAGATAAATATAAAAAAACTGCAAGGACAAGGTATACTCCTTTTACGGTTATGTAGGGTCGATGCGTGCATCGACCATTTTGCAGTAGATAAATATTTAAAAACTGCGAGGACGCAGTTTTCTCCGTTTACGGTTGTGTAGGGTCGATGTGTGCAGCGACCATTTTGCAGAAAATGAACATTTAAAAACTGCGAGGACGCAGTTTTCTCCGTTTACGGTTGTGTAGGGGCGATGCGTGCATCGACCATTTTGCAGTAGATAAATATTTAAAAACTGCGAGGACGCAGTTTTCTCCGTTTACGGTTGTGTAGGGTCGATGCGTGCATCGACCATTTTGCAGAAGATAAATATTTAAAAACTGCGAGGACGCAGTTTTCTCCGTACGCAGATTGCTCCGTTTTCAACTATTTATTGGTTCCGCTGGAGTAGTTGGGAGCCTCGCTGGTGATGGAGATATCGTGCGGGTGGCTTTCCAAGACGCCAGCATTCGTAATGCGGCAGAAGCGGGCGCTATGGAGATCCTCGATGTTGTGAGCACCACAATAGCCCATACCTGAACGGAGACCGCCAGCCATCTGATAGATAACCTCATAGAGGTCGCCCTTATAAGGCACGCGTCCTACGATGCCTTCGGGAACCAGCTTCTTGGCATCCTCCACATCGCTCTGCATATAACGGTCTTTTGAACCGTGCTGCATGGCTTCAAGAGAACCCATACCACGATATGCCTTGAACTTACGGCCGTTAAAGAGGATGGTAGCGCCAGGAGACTCTTCCACGCCGGCCAGCATACCGCCCAACATAACGGAACTACCACCTGCTGCCAGAGCCTTAACGATGTCGCCAGAATAACGGATACCACCGTCGGCGATAAGCGGAATATCATAACTCTGTAATGCCTTGTAAACATCGTAAACGGCACTCAACTGAGGTACGCCGACACCAGCCACGACACGAGTAGTACAGATGGAACCCGGTCCAATACCGACCTTGACAGCATCAGCACCGTTGTCTGCTAACCATTTAGCAGCCTCACCTGTGGCGATATTGCCAACGACAACATCTACATTATCAAAGTTCTTCTTAATGTCTTTCAACACGTTAACCACATTCTTGGAGTGACCGTGCGCACAGTCGAGCACCAATGCATCCACACCAGCCTCAACCAAAGCCTCGGCACGCTGAACCGCATCGTTGGTAATACCCACGCCAGCAGCAACGCGCAGACGACCTTGAGCATCTTTACATGCAAATGGTTTGTCCTTTGCCTTAGTAATGTCTTTGTATGTGATCAGGCCTACAAGTGTCCCATCCTCGTCAATAACCGGCAACTTTTCGATTTTATATTGTTGCAAGATGTCGGTAGCCTTGTTCAAGTCCGTATTTCTGGAGGTAGTGATGAGGTTATCTTTGGTCATCACCAACCCGATTTTCTTGTTGAAATCCTTCTCAAAACGAAGGTCTCGGTTGGTGACGATACCTATCAGGACATTTTTCTCATCCACTACAGGAATGCCGCCAATATGATAGTCGGACATGATGCGCAGGGCGTCGCCCACACACTTGTCGGCCGTAATGACGATCGGCGCATTGATCATACCATTCTCAGCTCTCTTCACTGAAGCCACTTGCTTAGCTTGCTCGGCGATGGTCATATTCTTGTGTATTACACCGATACCACCTTCGCGTGCGATGGCAATGGCCATGTTCGCCTCCGTGACCGTGTCCATAGCTGCCGACACGAACGGAAGATTGAGCTTAATGTTTCTGGTAAAGTGGGTTGAGAGTTCCACATCGCGTGGTAAAACCTCTGAATAGGCGGGGATCAACAATACATCGTCAAAAGTCAATCCCTCTAATGCGATTCGATCTGTAATAAAAGACATAATTGGGGCTTTTTTATTACGCGCAAAAATAAAAAAAATCCGGGTTATTTTTTTATAGCCATTAGATTTTATTATAAATATTTGATTATCAATAAAATAAATAAAAATATGAAATACCATATTAAGACCCAGCCACGGGCACCACTTCTAAAATAGAATGGAAATTATCCTCCTTAGGGCACTGATGTGCCCCGAATGGACAAGAAATAGAAAATCAATCTTCATACTTTTCATAAATGTTCTATTTTCAATGGATAATTTGAAAAATAACAAAAAAGGGACTATATACCTTATAGGACCATGTATGCCCAAGTATGTTGCCAATAGACATTTTTGAGAGAGATAAGGGTTTCGTGGCAGGCAACTCCATAAAACATAATTCTTCAACTTTTCTCTTGATAGAAAAGTTGCCAAAAGATCAAGCCGACATGAATCCCACCCGCTCTGTCCGCCCTCTGACAGCGGCGGCAAACGGGAACAAAAATGCAGCATATAGCAAACGGGAGAATACACGGAAGGCATGCATTTTTGTAAACGCAAGCGCCTTTGCACGCCGCTGTTGGAGGCCGGCCATTCACGCCGCGTCAGCACCGCATGTCGGCCTTCCCGCCCGCGTGCTCTATGGGCAAGTACCTCGGTAAATCATATTGTTTTTTTTGACTTTGTAGTCATCTTTGATGTGCCATCAGGGATAAAACTCCCATAAAAAAACAGGCGCAAGATTCTTTTCAGAATTCCTTGCACCTGATTTTTTACATCCTGAAACTCAATTTCTGAGTTTCATGCCACGTTCTACTCGTGTGCGTACACGGGCAGGGGCTGGTCGACCTGCTCATTCCAAGGCAGTCCGTAGCCACCAATCTCCTTCATGAAAGGATCGGGGTCGAATTGTTCCACATTGAAGACGCCCTCGCCTTTCCAAGTGCCGGTGAGAATCATCTTGGCACACAACATGGCGGGAACACCGGTCGTGTAGGAGACAGCTTGAGCGCCAATCTCTTTGAAACAAGCAGCGTGGTCGCAGTTGTTCCACACATAGTAAGTGCGCTCTTTGCCGTCTTTGATACCACGAATCTGGCAGCCAATGGAGGTCTGACCGTGATAACCCTCGCCGAGTGATGACGGCTCAGGAAGGACAGCCTTAAGGAACTGCAACGGCACGATGTCTATGCCTTGATATTTGATAGGCTTGATGCTCGTCATGCCGATCTCTTGCAAAACGTTGAGCACGGTAATGTATTTTTGACCGAAAGTCATCCAGAAACGGGCGCGTTTGATGGTTGGATAACTTCTAACCAGAGACTCAAGTTCCTCGTGATAAAGAAGATATGACTCGCGCTCACCAATGTTAGGATAATCTACCGGACGGTGAATCGACATAGGATCTATCTCAATCCACTGACCATTCTCCCAATATTTGCCGCGTTGTGTAATCTCACGAATGTTGATTTCGGGGTTGAAATTGGTAGCAAAAGCCTTACCATGATCGCCAGCATTACAGTCTACGATATCCAAATAATGAATCTCGTCAAAATAATGTTTAGCAGCGTATGCGGTGTAGATGCTAGTTACGCCTGGGTCGAAACCACAGCCCAGAAGGGCCATAATGCCAACCTCTTTGAAGCGGTCTTGGTAAGCCCACTGCCAGCTGTACTCGAACTTAGCTTTGTCACGCGGCTCGTAGTTAGCCGTGTCCATGTAGTTGGTTTTTGTAGCCAGACATGCATCCATCAATGGCAGATCCTGATAAGGTAAAGCCACATTAATCAAAAGGTCTGGACGATGTTTTTCAATCAATTTGATGGTTTCGGGGACATTGTCAGCATCTACCTGGTCGGTGATGATTCTATTACCGCCAATCTCAGCGGCAATCTTGTCACACTTGGATTTCGTTCGGGAAGCCAGCACTATCTCAGTGAAAACCTCAGGTACGGAAGCACATTTGTGAGCCACTACGGCACCTACGCCACCGGCTCCGATAATCAATACTTTTGCCATAATAATGTTGTGTTTATTCTATCAATATTTTTGAAACGCAAAATTACGCATTTTCTTGAATTCACGGGTGAAAAAGTAATTAAAATAAGTTTTTAAAAAATTTTCACTGATGGCCAAATTATAGTTTTTGGCTTTTTCAATACTTTTTTTGGCTGTTTCCTATCTTTTTTCTCATTTTTTTTGGAATTTGTGCAACTTTCCGAAAAATTATACGAATAGTAACACAAACAGAATGATTTAAGCACAAACTGCATGATTTTTTTTGAAAAAGGAGAGTTTAGGATATAAATCTCCTTCGTTGAAAAAATTTATAAATTTAATTATTTAATCATTAAAAGAAAAGGAGTATGAAAAGAAACTTTACTACAGCCATTTTTGTAAAAGAAGAAGAGCTGGCTTCATGGCTAAAAGACTCGTTATCAAAATTTTCCAGCTGCCAGAAAGTGTTTTCTCTCTCTGAAACAGAAGAGGCACTTGAAGAACTTAACCACCACTCTATTTCTATCTTATTTATTGATGAGGAGAAAATAAAAGTTATCGGTAGTGTTCGAAAACCTGCATTTATCATCCCCATTTGTGAAAGATTGAACATGAAACGAATGAAAAAGTTGTTTCAATGGGGCTGTTTTGACATTTTATTCAAAAACAATCGGGATGAAAGTCTTAAAATCATTCTCGGTAAAATTTTACAAATCAATTCCTATTATTCTAGCAACTCTAGTGCTTTTGATAATGTGGAGGAACCCACTTCAGAATATTTAAATTCCAGTGCAAAATTTATTTTCACGGAAGAATCCATATTTCTTCCAGCCACGAAGTCGCAACCGGCAGTGAGATTGATGTTAAATGAGATACAATACATCATGTTGGATAACAATATGATTTTCTTTTACATGGAAAACGGTGATGTTTATGAGCGGCGAAAATCTTTGAAGTATTTCATCAACAAGCTGCCAAAGCATCTTTTTCAAAAGATCAATCAAAAAACAATCGTTAACGTGAAAAAAATCGACCAAATGTTGCGGAATGACTATTGTAGTATCGGTGAAAACAGATTTAAAGTGACCAGGTCGTTCAAAAACAATTTGAAGAATCTACTTCATCTATAAAAATCTAGCCAAATAGTGCAAAGGTGGTCTCGCACAAATGTGACTGCCAGCACGAAAAGCCATTTGTTGTGTTGTGGCCAAAAGACCACGACTAAAAAGTTACGTCCTAAAATCTGATAGGCGTGGATAGTAGGAATTTGTTATTTTTGCCGCCCGTTGGTCCTGTAGTTCAATGGATAGAACAAAGGTTTCCTAAACCTTAGATCTGGGTTCGATTCCCAGCGGGACTACAAAGTAATCCCATAAGTCATTGTAAAACAGATTTATGGGATTTTTTGTCTCCAAAAAAATGCACCAAAAATGCACAGTATCATTTGACAAACCATAAAAAAAGTAGATAGCGTCACTATCTACTTTCCTTCTAAAAGTTTGTTTCCATCATTTTCTGATTTTCAAATCTGTGATACAATCAATAAGATCAGACAAGCAAAGACTTATTCTGACCATAGCACCCACCATGGATTGTTGTTTCGACTGCCATTACTGCTTCGAACGAACAAAATCACCTGTTTATATGAGTGAGAATATCATGCGAGGCATCACAAAATTTGTTTCTTCTATGGAGAACATCAAGCAAACAAATATCACGTGGTTTGGTGGTGAACCGCTTATGGCTGTTCCACAAATGGAAAAATTGTACCGAAAATTGAAACGAGAATTGAAAGGGATTCCTATACAATCCAACATTATCACCTCTGGATTCCATTTCAACGAGACTAATATAAGAGCATTGCAGAGGATGAGGATCTCCCAGATGCAAATAACGCTCGATGGGATGAGAGAGTCTCATAATAAGATTAAATACACCTCCGGATGTGAAGACGCTTTCTCCAAAGTGTTGGAAAATATTGATGTGACAACCAGACTTGCCCCCGAAATTCATGTCGTCATCCGAACAAATCTTACAAAAACAAATGCACACGAATATGAAGAATTGCAAAATCTCATTATTGAACGATATAAAGGTAAAAATATCGCTATAGCCCCTGCTTTTGTAATGAACAGGGACGAAAGTGGCAAGGCAGACAGAGGGAACTTGTTCTCTCATAGTGAATACCCAACTTATATACTCGGATTGTCTAATTCTGGAATCGACTCTCCTCATGTGAGATACCCAACCCGTAATATTACAGAATGTGCCATCCGAAATCCTCTATCCCTGTCTTTTGGACCTGACGGGGCCGTCTATAAATGTTGGAAACACATTGGCAATCCTGAATTTGTTATCGGGAAGATAGACAAGGACAGAATTTTGTCGGTTACTGACACAACATTGCTTAATCGTCAAATGTATGGTGCCGACCCGTTGGAGGACAAACAATGTCGGGAATGTCCGTATCTACCAATTTGTCACGGAGGATGTCCTATTCAACGTGTGCAAAACAAGTTCTACGGGGCACATAACAACCACGTGCTTTCAAGCAGTTGAACAACTCCTCATCCACTTCATTCAATGCATTGGACAGGGTGTTATAGAAGAATTTCCTATTGTCAAATTCTACAAAAAAAGTATATCGTGAGACTTTCATTGTATTATTATCATTTCTCTTTGTTGTCATATTGGTGTTTATTTGGTTTCAAAAATCAAATCGTAATCTTTTTCCATCCTAAAATGGTCAATGGCATCAGAAAACCAT
>JAILCI010000018.1 GCA_024686335.1 Bacteroidales bacterium | reverse complement strand
CAAGGCAATCGGTCCACAGAAGCCGGCATAGATTTTCTGCGGAACGAAGATGGTGGATATAAGTTGAAGATCTGTTCCTCTGAAAATGTCTACTTTGGTCGTATAGTGGTCGTTGGTGACAGCCCTTCCTGCCACAATTTCCGTGATGCCGTCGCCATTGATGTCGCCAACCAATGGGACAAAATAACAATGGATGTCATTGACGGAATGCAGAATCTGTGCATCCCACGGCTGCTCTTCCGTCTCTGTGGAACAGTCTGCCACCTCCATATTATCGGGCAGTCTGACCTGGCCAACTGCTCCCAGTAGTGAGGATAAACAGATCAGCACCAGCATTATGATGCGGTTTAGTTCTCTCTTTCTTGTATGTGGTTTTCTAAAAATGTTAGACTTCATTAACCTTGAAGGATTGCCTCTGTTTTATAATGACGATTATTCATCAACTTTATTGCACAAAAAAATGTGAAAAGAGATATCGCGATTTTCTACTTATAAGATGCAAAAATCAAAAAAGGTTGCAGTAAAATGTTGAAATGTCGCCCTGAATAACGAACATCCCCTGTTGGAAATTTCTGACCCTAATCCGCCGAAAATTGTGTATCTTTGCAGTCTTGTTGAAAAAACATTACCCTATGAAAGTCCATTTTATCGCTATTGGAGGCAGTGCCATGCATAACTTGGCCATTGCCTTGCATCTTAAAGGTTACGAGGTGACAGGCTCTGATGACGAGATCTTTGAACCCGCGAAAGGCCGTCTGGCTAAATACGGCATCCTTCCCGACACTATCGGATGGAATCCCGACAAGATAACCCCGGAACTCGACGCTATCATCCTCGGTATGCACGCCCGTATCGACAACCCTGAGCTGGTCAAAGCCAAGGAACTAGGCCTCAAGATATACTCCTACCCTGAATACCTTTACGAACAAAGCAAGGATAAGGTCCGCATTGTCGTCGGTGGCAGCCACGGCAAGACCACCATCACTTCGATGATTATCCATGTTCTGCAACAGAATAATATCGAATGCGACTACATGGTAGGCGCACTCTTGGATGGTTTTGAGGTGATGGTCCGCCTTTCCGAAACAGCTAAGGTGATGGTCATTGAAGGTGACGAGTATCTGACTTCACCCATCGACCGCCGTCCCAAATTTCACCTCTACCAGCCGACAATTGGCATCATCAGCGGCATCGCATGGGATCATGTCAACGTCTTCCCGACATTCGATATCTACGTGAAACAGTTTGAGATCTTCGCCAATATGATTCCTGCCGATGGGCAGTTCATCTATTGCGAGGACGACGAGACGCTGTGCTCGGTGGCAGAAAAGATCCACACGGCACCGCGCCAATCCTATGGCGTCCATCCTTATCATATCAAAGATAGTATCACCTATCTTGACACCCCATATGGTGAGTTTCCATTGCAGATATTCGGTAAACATAACCTAATGAATCTCAACGCGGCGCGCTATGCATGTATGGCTGCTGGCGTTTCTGAGGAGAACTTCTATAAGGCTATCTCTACCTTTAAAGGTGCCTCCAAGCGCCTTGAGTTGGTGGTTAAAAAGGACTCTTTTGTGATGTACAAGGATTTTGCACATTCACCATCTAAACTGAAGGCTACGGTATCTGCGGTACGTGAACAATATCCCAATCATCATTTGATTGCCTGCATGGAATTGCATACCTTCAGCAGTCTTACTGAGCAGTTTCTGACGCAGTATGCGGGTGCCATGGACGAGGCTGACGAAGCTATCGTCTATTTCTCCCCGGAGGCTATTCACCACAAGAGACTTCCCGATTTAACTGAAGATATGGTACTTAAGGCTTTCGGCCGTCCAGACTTGACTGTGATGACGGATTCTCAAGCCCTTCAGAATAAACTTTTGGCAATTCCAATAGTCAATACCGTTCTTTTGATGATGTCATCGGGAGATTTTAATGGAATAAATTTGAATAATCTAGGTGAAAAAATTATATCTTTGCCGCTTTGAAAATATAAACACAAAAATTAAAACATAATGAAAAAGTTAACCTTATTTCTAACAATGTTGGTGGCATTCTGTATGGTGAATGCCCAGCCAGAGATCAAGTTTGATTCTCAAACTTACGATTTCGGCAAAATCAAAGAGGAGGGTGGTAAGGTTACCGGCCGTTTCGAATTTACCAATGTAGGTAATCAAGACCTTATCCTCGTCAATGTAAAACCCGGTTGCGGATGTACTGCAGCCAACTATTCCAAGGAGCCCGTCGCTCCTGGCCAAAAAGGATTCATCGAGGCTACTTATAACCCCTATAACCGTCCTGGCGCTTTCAACAAGAATATCCGTGTCACCACGAATGAGCCACGTTTTGAACAGGAAAATGCTGCCCCGCACATGATTTTCATCAAAGGTGAAGTTCTGAAACGCCCGCCTACAGTATTTGAAAAAGCCCAATATACCAACGGTAATGGTATGGCTCGTATCAAAACCGGTAATGTTTCCCACAACATGATGAATACGGAAGTGGTAAGAGATACCTTCAAGGTTCGCAACTTCTGGACAAAGCCGGTTACTTTCACATTGGATGCTAAACATGATTATATTACCGAAGTTGGTAGAAATTTTGGTGGAGCATTGCAACCTGGTCAGGAAGGCCATATCATTCTTCAATATGATGCTGCAAAGCGCAATGCTTTCGGTCAAGTGAGAGATTTTGTGACTTTCACAACTAACGACTCTCTTGAATCAAGAAAGGCTATTCATTATGCCGTCAACATCAAGGAAGACTTCTCCAAACTGACTGAGAAACAACTGAAAATGGCTCCGGCTGTTCAATATAGCGCTGTTTCCCATCATTTTGGCGATGTTCAAAAGAACACTCAGAACACTACTACTATTTCCGTTAAGAACATCGGTCGTAGTCCTTTGGCTATCCGCAGCGTCAATGCTAATTCCGGTTACTTCAAAGTGACATCAGACATGAAAGAGGTTCCCGTAAATGGCACTGCTACTGTTACCATTACTTTCAAAGCTAGCAACCGCGCTGGCAGACAGAAAGCTACCGTGGACATCATCACTAACGATCCTGCAAATCCTGTACAGGTTGTTGACGTAGATGCCAATGTCCTGTAATAGTTTTACAGACTATACCTATAGAGAAGGCTCCTTTTTGGGAGCCTTCTTTTTTATATTATAAAGCTTGACAATTGAAGTTTTTTTGCAATTGTCAGTTTCGTCTTTAGATATATTAACTAAGGTATTGATACTAATATTACTACCCTGCCCTGCGGGCACCCCTTCTAAAATAGAAGGGGAATAATCCTCCAAGTGGCACGAAAGTGCCACAATGGAAAAATGTGACGAAATCATCTTTTTTGTAAAATTGTAGGAAACCTACATGGGTGTACGAAAACTTTGCCTAAGTATTTCTAATACAAGAAATTGTTGTACGGATAGATCTGAATATGCAGTTTTTTAATCTCTTCGTACAGGACTGCCTTCATCTCCTGGATATTCTCCTTGGTCTTGGCAGAGACAAACAGCGTCTTTTGGTTGGTCTTGGCCATCCAGGAGGCTTTCAACTCCTCTAACGTGATATTCTCCTTCGTCTTGGGAGTGAGGTCGTCAGGCGCCTTTTCCACCCACGAGTATTGGTCAATCTTGTTGAAGATGATGATAGTCGGTTTGTTGGCGGCATTGATTTCCGCTAATGTCTGGTTGACAACAGCAATCTGCTCTTCAAACTCCGGATGGCTGATGTCGACCACATGTAACAGGAGATCTGTTTCGCGGATTTCATCCAATGTTGATTTGAATGACTCTACAAGTCCGTGCGGGAGTTTGCGGATAAAACCAACGGTGTCAGAGAGCAAGAAAGGTAGGTTCTCGATAACCACTTTGCGGACTGTCGTGTCCAGGGTGGCGAAGAGCTTGTTTTCAGCGAAGACGTCGGAGTTGCTGAGCAGGTTCATCATCGTGGATTTCCCCACGTTAGTATAGCCTACGAGAGCCACTCGGACGAATTTATCGCGATGTCCGCGTTGTGTGGATTTTTGCTTGTCTATCTCTTTCAGTCTCTTCTCGAGAAGTGATATTCTTTGGCGGATGATACGGCGGTCGGTCTCGATCTCTTTCTCACCGGGACCACGCATGCCGATACCGCCTCGCTGCTTCTCCAGGTG
The DNA here is from genome assembly GCA_024686335.1 of Bacteroidales bacterium. Lineage (GTDB taxonomy): Bacteria > Bacteroidota > Bacteroidia > Bacteroidales > WCHB1-69 > F23-D06. Next base: position 139,262 of record JAILCI010000018.1, on the reverse strand, counting down.
CGTCCAGAGACCCGTCAGGCGAGGTAGGAGATACTTGTACTGTGCTAGTTCCACTTGTGTCTTGGCGTGGGCTGTTTGAGCCCGTGAGGCGAAGATATCCAGGATGAGGTGCGTGCGGTCCATGACTTTGCATCCTAAGACCTGTTCGATGTTACGCTGCTGTGACGGACTCAACTCGTCATCCACGACTGCCAAGTCTACGCTATTTTCATGGATATACTCTGCCACCTCCTTGATTTTTCCAGAGCCGAAGTAGGTGCGCGAGTCGGGGTGGGCGAGGTTCTGAGTGAATCGCTTTACCTCTTGTCCACCAGCAGTATCCACTAAGAAGGAGAGCTCGTTGAGGTATTCCTGCGTCTTCTCTTCCCCAGTTGCAGGGGTAGTGACGGCTAGCAAAACAGCATTCTCTATGATTATTTTAGGATGTTCGATCATGCGTGTTTATTCTACTGAGACAGACTTGGCGAGATTACGAGGCTTGTCCACGTCGCAGCCACGGATGAGCGCCACGTGGTAGGCTAAGAGTTGTAGCGGGATAGCTGCTACCAGAGGCGTGAGTAACTCGTCAACGCGCGGAATCTCAATGCAGAACTTTGACATCTCTTTGACGGTTGTATCTCCTTCAGTGACGATGGAGATGATAGTTCCTTTACGTGCCACAACCTCTTGAATATTGCTGACAATCTTGCCGTAAGTCAACTGCTCTGTAGCGATGACGATAATAGGCATATGCTCGTCGATGAGAGCGATTGGACCATGTTTCATCTCGGCGGCAGGATATCCTTCTGCATGGATGTAGGAGATCTCTTTCAACTTCAGCGCACCTTCCAAGGCGACAGGGTAGTTGATGCCGCGGCCCAAGAAGAGAGCGTTCGGACGTGTGGCCACGAACTGGGCAATCTTCTGGATGTGTTGCTCTTGAGCTAAAATGCGTTCAACCTTCTCAGGAATGGATTCCAAGTCGTTGATAAGTTGATGGTATTTTGATCTGGAGATGGTTCCTTTGCGCTGTGCTAAACTCAGAGCCATTAAGGTCAAGACAGTAACCTGTGCGGTGAAGGCTTTGGTAGAAGCTACACCGATTTCTGGACCGGCGTGAGTGTAGGAACCAGCCATTGTCTCTCGCGCTAACGTGGAACCTACCACGTTGCAGATTCCGATGACAGTGGCCCCATGACGTTTTGCCAAGTCTACAGCCGCTAAAGTGTCGGCGGTTTCGCCAGACTGCGAGATGGCTATCAAAACATCATCAGGATATAGGATAGGATCTCTGTATCGGAATTCGGAAGCATATTCTACTTCTACTGGGATACGTACCAAACTTTCAATCAGATATTCTGCTACCAGGCCAGCATGCCAGGATGTGCCGCAAGCTGCAATAATGAATCGCTTGGCGTTCATCATTTTCTGCTCATATTCTATCAGACCACCGAGTGAGACAACCTCTTTCTTGAGGTTGATACGACCACGCATACTGTCGCGGATGGACTTCGGCTGCTCATAGATTTCCTTGAGCATGTATGTTTCAAATCCGCCTTTCTCAATCTGGTCCAAAGTCATCTCCAGCATCTGGTAGTGCGGGTTCTTCAGAAGGTTTTTCTCGTCGCGAATATTGCGGATATGCATCTCTTTACCTAGTGAGACCACTGCCACATCGCCATCTTCCAAATAGACGACTTTGTTGGTGTATTCAACGATAGGTGCCCCATCAGAGCCAATGAAGTACTCGTCTTCTCCAACTCCGATCAAAAGCGGACTACCTTTTTTTGCGAGTATCAGTTGGTCTGGAGCATCAACTGAGAGAATAGCCAAGGCATAAGTGCCCTCTACACGTGCCAATGCCAACAAAACAGCCTCTTCTAGCGAGACATTGTTTGTTTTTTGCATCTCTTTGATAAGGTGGACCATAACCTCAGTATCTGTGTCACTGAGGAATTTGTATCCTCTATTCTGAAGTTCAATCTTCAGACTGAGGTAATTTTCTATGATACCATTGTGTATTAAAGCTATGCTACCGTCTTCAGAAAGATGAGGGTGGGCATTTTGCTCGTTAGGCTCTCCATGAGTAGCCCAACGGGTATGTGCGATACCCGCATGTGCGGAGGTGTCTTTGGTACTGCAATAATCTTCGAGTTCAGATACTTTTCCGCGTTTTTTGTATAATGTGATATGGTCAGACTGCATCAGAGCTACACCCGCACTGTCATAACCGCGATATTCCAAACGATGAAGCCCCTTCATTAAGATAGGATAGGCTTCTTTTTTACCAATGTATGCAACAATGCCACACATAATAATGTTTTTTAATATTTATAATAGGAAAAATGCCAGCGAGTTGCTGGCAAAATGGTTTTAGTATTTAGTATAGGAAATCTCCAATCTGAGACGTTGATTGTCAGTTAGACCGGTACCTCCAAACATAAGACGGTTTGCCCGAACGCCAGAACCGCGTACTACGAGATTGACGGAATCCGTCAAGTTGCCAGTTCCGTTGACCAGATTCTGCACGTATTGTGTTATGCGGAATCGGTATTCGTGATTGTCAGAGTCATACGTGCCTCCATAATAAGAAGAACTGGTGTAGTATTCATCATCGGGAAGGTATGTGATGCTGCCATCAGACTTGATTCCTTGTAATGTCAAACCTGTCGGCTGAACGAGGTATTGCTCATTGGGATCAAGGTCCTTAATAACTAACTCTGCTCTGTTTATCACAACACGGTCGTCAATGGTGTCAAAGGCATGTCTGAGATGAGGGAAGGAAATTCTAGTCTTGACGCCGCCAGTTCCCTGTACAAAGAGGGTGCTCGCTCCAGTTGAGTGGTCACCACTCAAGACTTCTTGTATGAAGTCTGCATTGGTAGAGTTCTGGTAAGTGTGGGTGTAGTTGTTAAAGCGGATATTCTCAGAACTGCATCCAAGTTTGTAACGAAGACCATTTTGGTCATCATTATGATAATAAAGGGTGATGCCGCTCAACGAACTGGTCATACTGGTGAGGATAGTGTATCCAGTGCTGCCAGTATGGGAGACCGCTGTTATGTAAAGACCTTTTAAAAATTCTGATAAGTTGTTGTTCAAATCATTTTGATGGTCTAACAGGTATTGTCCAAAGGCTTGTGTCAGTCGAATGCGTAGATGTGGACTGTACAGGGCAGTGTCTACTACGACCTCCATTGACGGACGAATAGAGTAGTCTGTCAGACTGTAGTTCAGTGGAGTGGGGTCGTAAGCAAGAGTGCTGTTCTGATAGTATTTGCCGTCGCTCAATAATCCCTCAGTCAGTTCGTGAATACGAATGCCGACACGAGAGTTTGTATCGCCATAATAACCAGCAATCTGTATTGTGAAAACGCAGGAGTCTATGACAGGATTGGTGCCGAAGTTCACATTGTCGGCACTCATATCTATCTGAGAATAGATGGAAGCCACTGTTGAACCGAAGATGGGGTCTGCCAGATGGCCAACCATGTTGCCGGAAAGCTTCGTGGTATTGATTGTATCTTCCAATACGGAATAGGCCGTCACTGTTATTGTGTCGGTGAAATCAGTACCTACTTGGTCCATAAATCCTAACCCGATAGAGGAATTATCGTTGGTGCAGCTAGAGAAAAAAGCTACTAAAAGTAACAATAAACCGAAAAAACCGAATTTGTTCATTTATTGTGCGTTTTGATCAGATTCTATCAGTTGGTCGTAAAATTCATCGTATAAGTCTACGTAGTTGTCATCTTCGGGATGGAAGAGCGTCGGTTTCTCCAGCTTCTCGATATAGGTGCAAAGACGTTTGCTTGTACCCGGGGTTACAGAAACTGCATCGGAATAGTCGATGGCGGTCTGAATCAGTTGCTCGTAGCCAGGATTGCGGAAGTGGTTCAGATAAGATGTTGGGATGTTCGTCTGCTGCAATTTCTTCTTGAATGTTGCAGAGAACTTGTCGGGGAAGGAGTCAGGCATAATGGAGTACATCAACTTGCTGTTCTGGAACAACGGGTCGTCTTTGTAAACGGTCTTGATGAACAAGGGGACAAGAGCGGAAATCCATCCGATACAGTGGATAACGTCGGGATCCCAGCCGAGTTTACGTACAGTCTCAATAACGCCCTTCGCATAAAAGATAGAACGGGAGTCATTGTCTGCATAGAAGACATTGTTTTCGTCGAAGTAAGTGCTTTTTCGCTTGAAGAAGTCCTCGCTATCGATAAAGTATATCTGCATTCTTACATTTTGAAGAGATGCGACCTTGATGATCAATGGATGGTCGGTATCTTCAATAATAACATTCTGTCCTGATAAGCGAATTACCTCGTGGAGCATGTGCCTGTGATCGTTCACACAACCAAATTTAGGCATAAAAGTGCGTATCTCATTCTTGCGCTCCTGGATGCCCTGAGGCAGGTATCGGCAGATGTTAGATATGTAACCCTCTGGGAAATAGGGGAATATCTCGGGAGTCACATATAAAATCTTTTTCTTCTCCATATTTCAATTATTTTTTCAGCCGCAAAGATAGCATTTTTTTTTTATTTTTTTGTTGGAGTAATTAAAAAAAATGTATTTTTGCCGACCCTTAAAGCCCAGGTGGTGGAATTGGTAGACACGCTACTTTGAGGGGGTAGTGGGAGTACTCCCGTGCAAGTTCGACTCTTGTCCTGGGCACACAATAAAAGGCTCTTTATCAGCTAGATAGAGAGCCTTTTTTGATGCCTGTAATTATCTGTTTTTGACTAGAAAAACAGTTTTTAATCCTTTTATTTTTCCATTTGCGATTTTTCGAGATTTTGCTGCAAATACTCTTTCAACGCGTTTGCGCGACTTGGTCCTACAACTTCGGCCAAAGCCTCTTGTGATGCATTCTGGATGTTGGAAATGGTCCGGAACTCCTTGAGTAACCGTTTTTTAAGCACAGGACCAATGCCGGGAGCGTCGTCCAATATTGACTTTAAGCTGGTCTTTGATCTGCGCTTTCTGTGATGTGTGATGCCGAAATGGTGTACTTCGTCACGCACTTCCTGCAATAATCGCTGGGCCTCTGAACGCTTGTCAATATATACCGGCAAATCGTCGCCAACCTTGTAGATATCCTCCAAACGTTTAGCGATACCTACAATCATCAACCGGTCTTCAATCTGCAATGCCTGTATGGCCTTGTAAGCCGCGTTTAGCTGACCTTTTCCACCATCGATGACCACCAAGTCGGGAAGAGGCTTATCTTCCTCTAATAAGCGATGATAACGCCTGTAGACGACCTCTTCCATGGATGCGAAGTCGTCGGCTCCCACCACGGTCTTGATATTGAAGTGACGGTACTCTTTCTTCGCAGGTTTGCCATCCATAAAGCAAATCATAGCCGCCACGGGATCCTCACCTTGCGTGTTGGAGTTATCAAAGCATTCGATGTGTCGTGGCAACGTTTTCATATTCAATGCGTCCTTCAATGACTGCAACACACGCTGGCTTCGGCGTTCGGGATTGACGAGATCTTGTCGTTTTTTCTTTTCTAACATGTAGAAATGAGCGTTGCGCACGGCAAGTTCCACCAATTTTTTCTTTTCTCCACGCTGTGGCACTTGTATGTCCCAGCTGTCTGGCACCAATTTGGGCATGAAGGGGACCAGAATCGTTCCGGATAGTTCTCCAATTCTAGACTGGATTTCCAGGATGCCATTCCATAAAGTCTCTTCACTGTCGCGCTCGATGTTGTTGCTGATTTCGATGATATGTGCCTGTACGATAGCGCCGTTTACAATGCACAGAAAACTAACGTAGGCACAGTCCTCTTCCTCCTCCAAACCGAAAACGTCCATATTGGTAATTGAAGTGCTCACCACTACCGATTTCCCTATGAAATGTTCCAAAATCTCAATTCTTTTCTTAAGGTCAGCAGCTTTCTCGAACTCCCATTTTTCGGCATATCCCATCATCTCCTCTTTGAGTTCGCTGATGACTTCGTGCCGCTTGCCTTTAATGATGTCGGTGATCCGTTGGATGTTTTTCTGATACTCTTCTTCAGTTATCATTCCGCAGCAGGGCGCGGGACACCGTTTTAGCTGATACTGCATACATGGGCGGTCGCTCTGTACTAGTCTTCGGCACGTGCGTAATGGGAACATGTCGTTGATGGTCTCCAACAGCACATTCATGGACTTGACAGAAGAGTAGGGGCCAAACAGCTGCATGGTGGCAGGGTCGGGTTTTCGGGTAGAAAAAATGCGGGGAAACGGTTCTTTGCTGATGGCAATCCAAGGATATGACTTGTCATCCTTCAGCATGATGTTGTATTTCGGTTTGAACTCTTTTATCATGCTGTTCTCCAACAGCAGCGCCTCCCACTCGGAGTCAACCACCGTGGTCTGTATGTCGCGGATTTTGGTGACCAACATCCGCACCTTGGCAGAGTCGTGATCTTTATTGAAATAGGAGGAGACACGCCGTTTCAGTCGCTTGGCCTTGCCCACATAGATAATCGTCCCGCTTTCATCCAGGAAGCGATAGACACCGGGTTTCTCGGGCAGGGATTGCAATATGAGACGCAGGTTCTCCCGCATAGTTTTCGATTATTTGTTATGAAAATACAGCAGGACTGTTAATCAGCATGTGGCCAGGATTGATGCCTACGTTAAAACTCTGTTTCAGCTGACCTTGGTTGTTGAACCAATAGATCTTTCCGCTGACTGTGAAGTTCAAAGCATCAGAGATGAACACATCGCCGTTTAATGGGTTTACGCAGATGCCGTAAGGAGTCTCGATTTTTGTGCCGTCGGTGATGAAATTCTCGGAAGAGATTTCGTCAGTATTCAAATCCAATACTTTAATCCATGACTCGAAGGTCGTGAAGTCGTAATGGTAGATATATGCGAAATGATCCCAAATGTAGAAATTGAGAACAGCCATATCGTATGTCTTGGCAACTTCGTCGGTGTTTGCATCGATTTTTACGAAGTTGTAAGGTACTGAACCATAATCACCGCGAGTGACAAGGTAGACGTAGTTGTCGCGGTAGCTTTGCATGATGCCAGGGTTGATTCCGACCTCAATCTCTTTGATAACGGTGAATGAATCCGGATCGATAACGGATACGGTGTGGCCATAATCAGGGTTGTTGAGACCGCCGGAGTTGGATACATATAGTTTGCCGTTGCAGACGCAGATTCCTTCAGGATTCAGGCCAGAATGGACTGTGCCGTCTATTTCCATGGTGGCCGTGTCAATACGCACCACGTCGCCATCGAAACAGGTGACATAGGCTTTTCCCTCATAGAAAGCTACGTAACGTGGCTGTTTGCCAGTCATCGGGATAGCTTTGAGTGAGGTGCCGTCCATCTTCAGAATCTCCAACGTATTGGAGTTGTTGACAACGCAGTACATCTTGGATCCATAACGTTGCAGATCGTTACCGGTGTCGCCTAAACCGCGGCCGTTCTGCTGGAGAAAAAGATCTTGGGTTATCTCACCAGTTTCGAAATTATAGTAGGAAAGGGTGCTGTTATTCATCTGGAATACGCCTTCGTTGAGGATGAAAATGCCATTGGCGAAGCTGTCAGGAACCGGTTGGGGTTCGGGCTCCGGGCGATGGCAAGATGATGATAGGCCGATTATTCCAACTAATAGAATGAGGAGGTAGGGGAGTAGGATTCTTTTTCTCATAGTTAGCATTTTATTTTTTTGGCAAAAATACATTTTTTATAAGTATCCTTAAAACGAAAAAAGGCCACCCGGGGAGGGCGACCTTTCTTCAACCATGAAAACAAAATATTACTTTTTAGCCAAAAAGTCTTTAACAGTGGAGGAGTCAATGATATCTTCCTTGAAGGTATAGGCTCCAGTTTTAGGTGAACGTTCCATTCTAACCACGCGGGTGTAAGTTACGCCACCTTCTCTTTTCAACGTTGCAACTACTTTCTTTGCCATCTTTAATTGATTTTATTATTTAACTTCTTTGTGAATGGTCATACGTTTCAGATAGGGATTGTATTTTTTCAATTCCAGTCTGTCGGGGGTGTTCTTTCTGTTCTTCGTAGTTATATAACGAGACATTCCGGGAACACCACTTGCTTTTTGTTCCGTGCACTCAAGAATGACTTGTTGACGTGCTTCTTTTGTTTTTTTTGCCATATCTTTTTCCTCTTACTTTTTTACGCGGCAAAAATACATTTTTTTTTGATATGTACTAAGGTCGCCGGATTATTTTTATTTTTTTATTCTCTTGATTTGTAAATAATTGATATTTACAATGTTATATTTGTTTTTAGTCGTTTAAAAGACTCCAAAGCTTGTCTTTCAATTCGGTGAGATGGTAGTTTGTCAGCGAAGATAGGGTGAGCATGGGCCAATAATTTGGTAATTGCGATGTTATGGCTGTCACTTCTTCTTCTGGAGCGAGGTCACACTTGGTGATTGCTATGAGATATCTTTTATCCAGCAATTCAGTGTTGTATTGTCTCAGTTCATTGCGCAGAATCTCAAACTCCTTTTTGATTTCTTCAGCTGTTTTGATGCCCTCTTCAGATGCGATGGGTATCATATACAGTAGAACGGAGTTGCGTTCTATATGGCGCAGGAATCTCAGTCCGATACCTTTGCCTTCGGAGGCACCCTCTATAATTCCAGGGATGTCGGCGATGACGAAGGATTGAAAATCGCGATAGGCCACCATGCCCAAATTTGGTTTCAAAGTAGTGAAGGGATAGTCGGCGATTTTCGGTCTGGCGTTGGAGATTTGGGTGATGAGGGTGGATTTTCCAGCATTTGGAAATCCCACGAGACCTACATCTGCCAAGACCTTTAGTTCGAGAGAGATCCAGCCTTCTGTGCCGGGTTCTCCGGGTTGAGCAAATCTGGGAGTCTGCATTGTTGCACTTTTAAAGTGAACGTTTCCCAGACCGCCCCGGCCGCCTTTCATCACTACCAATTCCTCTCCATCTTCGAGCACTTCACCGATGACCTTGTCAGAGTCAACGAGTTTGACGATGGTCCCCAGAGGCACCTCGATATAGGCATTTGCGCCGTTCTTTCCGAAGCACTGGTTTTTCTGTCCGTTCTCACCATTCTCCGCAAAAACATGCTTCGTATAGCGCAGGTGCAGTAGGGTCCAGAGATTACGGTTGCCCCGGATGATGACACTGCCGCCTTTGCCGCCGTCACCGCCGTCAGGACCGGCCTTTGGGTTTCTTGCGGTGCGTGCCAGATGTGCTGACCCGCCGCCGCCGTTGCCCGACCGCCCGAAAATCTTGACTAGATCTATGAATTGCTCTTCTGCCATTTTCTCTCTTTGGATTCTTTTAAGACAAAACAAAAGCACTTACTGATGGGGTAAGTGCCTTCGTTTTTGGATTTTATAACGCTGTCGTTTTGCTAACAGTCGTTATGGCACCGTCATCAGACTTTGATTTCTACGTCAACGCCGCTGGGTAATTCCAGTTTCATCAAGGCGTCGATAGTCTTGGTGGTCGTTCCATAGATATCCAGGATTCTCTTGTAAGTGGAGAGCTGGAACTGTTCTCTTGACTTCTTGTTTACGAAGGTGGAACGGTTAACGGTGAAAATTTTGGTGTGTGTTGGCAATGGGATCGGGCCCACGAGAACGACCTTGTCGTCTTTCACACCTTCTACGGTCTTAACGATCTTTTCAGCAGATTTGTCTACCAAAGTATGATCGAAGGATTTTAATTTAATTCTAATTCTGTGACTCATTGTTGATATTTATTACGTAATAATTAATTTATTTATCTCTAAAGTAAAAATCTACCTTCATTTACGATGTATTCCTTGATGTCGGCGGGTACTTCCGTGTATGCCATGAACTCCATAGAGTAGGAGGCGCGGCCGGAAGAGATGGAACGCAAGGTGGTGACATAGCCGAACATTTCAGCCAAGGGCACCTTTGCCTTAATGGTCTGGAAACCGACTTTGGCGTCGATGCTTTCCAGAATGGATCTTCTGCGGTTCAAGTCTCCGGTTACATTTCCGATGTACTCGTCGGGAGTATTGATTTCAACCCTCATGATAGGCTCTAGGATGCGTGTTTCTGTTTCGCGGATTGCGTCGCGGAAACCGATCTTGGCGCAGACCTCAAAGGACATGGCGTCTGAGTCTACGGCATGAGCCTCGCCATCCAGCACAGTTACCTCCATGCTCTCAAGCGGGAAGCCCCATTTGCCGTTGCTCATTGCCATCTGGAATCCTTTTTCTACCCCTGGCATGTACTCCTTCGGGATTGCTCCGTTGGAGACCTTGTTGATGAGCTTCAATCCGCGAGCATCATCACCTGCCGGTGCCAATTCGAATTCGATCTTGGCGTAAGAGCCTTTGCCACCAGTCTGACGTTTGTAAGTTGCGACATGGTGCAGCGGTGCGGAGAGAGCCTCTTTGTAGGTGACTCTCGGCTTGCCGTGGTTACAGTCGATGCCGAACTCGCGTTTCAGACGGTCGAGCAGAATCTCCAGATGAAGTTCTCCCATACCACTGATGAGCAGTTGGCCGGTCTCTTCGCTTTGTGTGACCACAAAGGTTGGATCCTCGTCGGCCAGTTTGCCTAATGCCTGAAGCAGTTTTTCCTCGTCATCTTTCGTTTTGGGCTCGATGGCGATTTGGATGACTGGTTCCGGGAAGGTAATGTTCTCCAGAAGGATGGGGTGTTTATCATCGGTGAGACTGTCGCCAGTGTGAATCTCCTTCATGCCAACGAGAGCGACGATGTTGCCAGCGGTGACGCTGTCAAGGGGTTGCTGCTTGTTGGAGTGCATTTGGAGAATTTTGGCGGCGCGCTCGCGTTTGCCTGTGGAAACGTTATAGACTGTCTCGCCTGCTTTCAGTTCGCCAGAGTAGACCTTGATGAAAGTAAGCTTGCCCACGTAGGGGTCGGTGGCGATTTTGAAGGCCAGTGCGGCGAATGGTGCTGTCACGTCCATGGGACGGCTCTCCTCTTGCTCGTTTTTAGGATTGGTGCCGGTGATGGCAGGCATATCCATCGGGGAGGGGAGATACGTTACGATGGCGTCGAGCAGCTTTTGAACTCCTTTGTTCTTAAAGGAGGAGCCGCAGAGTACCGGCTCGAGTTTGCGGCCGATGGTGGCGGCTCGGAGAGCGTCGATGATCTCTTGCTGGCTGATGCTGTCTGCATCGTCCAGGTATTTCTCCATAAAAGCTTCATCCAGTTCGGAGAGGGCTTCCAGAATGTTGGTGCGGCACTGTTGTGCCTCCTCAGCCATGTCAGCGGGAATGGGTACCTCGTCATAGGTGGCGCCCAGGGTGTCCTCTTCCCATTGGTAAGCTTTCATTTCGATGAGATCGACGATGCCGACGAAGTCGTTCTCGGCTCCGATAGGCAATTGCAGAGGCAGTGGGTTGGCGTGCAGGCGCTCCTTGATCTGTTTTACAACAGCCTGGAAGTTGGCGCCAGCACGGTCCATCTTGTTGACGTAGCAGATACGGGCAACATCATACTTGTTGGCTTGATGCCATACAGTTTCAGACTGAGCCTCGACGCCGCCGACTGCGCAAAAGATAGCGACAGCTCCGTCCAGAATGCGGAGGGAGCGCTCCACTTCCACGGTGAAGTCTACGTGTCCCGGTGTGTCAATGATGTTGATCTTGAACTCGTCCTGGTTATGTTTCCAGAAGACGGTCGTGGCAGCACTGGTAATGGTGATGCCGCGCTCCTGTTCCTGGACCATCCAGTCCATAGTTGCAGTACCTTCGTCAACCTCTCCGATCTTGTAATTCTTGCCCGTATAATAGAGAATACGCTCCGTCGTCGTCGTTTTACCGGCGTCGATGTGAGCCATAATCCCAATGTTGCGAATATGTTCCAACTCTTGTGACATGATGATTCTCTTAAATACGGTCGTAAATGAAAGGCAGAGAATAGGTGATTACATACGCATGTGAGCGAATGCCTTGTTGGCTTCTGCCATTCTGTGGATTTCCTCTTTCTTCTTGAAAGCGGCACCCTCGCTCTTGTAAGCTGCCATGATTTCCTGAGCCAGTTTGTCGGCCATGGTCTGCTCGTGGCGTTTACGTGCGAAGGATATTAAGTTCTTCATACCTACTGATTGCTTTCTGCCCGGTTTGATTTCCTCAGGGACAGGCAACGTGGTACCACCGACGCGCTTGCTCTTTACCTCTACGCTAGGAGTAACGTTCTCCAAAGCTTTTTTCCATACTTCAAGACCGTTCTCTTTGGTCTTCTCTTCTACGATGTCGATGGCTTTGTAGAAGATCTCGAATGCGAGATTCTTCTTTCCTTTCAACATAATATTATTCACGAACTTTGTTACTTGTTCGTCATTGAATTTTGGATCCGGAAGAATGATCCTTTTCTTTGCATGTGAATTTCTCATAACTTTGTATCTTCAATAATTGTTATTTACTCTTGAATCACCAATCACGGCGTTCAATTTACTGTTTCTGGTGCCAGTTATTATTTAGCTGCTTTAGGTCTCTTGGCACCATATTTGGAGCGACCTTGGTGACGGCCGTCAACGCCAGCGGAGTCCAATGCACCGCGCACAACGTGATATCTTACACCGGGGAGGTCTTTAACACGACCGCCGCGTACTAACACGATGCTGTGCTCTTGCAAGTTGTGACCTTCGCCTCCGATGTAGGCGTTCACTTCCTTACCATTGGTCATTCTTACTCTCGCCACTTTACGCATGGCTGAATTCGGTTTTTTCGGGGTTGTAGTGTAAACCCTCAAACAAACGCCGCGACGCTGCGGACAGGCATCCAATGCCTTGGACTTACTTTGTGAAGTAAGTTTCTTTCTTCCTTTTCTTACTAATTGTTGAATAGTAGGCATACAATTTTTACTTTGTTAAACTTTTAATTTTAATTGATTTAGACCCAAATTTTTGGGCGTGCAAAAATACATTTTTTTCTTTTCAATATTGCAGTCGTTTTTAAAATTTTTCCACAAACTCTGAAATGTCGGTTTTTTCTAGTTCAGAGTGGTGTTTCCAGGGATTTCATCTTTTCTGTCAACTGCATAAAAAAAGAAGGGCGGCTTGTTTGCCGTCCTTCAGTTTGGTTATCTCTTAGGCTTGCTTTGCGCTGGAACACTCGAACTTTGTGTGCTCTTTTGTGTCGCTGCCGCAGATTTGCTTTTCGAGACGACATTGCGTTTGAATTGTTCTTCATAGTTGTAAAAATCAAACAAATGCCGTGGAGTGAGTATCGCTTTTATTTTCTTGTAGAAGTTGCTCTCCAAAGTGTTTAAATTCTTCTTGAGTTCCATCTTCTGGTCCATCATATAGGAAATCATATCGGAAGGAACGTTCTCAATACTTTCCTTGTTGCGAAAATCGTATTTGATTTTCTTGCTTTCTAGACTTTTGCGGAAAGTATCGTGATAATTAATCTCGCTACGGATATACTTCTCATATTCTGCCCAGAAAGTCTTGGCCTCAGTCGGATTAAGCTTTAGATGCTCTTTCATGAAGGTGACTCTGGATTTAACCATTTGTTCTTTATCAGGAACGGGAGATTGCGCATTTACGGCCCAAACGCCGCATAAAATCATAGTCAGGGCTAACAAAATCTTTTTCATTGTATCGTGTTTTTAAAAGTTATAATAATCTATCTCTGTTAATTCCGCGCTATAGTACTCGATCATCTGCTCATCAATTTTGTTTTCAGGTACTGGAGTTTCTACCAACGTACCTGCTTCTTTTTGTTTGTTGTTATTGTTGATGGTGATAAATAGAACGGAACTGATTACTACCAGACATACTGCTGCAATGGAACTCATCCAGACATTGCGTCTTCTGCGTTCCTCTTTGTGGATGTTGTCCATGATGTTGTCGGTCAAATTTTCAAAGTATCCTTCGGGGATATTGTACCGCTCTTCCTTGCTGAGTTGATCTAAGTCTAACATAATAATTGCGAAAAAAACATTTATATGACTAGAGAACTTTTAAAAGGTTAAATGCTCTGAAATATTTTTTTTGATTTTTTCTACGGCGAAATGGTAGGAGGCCTTCAGAGCACTTTCTGAAGTGCCGAAAATTTCTGCCATTTCGGAGTAGGGGGTCTCTTCATAATAGCGCATCGTGAAGACGGCGCGCTGTTTTGGCGGGAGTTTAATGATGGATTCCTGTAATAGATTCTCGATTTCCGACGGTGAGATGAAGTTTGTCTCAGCTTGTGTTACAACCATGAAGTTTGTGTAGTTGTCGTCGTCGAGGTTCAGCAGTTTTTTCTTCTTCTCGATAAATGTCAGAGCTTCATTGGTGCAGATGCGCGATATCCAAGTCTTCAATGCGGAGTCGCCCCGGAAGTTTTCCAGGTTGCGCCAAATCTTGATACATACATTTTGAACGACGTCATTAGCGTCCTCGTGACTGATGACGATGCGTCGCGCATTGTAGTAGATGAAGCGTTGGTATTTATTCAAAAAAAGTTTGAACGCCTCCTCTTTGGTTTTCTTATTGGCGAACAGCTGCAGGATATATTCGTCGGAGATTGCTGCCATTGTATGTTATTTGCGTACAATTACTCTTTTGCAGGCCTCGACGATATGCTCCTCGTCCAGATGATATTCTGTCATCAATTCGGCAGGGGTGCCACTCTCGCCAAATTTGTCGTCTAAAGCCACCATCTCTACTGGGGTGGGGAGCTTTCGACACAAGAGTTGGCAGATGGAGTCACCCAGACCGCCGTTCATGAGATGTTCTTCAGCTACGACACAACAACGAGTTTTCTGGAGACTGTTGATGACAGCCTCTTCGTCTAGAGGTTTGATGGTGGCCATGTCGATGACCTCTGCGGAGAAACCTTGCTCGGAGAGAGTGTAGGCAGCCTGTAGAGCAGGATATACGAGGTGGCCGGTGGCGATGATGGTAACATCCGTTCCCTCATTCATCGTGATGGCCTTGCCAATGACAAAAGGCTGGTCCTCAGGAGTGAATACTGGCATTGAAGGACGTCCGAAACGAAGATAGACAGGTCCATTGTACTCTGCGGCAGCAATCGTGGCCATTTTGGTCTGATTGTAGTCGCAAGGGTTGATGACCACCATGTTGGGCAGCATCTTCATCAATCCTAAGTCCTCCATCATCTGGTGGGTGGCGCCATCCTCACCGACCGTGATGCCGGAGTGAGAAGAACAGATCTTTACATTGAGGTTGGAGTAGGCCACGGTCATGCGGATCTGATCGTAAACACGACCCGTCATGAAACTGGCGAAGGTGCTGGCAAAGGGAACCTTGCCGCTGAGGGCCAGACCGGCAGCCATGCCGACCATGTTGGCTTCGGCAATACCTACCTGGATGAATCTGTCTGGGAATTCTGATTTGAAATCCCCCATCTTAACACTGCCAGTCACATCTGCAGTGAGTGCAAATACGTTAGGGTTGCGTCTGCCCGCTTCCACAAGGCCATCGCCAAATCCGGAACGGGTGTCTTTCTTAGTTGTACTTTCTATTTTTTCCATGCTGGTAATATTTTGCTGAAAAATAAAATGCAAAAATACGAAAATTGCCCAAATCAAGTTATAAAAAAAAATAGTTTCTTTGTAAGCTCATTATCGTCAGCGAATGAAGGGTTATATACGACTGCTAATCATCATCATACTAACAGCCAGCAGCCTCTCAGCTCAGACCGAGGGGCCGTTGCGTGTTGGACACATTGTGGTCGATTCCCTCTCTCTCCGCATCGATACCCTTTCAATTGTTCCGGAAACCTTTCATATCTCCAACCTCTCACCCTCACAGTATACTCTTGATCCTATCATTTCAACTCTTTATCTCAAGGATTCATCATTGCTCGGAAAAACACTCTCGTTTCAATATAGGACATATAAGTCAGATTTCTCTAAACCTATTGCCCACAAACCAATTTCCCTAATCGAAAGTCCCAGTTCTGTCTATGTGGTCTCCTCCAATATGCAGAATCTATATCCGGAGCAACAGTCTGACCATCAGATGCTGAGCTCGGGGTCCATATCACGTGGAGTCTCTGTAGGTAACAGTCAGGATTTGGTGCTGAACTCTTCTTTGAATTTGCAACTGTTTGGTTATCTTACTGATGACCTTCAACTACAAGCCGTAATATCCGATAAAAATGTGCCTATCCAACCGGATGGGAGCACTCAAAATATAAACAATTTTAATAATGTATATATTAAATTATTGTATAAGGATATAGCACAAGTTTCAGCAGGTGATATAGAACTTCCTAAACCGAAAAGTTACTTTCTTTTTGCGACTGGAAATCTGTTGGGTATGGATGGCGCAGTTCTGACTAAAGCCAAAGACAAGTATGTTATCTCCAACTCGTTAGGAGGTGGTGTGGCTAAAGGCCGTTTTGTCAGGCAGACGATAACTCCTGCCAATGGAGTGCAGGGTCCCTATAAGTTGACTGGTGCACAAGGAGAGTTGGGCATTGTCATTATTGCCGGTTCGGAACGTGTCTATGTGGACGGCAAACTGCTCACTCGTGGTCAGGATCATGACTATACTATCGACTATAATACTGCAGAATTGACGTTTACCCCAGCGATGCTGATGGTCGCGGAGAAGCGCGTGGTTGTAGAGTTTGAATACTCTGACCGAAACTACGCCCGCTATGCTTTGTATTCCTATAACGATTTGTCAATCAGCAATAAGCATTTCCTCCATGTCAATTTTTATCAAGCTCAAGATCTCAAGAATCAGTCCATTCAACCAGAGTTGACGAATGATCAGAAATTCTTTCTATCCCAACTTGGAGATATCACTTCGGCGGGGTATAGAAATGATGACACAGTCGCTTTTTCGCCTGACCGTGTCCTATATTCTCGCATTGACACCTTGGTAAACGGAGAACTATATGAAAATGTTTTTGTCTATACTACAGATCCTTCTGTAACTCATTATTCACCTGCTTTCTCTTATGTTGGTGCACACAAAGGATCATACAGACTATTGAGTTCGACTACCAATGGGCGTATTTTCGAGTGGGTAGCGCCTAAGGGTGGTCAGCCTCAAGGAGACTATGATCCTGTTCAATTATTGACCACACCTAAATTGGCTCAAATGTTGACTATCGCATCGAAGCATCAGTTCACTCCACGGTTTTCTCTCCAAAACGAGATTGCCCTTTCCCATTATGACCAGAATCTTTTCTCCAAAGAGGATGACAAAGATAACACGGGCTTTGCCTATCATATAGGGGTGAAGCAGATACAGCCGTTGCAAAAGAAGTTGCCAGATTCCCTTGCATGGTGCCTACAGTCCGAGGTGGAGTGGCAGTTTGTCCATAAAAACTTCCATGCTATTGAGAGTTTTCGGGATGTTGAGTTTGCCCGTAATTATAATTTATCGGAGGATTATTCCACACTCCATTCCGAACAGATGCTTAAGGCTCAATTGCTGTTACAGAAGTCTTCGATCAGTAGTACTCAATATACTCTCAATTGGTTTTCGCGTCTTCATGATGTGTTTGCCTTGCGCCAGGAACTATTCTCTTCAAATCATTGGAAAGGTCTTCGTTTTAATACACGTACCAGTTTTTTGAATACTAGGGACTCGTTGCAGAATACCCATTATTGGACTTCTAATAATCAATTATCATATTCTTTTGAGAAGGTCGAAATTGGAGTCCGTCATTTGTTAGAGCATAACCTTTTTCACGATGCCTTGGCTGACACTCTTCGAGCCAACAGTTTTGCATTCAATGAGATAGAGGCTTATGTCCGCAATAATGTTCGGCTTTCTGATTATCTGTATCAAATTTCATATAAGAATCGATTGGAGTGGGCACCGGATACGGACCTTTTACGTCATCATCTCTCTATTCATGAGGCGAAAGCCTCCTTTGCGGTTCACAAGTGGAAGAATCATCATTTGGCCCTCCAGGGAACCTATCGTTATCAGCAGTTGCAGACTGTTGAGTCTTCCCCAGAGCACTATTTTGTCGGCAGTGCAGAATATACAGGTCGTTTTTTCAAGAGGGCGCTTGTGTTGCAGACCTACTATGAGGTCGGTAGTGGCATGGAGCAGCAGAAAGTCTATACTTTCTTGAAGGTTGCAACGGGACAGGGCACTCATGTCTGGAATGACTACAATGGCAATGGTATTGAGGAATTGGACGAGTTTGAATTGGCTGCATTCCAATATGAGGCCAATTATGTGAAGGTTTATTTGACTAGTAATGAATATGTTAACACATACAACAATCAATTGACCCAAAGTGTTCAGTTTTTGCCGGCTAATCTTTGGAATAAACCTGTTGGTTTTAAGAAATTTCTATCTCGCTTTTCCGATGTGATGATGTTTCGCTCCCAATTGAAGGATCGAAAGGTTGAGATGAATCCTTTCCATAACCATATGGAGGATACTAATCTCATATACAGAAATGTGATGTTCAACAACACCTTCTCTTTTAATAACAGTTCATCCAAGTTTGCTTTTGATTTTGTGGTTCGGGAAAATCGTCAGAAGAATCTGCTCTATTACGGGTTTGAGCAGACCGCTATCAGTATGCAACAACTTGTCTTAAAGAGTGCTCCCCATCCAGTGCTAAGATTAAGGGCGGGTTATATACATCAGGTTACCGACAATGCATCAGATGCTATGAGTAGCCGATGTTATACCCTTGTGCATCATGAAGCAGATGGTTCAATAACCCTTCAGTTCAATAATGCCTATTCTTTCACTGCAGCTTATCAGTGGCAATTAAAGAATGAACAGAATCAAAGCATTTCCATGTCTGCCCATAAGGCTACGCTCACTGCGGATGTGAGGATGAAGAAGTTTGGTGTTGTGACAGCTTCTATTCAATATGCCCATATCAAGAGTGGGGTAGAGCAGAACACCTCGTTGGCGTATGTGATGTTGGAGGGACTTACCGCCGGACAGAATGCCCTGTGGTCTCTTCAATACCAGCTTTCACTCAATGCCTTTTTGCAGCTTGCGTTACAATATGAGGGTCGCTATTCACAAGGACACCGTGCCGTCCATACGGGCAATATTACCGTCAAGGCTCAATTTTAAAACCCAAGAAAATCTCGTTTTTTTTCGTTTACATATCTTGAGATACATTTTGTTTTCTCAAGAAAAAAATAATGAAAGTCATTTTTTAAGTATATTTTTTAAAATACATATAGTCAACAAGTTACAATAAAAAATTAATCGGATGGAATTTTTTTTCCAGAAAATGTTTGTTACAAGAAAAAATCTTGTATTTTTGTCGCTTAAAATTCTAAAAGTGAATCATAGTGTGTAACTTTTTTCAAGAATTGTAGTATAAAAGTATTCCTACGGGATAAATTTTAAATTCTGAAAGTTATATAATATGCTGATCTTTAGGATGTTGTATTGTTAACTATAATGAACTTAGAATGAATATTCGAACCATTAGAATCGGTGTATTGGCATTGTTTACAATGTTGTTTGCTGCGAAAAGTTATGCACAAGATGATGTGCAATTTACACTTTTTCCGTGGGCGACTCCCTATTATAATGCTGGAGGCATAGGTGAACAGAATAACACACTTTGTTTCACGGCTTTCTATGGAAGTAAATATACCGCTTGGAATGACGTTTACTACGATGACTCAGGCGTTGAACAAAAAGATAAGACGGCTCCACAAGACTTCCTCTTCAATATTGAGTCGTATCTCAAAAAATTACATGGTTCTTTAGGTGTTTCTTTAGTTAGTGATCGTATTGGCTATTATAATAATGTAGATGTTAAGTTGGGTTATGCTTACAAGTTACGCGTTGGTGGAGGGCATCTTGGTATTGGTGCTCAGATAGCCCTTTACAATCAGAAAATAGAAGCCGATGGTTTCCGTCCTACAGAAAGCGGAGACCCCACATTGGAACAGTTAGAGGAGTCAACACTGGATCTGGATTTCAACTTCGGTGTTTTGTATAAATCAGATATTTGGTACGCTGGTATCGGTGTCACAAAGATAGCCAGCGCTTTTGATAAAAATCAGGTTTTGCGTTTGTCTGGTGATCATGGTTCCACTCGTAATCCGCAACTTTATGTTCATGGCGGCTATACATGGGTGGTCCCAGCTAATCCCAATTGGGAGTTGATGCCACAAGCTTTAGTCAAGACAGACTTTAAAACATTCCAGTTCGACATTATGGCAATGGCCCGTTACAATGGCATCTTTTGGGGTGGTCTCAGCTATCGTTTCCAGGATGCTGTTTCCGTTATGTTCGGTGCCCGTCCATTCCATAACTCATCAAATGTCTATTTGAAAGGTTTGGATGCTGGTATCGCTTACGGTTTCACAACCAATACCTTAGGTTATAGAAAGAATAGAGGTTTCGGTGATATCGAGGTTATGGTTCGTTATTGCTTCGATATTTATAAACCTGAGATCTTCTCCGGTTATGGTAATACACGTTACATTTACAAAAATAGATACTAAACACAATATTTATAAACAACTTCACGTTAATAGAAATCATAAACAATCATAAATATGAAAAGGGTAATTATTCTAATCGCAGTGATGCTCGTTGTCTTCGCATCCTGTAAGAATGGCGGTGACGGCCAGCTCGTAGGAGTTAAGGATCGTCCCGACTATCTGGACTTGGAGCCTTTCGGTATGGTATACGTCCCGACCGGTCACTATGTGATGGGCGGTGGCGATGAAGACGTGCCGTTTGCTTTGACCCAGCAATCTAAGAATGTGACTGTTCAAGCCTTCTGGATGGATGAGACCGAGATTACTAACAACGAGTATCGTCAGTTTGTATATTGGGTTCGCGACTCCATCGCACACGTTTTGTTAGGTGAGGCCGAGATCACCGATGCGGAGAAATATGGCCATTACCTGAAATACAAAAGTGGTGAGAACGAAGGCGAGATCATGGAACCTAAGTTGATTAACTGGAAAGAGGAGATTCCTTGGGATTCTGAGAACGAAGAGGTTCAATCCGCTCTCAGTCCGCTTTTTAACAAGGTAAATACCCGTTTCTATCATTACAGACCTAATACGGTAAATACCTCCATGTACAATTACGAATATTGGTGGTATGACTATCGTAACTTCCGCGATTCTAAGGATCCAGACCAGTTCGGTGCTGCTACGAAAGAGTTCGATAAGGAAGGTGGTAACGAATTTGGTGGTCTGTATGCAAACCGTCCGAGCAGTATGGGAACAGGTTATCAGCGTTTTATCAGACACGAGGTGGTGAATATTTACCCTGACACCTTGTGCTGGGCGCATGATTTTGTCTATTCCTACAATGAGCCTATGGTTTTGAACTACTTCGATAACCCACAATATGACAATTACCCTGTAGTGGGTGTTAGCTGGAAGCAAGCTAAGGCTTTCTCTTATTGGAGAACTCATCTTCGTATGGCATGGCTTGCCGGTAAAGAGTACGCTCAAGAGCAAGAGTTCAGACTTCCGACAGAAGCTGAATGGGAATGGGCTGCCAGAGGAGGTAACGAACTTGCTACTTATCCTTGGGGTGGTATCTATACCTCCAACAGAAATGGCTGTTTCTTGAGCAACTTCAAACCTCAAAGAGGTAACTATATTGCTGACGACAACTTCTATCCGAGCATCGTGGCCCACTACTATCCTAATGATTGGGGTCTCTTCGATATGTCCGGTAATGTTGCTGAGTGGTGTGAGGATGCATTCGACAAGTCCGCTACGAACTTCGCCCATGACATGAACCCTGTCTATGTTTATTATGCAAAGAAGGATGACTCTCCTGCCAAGAAGAGAAAAGTGATCCGCGGTGGTTCATGGAAGGATGTAAGTTATTACACCACCGTTTACGCCCGTACCTTTGAATATCAGGATACCTGTAAGTCCTACGTTGGTTTCCGTAATGTTCAAACCTATATGGGCCGTCAGAGAGGCGACAACACAAGCAAGAGCGCTTCTCACGTTTACTAGAAATTTATTTTTATTCACTTAAATCATTAACTTTATTAAAATTTAAAACCAATGAATTTTATTGACAGATTAGTTAGATCAAATGGTTACAAGAACTTTATGGCAAAGTTGTACGGTTGGGGTGCAGCCGTCGTCATTGTAGGTGCATTGTTCAAAATTTTGCACTGGCCGGGTGCTAACATCATGTTGATGATCGGTATGTTTACTGAGTCTATCATCTTCTTCCTTTCAGCATTCGAACCGCCTCACATGGAGTTCAACTGGGCATTGGTCTATCCGGAGTTGGCTACCGGCGAAGAGGTTGAGCCTACCAAGAGAGAGAAGAAAAAACAAATCTCTGGCGAAACTCCGACCCAGCAGCTCGACAAGATGCTGGAAGAGGCAAAGATTGGTCCCGATTTGATCGAGAGTCTTGCCACCGGTATGAGAAACCTCGGCGACAACGCTAAGAAGCTTGCCGGCATGTCCGACGCCACCGTTGCTTCCGATACCTTTGTAGGTAACCTAACCAAGGCTGCTGAATCTGTTCGCAATATGACGCTGAAATATGATAAGATCGCTAGTTCTCTCGAGACTGACGCATCTGCATCCACCGCTTATGTGGAGAGCTTGAAGAAAGCTACCACTGCTGTTAACCAAATGGCTGCCGCTTACGAACAGACTACCAACTACAAGGCTGAAATGGACAAATTGACCAATAACATCTCCGCCTTGAGTAAAGTTTATGGCAATATGCTTGCCGCTATGGGCCAAACCCCTAGCAAATAAGCTGTACTCTTGGGTTGATAATCATTTTTATTCACTAATACTTTTAAAATAAGATATGGGTGCTACAAATTGTCCGGAGACCCCGAGACAGAAAATGATTCAGATGATGTATCTGGTTTACACGGCAATGTTGGCATTGAACGTGTCTGCAGACATTTTGAATGCTTTCATCGTTGTGGATGATACTTTGGTGACTTCTACTCGTAATGCTACACGCCAGAACGCCGCTGATTACACCTGGTTTGAGAATCAGAAGGTAATCCTGGGTGAAGCTAAGATACACGATGCTTATACTAATGCACAGAAAGTTCGCAAAGAGACCAATGAGATGGTCAACTATCTTGAGCAACTTTCCCGTGACCTCATATTCTACGTTGATGGCGACACCCTCGCTGAAGTGAAGGACGACAAAGGCAAAATCCAAAAAGTTCCCAAGACTGTGGCAACAATTACAGCTAAGGAAAACTTTGATAAGCCTACCTTCTTCATGCTTGAAGATCCTGCCCAGAATCCTTCCCGTGCCGTTCAATTGAAAGAGAAACTCGTTCAATACAAGAAGAACCTCCTCAAATTGGTTAAGAAGGGAGATCAGGAGCGTATTTCTGAGATTATCGGTCTGAACGTTGATCAGCAAGTTAAATCTCTTACTGGTGAGAAAGTCAACTGGGAGGTACATAACTTCGACCATATCATCTCTGCTGCTGCCGTTACCTTGTTGAACAAACAGATCGGCGAAGTTAGAAATGCTGAGTCTGCCATGCTTACCTACCTGAAAGAGTCTATTAGCGCTGACGACTTCAAGTTTGACCACGTTGAGGGTCGTGCCATTCCTAAATCTCAGATGGTGTTCCAAGGCGACAGCTATGAAGCCGACATCATCGTGGCTGCTTGGGATACCAAGTCCACCCCTGAGGTTTGGTACAAGATGGGTGCCGATACTCTGACTGAAGAAGGTCTTGCAGGTGCTACTAAACTTGAAGGTGAGAATGGTATGGTTAAGTTGAAAATTGGTGCTGGTTCCATCGGAGAGCAGCGCTATGCTGGCCTTATCATGATTAAAGACCCGTCCGGTCAACCGAAATATTATGGTTTCAAAGATAAATATTCTGTTTTGAAACCTTCTGCTACCATTGCAGCTGATAAGATGAACGTTCTTTATGCTGGTATCGAGAACCCTGTTTCCGTTTCCGCCCCTGTGGATCCCGGTAAACTCTCCATCTCATTCCCTGGCTGTTCCGTATCTTCTCAAGGCGCTGGCAAATTCAATGTGACAGTTCCTGCATCTATGATTGGCAAGACAGTTAATGCATCTGTAGCCGCTAAGCTGGGTGAGTCTACAAAGACTCTCGGTTCCACAGCTTTCCGTGTAAAGAAAGTTCCGGATCCTAAGGCTGTCTTGGGTGCTAATATCCGTGGTGGTAAGCGTGCAAAATCTGAGTTGACCGCTAACCCTGTACTCCGTGCCATCATGCCCGAAGATTTCGTTTATGAGTTAAGATGGAGTATTAACTCTTATCAAGTGATCTTCGTCAGCAAAGGTATGGAAGACCCGGCTATCTCTGTTAAGGGCGGTGCTCTCTCCGAGGCTGTTAAGGCTAAAATCAGCAAGGCTCCTGCTAACACTGTGATTTATTTCACCAACATTAAAGCTTCTTCTGCTGCTGGTACTCGTACATTGGATGAGTTCTCAGTTCGTGTAAGATAAATTTAAATTATACAAATTATGAAAAAGTTAGGTTTTTTGTTATTAGGTATTTTCGCCGTTACCTTTGCCTTCGCGCAAGAGGATGAAGACGGCAGTACTATGAACCAACCTCTCGACCGTGCTCCCGCTGAATATGCTTGGGAACAGGTTGATGTGGGTGATTTCTCCGATCCGGTGCCCTATGCCCCGATTCGTCAAGCAGATGTGATGTATTATTACACCATCTGGAGAACTATCGACTTGCGTGAGAAGGTTAACCATGTACTCTATTTTCCTACTGAGGTAAGAGGTACTTGGAAGAGTCTCGCACAGACCATCTTTGATGCGGTGGATATGAATAACCTTGAGAAAACTGAGGGTGTACTCCCCGTCTATACGGATGATATGTGCCTGATGCCCACGCCGCGTGAGGATATCGCCAGCACCCTTTCCGTCTCTTACAGCATCGCTGATATCGACTTGAATACTGGTGAGGAAATTGGTACAAAGGATATTTATATTAACTTCGAGCCAAAGCAGATTGTCTCTTATAACATTAAGGAGATATGGTACTTTGACAAGCAGACATCTACCCTGAAGTATCAAATTATGACACTTGAACCTATTCTGGAGTATGTTCGTCCGAACACATCTACAGATGTCTTCGATGAAGATCAGAACGAGGATGACGAGGCAGTAGAAGGTAAACCGACAAAAAGACGTATCGGTTACATCTACTATCCCGAGTTGAGACCCTACCTTGCTAAGCAAGAAGTTTTCAACGCAAAGAACAACGCTCAGCGCCTTTCTTTCGACGATTTGTTGACATGGAAGCGCGATTTCTCCAGCCTTATTTACAAAGAGGCTAACTGGTATGATCGTGAGATTGCCGATTATATCTCCAATTCTAGAGACCAACGTATCGAATCCGAAAGAATTACCAACGAATTGCGTACGATGGAGAGCGATCTCTGGGAATTTTAATAAAATCTAACTTTTTCATAATTTTCAATACGGACACCATTTTTGGTGTCCGTTTTTTATTACTTTTGCAGACACAAAAGCCAAGCCTATGATTATCGTTACCGGTGCTGCCGGTTTTATTGGAAGTTGCATGGTCGCCAAATTAAATGAGATGGGGCGTACCGATATCGTGATGGTCGATGATTTTACCAAGGAAATCAAACGACGCAATTGGGAAGGAAAACAGTATTTGGATAAGATCCATCGCAATGACTTCTTTCAATGGTTAGAAAAGCATATCCGAGAGGTGGATTTTATTATCCATCTTGGTGCTCGCACAGATACTACGGAATTCGATTACTCCGTATTTGAAGAACTCAATGTCGACTACACGCGCAAAGTGTGGTACTATGCTTCAGAATATGGAATCCCTCTTATCTATGCATCTTCTGCTGCCACCTATGGTGCCGGTGAACTGGGATATGTGGATGACGATGCTCTTTCGTATCGCCTTCAACCGCTGAACCCTTACGGAAAATCTAAAAATGAAATTGATAAGTGGGTTCAGAAACAGGCAAAGACGCCACCCTATTGGTATGCTTTCAAGTTTTTCAATGTATATGGCCCAAATGAGTATCATAAAGGCCGAATGGCATCGGTAATTCTACATACCTTCCATAAGATTCAAGAGACGGGTTCTATGCAGCTGTTTCGGTCTCATCGACCCGATTTTGAGGACGGTCAGCAACTTCGCGACTTCGTCTATGTGAAAGATGTCGTCAGGGTGCTCTATTGGTTTATGAATCATCATCCACAGAACGGCATTTACAATTTGGGTACTGGTCGCGCCAGATCTTTTCAGGACTTGGCCTCCGCTACCTTTAGAGCTCTCAAATTAGAGCCCTCAATCAGCTATATAGACATGCCTTTGGATATTCGTGACAAATACCAATATTTCACTGAAGCACGTATGTCTAAGATGCGTTCTGAGGGTTTCAAGCGGCCATTCTATTCACTTGAAGATGGTATCAAATCCTATGTAACTCGTTATCTTGTAAAGGATACCGAGTACTAAATTATTTTTTTTAGACTCAAGTTCTTTTTCACTTGATATTCTAAATTTTTTTTATTTTTGTAATCCTATTCACGATTATACAAATCATATCAACAAACCTTAGCAAAGTTCCGGTTGCTTATGAAAAGTACTTATACAGACAAGGAGATACAACAGACTCTGAAAACGGTTTTCGGTTTTGACAAGTTCAAAGGAAACCAGCAGAAGATTATCAAGGCGTTGCTCAAGGGCAAGGACTGTTTCGTCATTATGCCTACGGGTGGAGGAAAGTCGATGTGTTACCAGTTGCCTGCATTGATGATGCCTGGTACCGCCATCGTCATCTCTCCTCTTATCGCTCTAATGAAAAACCAGGTGGATGCCATCCGTAACTTCAGTGTGGAGATTGGCGTCGCTCATTTTCTTAACTCATCTCTCACTAAAGCTGAAATGACTGAAGTCCGTCAGGATCTTCTGGAGGGTAAAACTAAAATCCTTTATGTAGCTCCAGAATCCCTGACTAAGGAGGAGAACGTAAAACTCTTCCAAGAGATACAGATCTCATTCTATGCTATTGACGAAGCACATTGTATTTCAGAATGGGGTCACGATTTCAGACCGGAATATCGTCGTATTCGCGAAATCATCAATCAGATAGGTCAGAAGGTGCCCGTTATCGCTTTAACTGCTACAGCTACTCCAAAGGTGCAAAGCGACATTATGAAGAACCTCGGCATGGAGAAGGCAGACGTGTTCATCTCTTCCTTTAACCGCCCGAATCTTTATTACGAGATTAGAGAGAAAACGAAAGATGTCGATAAGGAGATTGTTAGATTCATAAAAGCGCATCCAGGAAAATCTGGAATCATGTATTGTCTCAGCCGTAATAAAGTTGAGGAGTTGGCTGCTATGCTGGTCGAAAATGGTATTCGCGCCTTACCATATCATGCCGGATTGGATAGTAAAACACGTGTTCAGAACCAAGATGACTTTTTGATGGAGAAAGCTGACGTTATCGTGGCTACCATCGCTTTCGGTATGGGTATAGACAAACCGGATGTCCGATTTGTTATCCACTATGATATGCCGAAAAGTCTTGAAGGTTACTACCAGGAAACTGGGCGTGCCGGTCGTGATGACGGTGAGGGTATCTGCATCGCCTTCTATGATAATAAAGATCTTCGTAAACTGGAGAAATTCTCAACCAAGAAGTCTGTGGCTGAGCAAGAAATTGTGAAACAGCTCCTGGCTGAAACTGCTGCTTATGCTGAGTCCACAAATTGCCGCCGTAAACATTTGCTGCACTACTTTGGTGAGGAATATACAGAAGAAAATTGTCATAATTGCGATAACTGTAATCACCCGAAACCTAAGATGAATGCTAATGACCAAATCATGTTGGCTATAGAGGTCATACAGACGGTTAAACAGCAGTTTAAGGAGGATCAGATAATCGATATCATCGTCGGCAATAAAACCACCTCTGTCACGAAATTTAAGCACGACAAGCTGAAACAGTTTGGTGAAGGTATGGATTATGATGAGAAGTTCTGGTCTAACATCATCCGCCTTGCTATTTTTGAAGGTTTGGTGGTTAAAGATATCGAGAACTATGGTTTGCTCAAGATTACTCCGAAAGGTTTGAAATACCTCACCAATCCCTATAACATCATGACAACCAAGCCCGATAAAGGTGAAGATGATGAGGATGATGAAATTATGGATAATGTTGGAGGTGGTATCGACGAGGCTTTTGACAAGGTGCTCTATGGCATGCTTAAAGATCTTCGTAAAAGCATATCCCAAGAAGAAAACCTTCCTCCGTTCGTAATTTTCCAAGATCCATCTTTGGAGGATATGTGTATTCAATATCCTATCACCCTTAACGAGATGCAGAAGGTGTCGGGAGTGGGTGTCGGAAAAGCACAGAAGTATGGCCGCCGATTTGTAGACCTTATCAAAAAGTATGTCGAGGAAAACGAGATAGAACGACCTCAGGATATCGTCTTCAAGACTAAACCAAAAGAGTCTGCTGTTAAAGTGTTTATTATCGAGAGTATTGATCGTAAGGTCGACTTCGAGGATATTGCCATAGCTAAAGGTCTGGATATGGATGAACTTCTCACAGATATTGAGAAGATTGTTGCTTCTGGAGTCAAACTCGACATTTCCTATTATATTGAGGAGGAAATAGACGAATATCATCAGGAGGATATCCTCGACTATTTTGCCAATGCGGAGTCTGATTCGGCTGAGTTGGCACTCGAGGTTCTCGGTGACGATGAATATACTCTTGAGGAAATACGTATCATGCGTATCAAATATATTTCAGACGTAGGTAACTAAAAATAGAATCTAATAGATATTTTAAAAATTTTATGGAACAAGAAGAAATTAAAGATCAAGAAGGAATCGTTAGTCCGGAAGAGATAAAGACTGAAAATGAACCGGTTGTAATTGATGAGCAAAATTGCTCATGTGAAGGGGACAATAAATCTGCAAAGCATTGTCATAAGGCATATTGTATTGCACGCCTTGTTTTCGACTTGCTTATGCTTGCTGCCGTCATTACCCTTTTTGTGCTGTACGCCAAAGGCAGACCCTCAAAAGACAAGGTGAAAGATAATGCTGTCGCTGAGTCCGTCGTGCCGGGCAATGGTGATATTCTCTATGTCAACATTGACTCTATCAATGCCAATTATGAAATGGTTAAAATTTTGACCGACAGCATTGATGCAGAGAAGAGCAAGAAGGAGGTTGTATTCCAGAATCGTCAAAAAGCACTGGAGAACAAGTTGAGAAATTATCAGCAGAATATGCAATCTGGCGTATTGAATGCCCAACAATCTCAATATGCTGAGGCTTCGCTGCAACAGGAGAGCACTCAGTTGCAAAGTGATTATGAGCAGGCCCTTGCTTCTCTGGAAGCTCGCTATACAGCTGCCCTTGCTCAGATTTCAGACTCTCTGATAGCTGTCAGCAAACGTATTAACGAAGGTAAAAATGCTTCTTTCATTATGACCTATGGAGGCGGTAGCAATATGATTGTGGCTGATCCTACTCGAGACATCACTGATGAGGTTTTGACTGAGCTTAATAAACCATTTAAGAAAAAATAACCAATAGGTATGGAGAAGAAAAATCGAAGTTGGGTTTTGGCCTTGGTTGGTTTATTAGTTGTAGTTGTATTAGCTTGCGTAATAGCTTTATGTATTCCTAATAATTTACCGACTAACCTTAAATCGTCAGTTCATAATGCTGACCTTGCGCCATTGCATCAGTTCCCGGCCTTGGCAATGACCGATTCAATGGCTATGCCTAAGACTACGGCTTCTTATGATGATAAGAGCCCTAAAGATGTCTATTATTTTGCCCTTGATAGTCTTGGCCAACCTACAGAAAATGTTGTATATGAGGCTCATTACTATCCAGATAAGTCCAAATATTACGAGGGTAATCTGACCGCTGGTGGTCGTGATGGCCTTTGGTATGCCTATCATAAGAACGGTAATGTTCAAACCATGGCTCACTACGAAAATGGAAAGGAGCAAGGTCAATATACCGTTTATTATGAGAATGGAAGCGTGATGTATACAGGCAAATATGACAACGGTAACCGCGTTGGAGTCTGGAGTTTCTATGACCCAGAAGAGAAGTTGACCAGAACGATTGACTATGATGTTACTCCACATAAAGTGACAACAATACAATAATTTACAAATAACATTACTAAAACTAATCATATGGAATTACCATTTGCTGAATCTTGGAAAATTAAGATGGTGGAACCTATTAAGAAATCCACCCGTGAAGAACGTGAGAAGTGGCTTGAAGAAGCCCACCAGAACATTTTTATGCTGAAGAGCGATTATGTTTATATCGATCTCTTGACTGACTCCGGTACCGGCGCAATGAGCGACCGCCAGTGGAGCGCCATGATGATGGGCGATGAGAGCTACGGCGGCGCCCGTTCATTCTATCATATGAAAGATACGATTACGGAACTGACTGGTTTCAAATTCGTCATCCCCACTCACCAAGGCCGTGCTGCAGAGAACGTTCTCTTCTCTTATCTAGTGAAACCCGGTAACGTGATTCCTGGCAATGCACACTTTGATACTACAAAGGGTCATATCGAGAGCCGTAAGGCATTCGCTATCGACGTTACTGTTCCCGAGGCCTACGATACTCAACTTGAAGTTCCCTTCAAAGGTAATGTAAGCTTGGAGAAACTTGAAAAAGTCCTCATCGAAAACAAAGGTAATGTACCTTTTATGGTTCTTACCGTTACGAACAACACCGTTGGTGGTCAGCCCGTAAGTATGAAGAACATTCGCGAGACTTGCGAATTGTGCCATAAATATGGTGTTCCCGTCAACGTTGATAGTGCTCGTTTCATTGAGAACTGCTATTTTATCAAGACCCGTGAGGAGGGTTATGCTGACAAATCTCTTCGCGAGATCGCATTGGAGATGTTCAGCTATGCTGATAGCATGACGATGAGTGCCAAGAAAGACGGTCTCGTCAACATGGGCGGATTCATCGCTACCAACAAGGAAGATTGGTACGAAGGCGCTAAGTTGTTCTGTATTCCTTTCGAAGGCTTCTTGACCTACGGCGGTATGAACGGTCGTGATATGGACGCTCTGGCTGTCGGTTTGAAAGAGAACATCGAGTTCGATATGGTTGAGACTCGTGTTAAACAAGTGCAGTACTTGGCAGACAAACTTGATGAGTACGGTATTCCTTATCAGCGTCCTGCTGGTGGCCATGCTATTTTCGTTGATGCCGACAAGGTCCTGACCAATATCCCGAAAGAGGAGTTTCCTGCTCAGACTCTGACCTGCGAACTCTATCTGGAAGCTGGTATCCGTGCTTGTGAGATAGGTTATGTATTGGCTGACCGTGATCCTGTGACCCGCGAGAACCGCTTCGGTGGCAACGATTTCGTTCGCCTCTGTATCCCTCGCCGTGTTTACACCAACAACCATATGGACGTAATCGCTGCTGCCCTTAAGAATGTCTATGACCGTCGCGACACTATCAAACGCGGCCTGGAGATCACTTGGGAAGCAGAGCTGATGCGTCACTTCACCTGCCAGTTCAAACGCTTGAAATAGTGAACTCTATGCTGATAGTTGGGGATGTCCTGGTTTCTGACGAGCTCTTCGAGAGACACTTCTGCTGCGATCTAGCTCAATGTGACGGACAATGTTGTATAGAAGGTGACGCCGGTGCCCCTGTAGCTCCAGATGAGACTGCCGATCTTTCAGAATACTACCCAATCTATCGGAAATATATGACATCAGAAGGACTCGCCGCTGTTGATAAAAGCGGCGAGCCCTTTGTTTTTCAAAATGACGAGTTCCAGACACCACTGCTTCCTGGTCAGGGTGCCTGCGCTTTTGTCTTCTATGAAAATGGAATAGCCAAATGTGCTATAGAAAAAGCCTTTGAAAACAACGAAATTCCTTTCCGTAAACCAATTTCCTGCTTTCTCTATCCGATACGAGTCAGTAGAGTAGGGAAGTATGTAGCTTTGAATTATCACCATTGGGGCATCTGCGAGTCTGCCTGCCGACATGGTGATGAACTGAAGTTGCCCGTATATGTATTTCTGAAACAACCCCTTATCCAAATGTTTGGAGAGGAGTGGTATCAGCAATTATGTGAGACGGTGCGCCTTTATAAACAAGAGGGCATCAGATAATCAGCTTGAAGCCGACTCCGTGCACGTTGATGATCTGGATAGACGGATCTTCCTTGAAAAGTTTCCTTAACTTGTTGATGTACACATCCATATTTCTGGAATTGTACCAACTGTCATCACCCCAGATTTTCTTTAAGGCATAGCCGCGTTCCAGAACGTCATTCTTCTTCTCGATGAGTAGTTGCAACAACTCAACTTCGCGAGTCGTAATCTTTTTCTCTACTCCGTGGATGGTTAATAATTGACGCTTCTTGTCGAAGACGATGCTGTCGGATAGTTGCTCAAGGCCATCGTCCTCTTCAGCTTGAACGGTGCGGCGCAATAACGCTTGGATACGTGCTAATAGGACATCTCTCGGGAACGGTTTTGTGATATAATCGTCACCACCAATGGAGAGACCTTTGATCATATCTTCTTGTAATGATTTGGCAGTCAGGAAGATGATGGGAATCTTTTTGTCCACTTTTCGGATTTCCTGTGCTAACGTAAATCCGTCCATCAACGGCATCATCACGTCAATCAAACAGATATCAAAGGTGTTCTGGCAGAATAGTTCGTATGCTATCTCGCCATTTGTTGCATGGCTGACAGCATATCCCTTTTCGGTCAGGTAAGCCATTAAAACTTTGGCCAGGTTGACGTCATCTTCAGCGAATAAAATTTTGATAGGTTCCATAATAAATCATCTTTTCTAACAGAGCGCAAAGATATAAAAATCCTTTTATTTTTTATTTTTTTTCTTTGGGCGTTCCGGCGCGGCGCTTCTGCTCACCTCACCTTTTCTTGATGTGCCGCGCCGTCGGGCTTTCCGCTCAAACTTCGGGTGGCGGGAAACCTCCTCACTTCATCCTTTCCGTGTGATTTCCGCCACCCTCGTAACCGCTCAATCCCTAACGCAATGGTCGGGCAAGTTCTCACCATCATTGTCTCTTAAAACCGTATTTCTTAACAATTATATGTAAAAATTCAATAAATAATAAAAAATACTTACTAAACTATTGACAAATATTGTTTTTTGATGTATTTTTGCTGCGTCGTTTTACGAACATGAACAACAAACTGAACTTACTCTATAAACTAAAACTAACTATTATGAAGAAGCAAATCCAAAGAAGACAATCATGCCTATGGCTTTTGTTTATGATTGTAATGACAGGATTGAATGCCCAAACAATCCTTTATGAAGAAAATGTGGGTACTCCAACTGCTACTACCCTTGTGCAGAACTATTCTGGCTGGCAGAATACAGAGGTTCTTTATATCGGTGACGGTACTTGCGATGTCCGTTTGTCCAGCGCCTCTTTAGGTTATGGACTCGCATCAGGAGGTGGCAACGTTATGCTCAACGATACCGTAAAATGGTTCCAAATTTCTGGAATCAATACCTCGACAGCCTCTACTCCTAATCTATATCTTGGAATTCGCAAGACAACAGCTGTGAATGGCGCTAACTTGTTGGTGCAAGTATCTACTGACAGCCTATCTTGGACAACTATGACTATCTCTGACACACTGCCTACAGGCACGGGAACTTCCGGATGGTACCGTGTCCACTATAACGGACTGCCAGTCTGTGGGAGACTTCATTTGCGTTTTTCTAACTCCTCTTCTTCTGATTGTCGTATTGATGACATTGCGGTTGTAGATGGTGAAGAGATAGTTTTGGAGACTGTTGCAGATCCCGTTATCTCACCTTCCTCAGGACTTTACTATGAAAGCCAGACAGTTACTATGAATACTGTTACGGAAGATGCTGTTATCTATTATACGACAGATGGTACCGCTCCCACTATTGAGTCCACGGTATATACATCTCCATTTTCCATAAATACATCAACGACGGTTAAGGCTTTTGCAATCAAAGAGGGGATGTATGACAGTGAAGTTGTGACATCAAACATATTGATTCAAGATACCAACTCATTGGTTTCATTGCCATTTGACATTTCGACCAACAGTACCACGGCACATGAGGACATCACGATGATGAGCGGATTCAGAGGTTATCACCTTGGCAGTTCCTATGCGGATGGTTCTGCAAAATTCGAGGCTACCCATGTGGGAGAAGCGACCTTGGTGGCTCACCTGGATAGTGCCCCGGAACATCTTTCTTTCGACTTGAAGGGAAAGGTGGGTGGCTCAAGTCCCGCGGCTTACGAGGGCGCAACTATAGAGGTTTCAGAGTCTGTTGATGGTCAAACATGGACTATATTCGCCGCATTCAGTGATCCGGATATACCCTTGACCGAATATGGACACTTTACAGGAATGACGTTGGACCCCGAAAGTCGCTATGTGCGGTGGCGTCTCGTAGAAGCAATCAAAGGTAACACTCAGCTTAACAACATTGTAATATCAAAATACACTGGACAAGCAGACACTACGGCAGTGGTGGATTATCTGCATGCTCCTGTCTCCTGTTATCCCAATCCGACAAATGGTCAACTCTATTTCACAGACGGAGGAATGCAGATTTTATCCATGACATTGACAAATCTTTGTGGCGTTGATGTTTTGACTTGGGCAGCTCCCGTCAATAGTCCTTTGAATCTAACTTCTCTTCCTGCTGGTACCTATTTGCTGACAATAAGAACTGCTGCTGGCACTATGCATACCAAGGTGACCAAGTATTAACCTGTTTGCAAGAAGTTGAGGGTGCCGCTCTCTGGGGTATAGGGTGTTCTGGTTGTCGATGAGCCACCCTCGCTTCTTATTAAAAACCCTGAGTCTTCTAACATGTTGTGATTCGTATTTTTTGAGTATTTTTGCCGCGGCAAATTGGAAAGTTTGCTTTTTTATTAAAGACTAATATTCTAAAGATGCGTAAATTATTTTTTGGATTACTGACGACGGCAATTGTCACCTTGGTTTTGACTGGTTGCACTAAACAGGAGAAAACATACTATCCCGATGGACATTTACAGTCCTCGATTCAATATAAGAAGGGTAAAGAGCATGGCAAGTCTCTTTATTATTTTGACAGGCCCAACACCTTGGAAATCGAGGTTGAAATGAAGAATGGCAAAAGAAATGGTGAGTTCCGTCGCTATTTCGAAAATGGGAGCATAGACACCTATTGTGTTTATAAGAACGATACTATTGTTGGTCAGGAAATCATGTATCTTCCTAATGGCTCTAGAACACAAGTTTTTACCTATAAGAACGGAAAACGCAATGGACCTCACCTTGCTTATCATATAACCGGAGAGTTGAAGATTGAGGGTGGTTTCAAAGATGACATGTATGACGGTCCATGGACCTATTATGATGAGCGAGGTGTTATTGTGGGTGAAGGTGCTTTCAAGAATGGTTGTGGTGACGTGATTTTTTATGACCAGAATGGACAAAAAGCACGTCTGACTCATTATGAGAACAATAAAAAAGATGGTAAAGAGGTTTACTATAAACCTGATGGATCGGTTTCCAAGGAGATTGTATATAAACAAGACAGAATTGTCGCTCAAACTGACGAGGACTCTAAATAGCATTAATGAACAACTTCCGTATTATATTATTGTTGCTTTTTTCCATGCTATTCACTCAGTTGATGGCACAGAATACGCAACGTATTCAGTATCGTGCGGATATGGGCTATTATGATGAGGCGGTAATGCCTGGGGCTCAGAGACTTATTGGACATGTTGTGTTTGCTCAGGATGATGTCCGAGGATATTGCGATAGCGCCTATTATTTTGAAAGGGAGAATTATATGATCGCTTATGGCGATAAGGTTCGTATTTTGGTTGGCGACTCCGTAAGGCTTTATGGCTACAGGGTTTATTATGATGGCAATACTAAAATGGTCTCTATCGCTTCTGATGTCCGTCTTGAGAAAGGTAAAGCCTATCTTCTAACAGATAGCTTGACTTATGATATGAATCGAGATGTGGGCTATTATCTTACTGGAGGTACTATAATCAATGAGGAAGATACCCTAATCAGTAAGGTGGGACATTACTATACCCAGACGGATGATGCGTATGTCTCATATGACGTAATTGCCAAGAATAAAACCTATACGATGGATTGTGACTCTATGCGTTACAATACAATACAAAAGATTGTTTATTTTATCTCACCGACACAACTTTGCTCCTACAAAGAGGAGGGTTACACTGAAAGCGGATGGTATGATACAGAGAACGACATTTCCATGATGGTAGGGCATGTTAGTCTTCAACAAGAACATCAAACCGTTAAAGGTGATAGTTTGTATTACAATCGCTACGAGCATCTAAGTCGCGGATGGAATCATGTTGAGGTCATTGACACGAATCAGAATTTTGTATTGCGAGGAAACTATGTGGAGTATCATGATAAAGGTGGTGTCTCTGTAGCTACCGATAGTGCACTTTTGATATTAATTGACAAAGGTGATTCCTTGTATTTGCATGCTGATACACTTAAACTCTATACGAATGATGAGCAGGAGGCAGAATGGGCACGTGCATATTATCATACTAAGTTTTATAGGAAAGATATTCAAGGTGCCTGCGACTCCATGGTATGTCTTATTGAAGATACGACTATTTTCATGTTTTATAATCCTGTTGTATGGTCTGACGAGTATCAGATGACGGCAGATACCATATATGCCTTCAAGGTTGATTCAGTGAATAGTTGTGTGAAGTTGTGTAGGTCTTCATTTTTGGTTGGAAGCATTTATCAGAATACGGAATTCAATCAGGTAAAGGGAGTAAATATTACCGGATTCATTCGTGATAAGAAACTACATCAAGTCGATATCGATAATAATGCAGAGTGTGTCTACTATGTGCAGGAAGAGGATAGTTCCCTAATCGGTATCAATACCTCTATCACTAGCAAGATGCGTATCTTGTTGGAAAATAATAAGATAAAGCAGATTCGATTTTATGATAAACCTGATGGGAAGATATACCCAGATGCTCAGTTTGAGGAAAAGAATCGAAAACTTACTGATTTCAGATGGCTCTCAAAATATCGTCCTCAAAGACCAGAAGATCTTTTCGTATATCCTATTCCTCGAAAGAGGGGTTCTGAGGAATTGGAGTAGTCTCATCCTCGGAAGATCCTAAATTGAATTGAATCTCTTGTTTTGGAATCCTCAGGAAGAGGAGTACGAACATGATGGCGATAAAGACAGCTCCCATTTTACGTTCAAACATGCTTTCTACCATCATGTTTCCAATGATGAGCAGAGAGAAAGTGATGTATAGGATATCACGTTTCCTTATTCCATAGATTATAGGAAATAGGGTATAAGCCAAGACAATGAGTGCTCCTAATATTCCGGTTGTGGTTAGCGCTTGTAGCCACTGATTGTGTGCGTTGAAGTGATGTCCAATCAGATTTTTGTAACCGTTTTTTTCAGCATTCTGTTTCAAATCATCATCTAGGTCACCTGTCCCAGTACCTAGTAGATGATTTTCTTTTGACACTTCCCAAGCAGAACGCCATACTGTAATGCGAATACTACTGCTATTGTCTTCATATTCATTTTTGTTGTAATTCTTTACATCTTCAACTGCAGCACTGATTCGCTTGAAAGGAGTCATTTTAAGTTCGTACAGTATCGCCCCAAATATGATATTAATAGAGATAAAGGCCAAGAGACCAAGTGTTCTTTTTTTCCAATTGTTTGCGAGAAAGAATACCCAGCCTAAACATAAAGTTAACAACAGTAAAAGTCCAGCCTTGGAACTTGTGCTGATGATGGCCACATATAACAAAGAGATTATGATACCATAAATTACTTTGATACCAATATGTAATTGTTTGTTTCGGATTTTCCAGTCATATAAGAGTAGGAAAATTGTTAGAGACATATATAGTGATAGATAAGAAGGGTGATAGTGGTTTGAGATATGACTGTAAAATGAGAAACTGTTATCATTTGTTTGCAGACTACAAATAGTAGCTTCGCCAAATACTATTAGCGCAGTGAATATAGTGGAGATTGAGAATAGGACGAGCAGTATGCGTACGCGCTCGTGGGTAAAAAGTGTAGAAGCGTATGTGAGCAGAAAGAGTGGAGCAGCGAGAAACCATATGTAAGTCTCTATAGAACCCAATGCGTGCATTTTGTTAGATGAGATGAGCCAACCATACAGAGAAATGAAGAAAACTGCTACGGAGAGTATGAAAACCACCATGGCTTTGTGATCTTTTACGTTCATCCATTTCTCTTTCCAATTCCATTCCCATATCCAGTTGATGAGCATCAATACAGCTATCGGGATGGCGAGGACCTTAGTGAAAGGAAGTGTCACAATGGCCAACATCATCAATGTGTAGAAGATGTTGAAGTGGCGATTTTGAGAAAATATAATGTTCAATGGGCTCATGATTGAATGGATTGTGTCAATAATTCTCCCATTTCCTTTTTGAAATAATCACTTCCGTATGGACGATATCCGCCAGCAGGTGTGAATGTCATCTCACCGAAAATGGGTTGTTCGTTTATGATGTAGTAGTCGACGCGGACCAGCGGGAAAGGTTTTGCAAGTGTCTCAGCTGCTTTAATGAGTTCTGATAGTTTGGTTGGGCACGGCAATACCTTCTCGACTTGAACTTTGCGAGGGTTGTAGTCGTCGCGTACTTCCCAATCAGGACTTAGTAACGTTTTGATAGGCTTTGATTCCTTTGTGGGCTCGCAGGTTAAGATGGCGCGCACTTTGCCTCCGATGCAATAGAGTTTGTAGTCGATAAGACCATGCGGATTCTCAGGCTGTTGCAATAACTTTTCAGCAGTTATTTTGGGCTTAATGTCGAGGTAATGAAATTCTGCCGTTGTCAGTCCAAAAGGTGTTTCAAGATCTTTTCTAAGGGTTGTGATTATCTCCTGTTGGTTGACTCTTTGTTTGTCGTTAACAACTATGTTGTTGTGGCATCCATTGTTAGGTTTCAGGATAAAGCTGATAGGGAGTGCTTCCCATTGGATTTCAGTAGAATCATCATAGACAGCATAGAGTTCGTTGAGATGCTCCGATAATCCACAACCTGTGACATAGTCACGCACCGCGTATTTGTCAGATAGTTCACTCCACCGTGATGTGTCACCGTGAAGTTTAAGCCATTGTGTCCATTCGGGAAGTGTCGAAGGGTGCTCTAAAGACAGTTGTTGTTTACAAATATGACGGTAGTGCAATTTGACAGCTTCCTCGCGATTTGACAGGGCCAACCGTTTGCGATAGCTTCTGCTAGCAAAACGCAGGTCGTCATAAATTCGCTGCCAGAGTGGATATGTGCTCTTGCCGGACGTCATTATTCGTTATTCAGAAGGTCAGGTCTTCGTTCTTGTGTTCTTTTAAGTCGTTGCTCCATCTTCCAGTCGGCGATGAGTTTGTCGTTGCCAGAAAGCAGCACGTCTGGAACTCGATGCCCACGGAAGTCGGCAGGACGCGTGTATACCGGAGCGGAGAGGAGGTCATCCTGGAATGAGTCGGTCAGGGCGGAGGTGCCGTCGCTGATTACCCCTGGAATAACACGTGCGAGAGCGTCAGTGATGACCATCGCTGCTAGTTCTCCACCCGATAAGACATAGTCTCCAATGCTGAGGTCTTCAGTGATATATAACTCCCTAACTCGCTCGTCAACACCTTTGTAGTGACCACATAACAGAATGATATTCTGTAGCATTGACATAGAGTTGGCCTTGTGCTGGTTGAACTGCTGTCCATCGGGAGCCATCAAATAGATGGCGTCGTATTGGCGCTCCGACTGTAATTGTTCAATGCAGCGGGCGATAGGTTCCACCATCATCACCATTCCGGCGCCTCCGCCGAAGGGATAATCGTCCGCCCTATGATGCTTGTCGTAGGTGTAGTCGCGGATGTTGTGGGTGTGTACTTCCAGATACTGTTTGTCGATAGCCCTCTTGAGAATTGAACATCCCAAGACGCCTTCAAACATTTCAGGAAATAGTGTGAGTATATCAATACGCATAATTATAGTTTTTCAATCATCATAATGCCGTCACGGAAGGGGAGCAGCAAGTTGCGGACTCGTGGATCCTCTTGCACATGTCGGTTGAAATCGTTAATTGCCTGCGTGTCCTTGTCATTATGAGCCACTTCGTGAGTGACCTTTCCGTTCCATAAAGTATTGTCGGCCAATATGAAACCGCCTTTTCTGACTTTGGGTAGCACAGCCTCGTAATAGTCGGTGTAGTCTTCTTTGTCGGCGTCAATAAAGACGAGATCCCAGCAGTAGTCGAGACTCTTGATGAGCTCGTGAGCATCTCCAATGTGCAGATGTAGTTGGTCCCGTCTGTCTGCCTTGGCGAAATATTCTCGGATCCGGTCCTCATACTCCACATTCATCTCAAGGGTGTGGAGCTCCCCGTCTGGCATAAGGCCCTCGCTAAGACAGATGGATGAGTATCCGGTAAATGTGCCGACCTCCAGAATGAAGCGTGGCCGCATCATGGTTGCTATGAATCGCAAAAATAAGCCCTGTAACTGCCCCGACAGCATTCTAGGATTTAGGGTCTCTAGATGTGTCTGACGATTCAGCTTGTAAAGCAAATCACTTTCAGGCGTGCTGTGCTCTTCACAATACGCTTCAATGTCTTGTTCTATAAGTTCAAAGGTGGACATTAGGCTTCTAGTTCAGCGATGGTCTTATTAACTTCAGCCTCTGTCTTTGTCAGTTTGTCTTTGCAAATCTTGATAAGTTGAGTGGCCTTTTTGATGTTATCTGAGAGCTCATCAACGGAGATGTCCGCATTTTCCATCTTGCTGACAATCTCTTGCAACTGTTCGTATGCCTCTGTATATGTTAATTCCTTTGCCATAGTCTTTTGCCTTTTGTTTGTGTAGATGTTGGGACCACAATCGGGAGTGACCTTCCCATAAAATTATCACAGCGCAAAAATAAGAAAAATGCTATAAATTGTCAATATTACTTAACTGTTTGACTGAGAAATAATAGGGATTTTAGACAATATTTTTTTCGTTTCTATCATAATAAAATTTAGTATCTTTGCAGTTTATCTGAAATTAACCTAAGTATAGGCTGTATGAAAAGAATATTAATCTCGTTAATTTTGTTGGGCATCGGGGGGCTTTGGGGCTCTCTTAATGCTCAGACTTTGGTTACTATCAGCTTTAGCACAGCGGCCGACCAGACCCTGACTGTTAGTGAGTCGGGGAAACTTTACTTTAGTGATGGTTATCTCTATATTGATAACGGCTCAGGTGTTCCATACTCTTTCCTTCTTTCCGCTATCAGCAAGATGACATTTGCACAGGAGGAAGGTATTGAAGATATTGAGACGGCAGATCTACATATTTATCCGAATCCAGTCTCCGATTTCCTTCGCATTCATAATAATCGTGCTGATGTCTATACATTTCAGCTCTTTTCTTGTGAAG
The DNA here is from genome assembly GCA_024686335.1 of Bacteroidales bacterium. Classification (GTDB taxonomy): domain Bacteria; phylum Bacteroidota; class Bacteroidia; order Bacteroidales; family WCHB1-69; genus F23-D06. The sequence goes on along the minus strand of JAILCI010000018.1, from coordinate 97,871 downwards.
GCCGGTTACTTCAAAGTGGTAAGTGCCTAAATGACGAGTCAATAGATATGAGTCGCTATGCCAAAGGGCTTTATCTACTTAAAATAGATGGTTTAACTTTTAAAATCAGCAAGATATGAAAAAGATTTTGATTTTATCCATCTTGCTGGTTGCTGTGTTGGTTCCATCTTTTGCTCAAGAGGTCCTTAATATACATCACAATGGTCAGGTAACCTATGAAGCGCCTGTTTCGGATATCGATAGTATTACTTTCTCACAAGGTAGTGCTCTTTTTGCCACGGACAATGGTTCGCAGACATTCTCGTTCGCAGATATAGACAGTGTTACTTTTGTCTATAATGAAGACACATCACTTTCCGGTGGAGACATCTATATTACCTACAATGGAACTTCGGTGACAGTCATCAATCCATTAGAAAGTTCTGGTGTTGCGGTGACAACCGACAACGCTAATGTCACCGTCCAGGCTGCTGCTGGAATCATGGATATTAATTACCATGTCTCAGGTTCTTCTACTTCAGGTTATCTTTATATCACTAGTGACAGGCGTTATAATCTTTGTCTGGAGGGTGTCTCTATCACAAATCCTGCTGGTCCAGCTATCTATTCTGTCGTTGACCAAAAGGTACACGTCTATCTCTCTGGCACCAACACGCTGACGGACAATGCTTCCAGTACCTATAAGGCTGCCTTCCAAAGCAAAGGTCAGCTGATTTTTGGCGGTACCGGTTATCTGACTGTCAACGGGTTGGCTAAGAACGGCATTCATAGTGATGACCATATCAAAATCAATGAAGGTAATATAACGGTAGCTTCTGCTGTCAATGATGGTTTACATTGCGACTATTTTGTCATGGAAGGCGGTTCGCTGACTATCTCGGCCAGTGGGGATGGTATTGATGGTGACGAGGGATTTGTGCTTGTAGAAGGCGGAACAATTCAAGTGATGGCTGCTGTAGCAGATACAAAGGGTATTAAATGTGATAGTACGTTGACAATTAACGGAGGAAATGTGACAATCGTTTGCAGCGGCAATCAGACGAAAGGTTTGAAAAGTGCTCAAAGTGTGGTCATTAGTGGAGGCACTTTAAATATTACCGCATCGGGCAGTACAGTGCTGGAGAGTACTACAGAAGGTAATGATCCAGCATATTGCTCCGCCATTGTGGCCGATCAGGACATAATCATCACGGGTGGCGATATAACACTGACACTGCCGAGTAGCAATCATGGCGGTAAAGGTATATCTTCCGATGGAAATGTCAATATTAGCGGAGGTACTTTACAGATTACGACAGCTGGTGCAGGTGCTGCATATACTGTATCTGGTTCTACAATGGATTCATATTCCAGCAGTTGTATCAAGAGTGACGGGACAACAACGATCACAGGTGGCAATATTACTTGTAGCAGCACGGGCAGTGGTGGTAAGGGTATACGATCTGAAGGTGATATCATTATAGGTTCTCTGAATGAAGCCGATTCAAATCTTATCCTGAATGTTTCTACTTCTGGTGAGCGTTTTACCGTTTCCAGCGGTGGAGGTGGAGGTTGGCCGGGCGGTGGAGGCTCTTCAGATTACTGCAATCCTAAGGGTGTTCGAAGCGATGCGGCTGTGACTATCAATAGTGGTATTATTACAGTTACTTGTACGCAAAACAATGAAGGAGGAGAGTGCATCGAGAGCAAGACTATAATGACAATTAACGGTGGAAATCTGACTATAACTTCAGCTTATGATGATGCTTTAAATGCGGCTAACCGTTTAAATATCAATGGCGGTACAATTTATGCTGCTTCATCTCATAATGATGCTATTGACAGTAATGGTCCGATGTATATTACCGGAGGTCTTATTATTGCATCTGCTACTAGCAGTCCTGAGGAGGCATTTGACTGTGATAATAATACTTTCAGCATTACGGGAGGTACTATTATTGGTACGGCCCCCAGCGGTATGTATTCAAATCCTACTACCAGTGCTTGCTCCCAGCATTCAATGAAATATACTCATGCCGGTAATAATGCTGTTCAGATTATTCGGAATAGTGATAATACGGTATTGTTGACTTTCCATGTTCCGTCAATTTCAGGAGGTGGCAGTTCACCATGGGGCGGCGGTTCATCATCAGTTATTATGACCTTCAGCAGCCCGGAGTTTACATCAGGAAGCTACACTCTTAAATATGGCGGCACCATTAGCGGTGGCACTAATTTCCATAACTATTATACTGGGGCAACCTATTCAGGCGGAAGTTCCAAAACATTTACTGTGGGTTCCTCTTATGCTATAACTTCGGTTAACTAATAAAATGATCTTATCGACACAACTATATAATTGTATTCATTCACTAAAGAGATGCCTTTCACGACATCTTTATTAAAAAAACAGATAGTATGAATTCTACAAACGGAAATAATTCTTCAAAGCAGAAATCATCCTGGATTAAGAAATTCTGGATTGTCTATTTTTGTTTGGTAGGCTTTGTATGCCTTATTTTCTTTTTCATCTCAATGGGTTGGATGGGATATATGCCTTCTTTTGCTGAGTTGGAAAACCCTTCTGCCAATCTTGCCACCGAGGTGATTTCTGAGGATGGAGAATTGTTGGGTACCTATTATCGGGAAAATCGTTCCAACTGTAAGTATGCTGACCTTTCGCCGGCGTTGAAAGATGCTTTGATTGCTACTGAGGACGCTCGCTTCTATAGACACTCGGGTGTTGATATGAAGGCCCTTTTCCGTGTCGGTATTGGAGTGGTGACTTTCCATCGTCGCGGTGGTGGTAGTACTATAACACAGCAGTTGGCAAAGAACCTCTTTCCGCGTGATCCTAAAGCAGGGAAGATTAAACTGGTTTTCACCAAATTCAAAGAATGGGTGGTGGCAACAAAATTGGAAAGACAGTATTCCAAAGACGAGATACTTGCCATGTATTACAATACTGTTGATTTTGGAAATAATGCGGTGGGCGTGAAGTCGGCTTCACGTACCTATTTTGACAAGTCGCCATCTGAAATTAATACTGAGGAGGCTGCTGTTTTGGTAGGTATGCTTAAGGCTCCCACGCGTTACAGCCCTCGTCGACACTATCAGGCTTCTCTTGACCGCCGCAACACCGTCCTTGGACAGATGGAAAAGTATGGCTATCTATCTGCTCATGATTGTGACTCCGTCAAAGCCCTGCCTATTGATCTTTCTAAGTTCAAATCCCAAGCACACTACGCCGGTATCGCTACCTATTTTCGCGAATATCTTCGTATGTGGCTTAAGCAGTGGTGTATTGACCATCCTAAGAAAGACGGTTCCCAATATGATCTTTATTGCGACGGACTTAAGGTCTATACTACTATCAATTCTCGTATGCAGCGTCATGCTGAAGCTGCAGTTCAAGAGCATGTGTGCGATTATCTGCAACCGCTCTTCTTCAACCATATCAAGAGCAATAAAAACGCTCCATTTGTTAATCTTTCTGAGGAGCAGACAGATAGAATTCTTTGGAAGGCAGCTAAATTGTCTGAGCGCTATGAGCAGGCCAAAGATGCTGGACTCACCGACGAGCAAATACGCGCCGAGTTCAATAAGAAGGTTAAGATGCAGGTCTATTCCCATAAAGGAATGATTGATACGGTAATGACTCCTTTTGATTCGATTCGTTACTATAAGTCTTTCCTGCAGTGCGGTATGATGTGTATGGAGCCCAAGACTGGTTTTGTGAAGGCTTACGTTGGTGGTATCAACTATGAGTATTTCCAGTTTGACCACGTGAAACTTTCCAAGCGTCAAGTCGGATCTACCTTTAAACCATATGTCTATACTGTGGCCATGCAGAGTGGCGAGTTTGATCCGTGTACTATGGTGCCCAATGTCCCTGTTACAATTGAGACGCCGGGAGGCACATGGACACCTCATAACTCAGGTGGCTACAAAGAAGGACAGATGATGCAATTGCGCGAGGCCCTTGCCCATTCCCTGAACCAGGTTTCTGCATATCTTATGAAACGTTTTGGTCCTGACGCTGTTATTACATTGGTTCGTAATATGGGTATGACTTCTGATATCCCTGCAGTGCCTGCTATCTGCTTGGGTGCATGCGAATTGTCTCTTTATGAACAGGTCGGTGCAATTAACTGTTTCCCTAACCAAGGTGTCTATGTTGAGCCAATCTTTATTACTCGTATTTGCGATAAAGATGGTAATGTGATCTTTACAAATATTCCTAAGACTAACGAAGCCATTGATCAAATCACTGCATTCAAAACTGTACGTTTAATGCAAGGTGTGGTAGATTATGGTACTGGTGGTCGTTTGCGTGGACAATATAAGATTACATTCCCGTTGGCAGGCAAAACTGGTACCACAGATAACCAGTCTGATGGTTGGTTTGTGGGCTATACACCGATGTTGACCTGTGGTGTTTGGGTCGGATGCGAGGACCGTGCTGCTCACTTCCGCACTACGGCTTTGGGTCAGGGTGCTCGTACAGCTATGCCAGTCTTTGCTTTGTTCTTACAGAAGGTATATTCCGATCCGAATCTGAAGTATGCCTCTATTGTAGAATCAAAGAAAGAGGGTTATAGTTTCCCAATTCCTGCCGCATACACTGGTGATGCCTCTGGTTGTAATGAAAGTAAAGAGAAAGAGATTCCAGAATTGAATTTTGATTAGAATATTGCTTCTTATCTCAAATAAAAAAATGATCGCTTACCCCACGAGGTTAGCGATCATTTTTTCTAATGGATCTGAGATGATTTGCTCTACAGAACATTGTTCTATCGCAGCGGCTTCCCGAACCTGATTTTCGTAATGATGTGCAATTGATCCCGATAGTTGCCAAGACAGTTGTTCCGCCTTGGGATAGTGTTGTTTTTGGGTTGAAAAGAAGTCTTGGAAGGCTTTGACAACCATTTGTTGGATGAAAGGGTGGGAGAGATGCTCGTGGATGAATGGAGATAGCGATGACATGAACTGGTTGGGCTTAGGCTCACTGTACAAGCGATGAATCGTGTTTTGGAAAGTGAGATTGTGCTGCTTTTCCAGTTCATTCTGTAGCTCTTTGGGCAATTGTCCGCTAAGATAATTTGTGAGCAATCGTTTGCCGAGGTTGGTGCCGCTTCCTTCGTCACCAAGCATGTATCCTAAAGAAGGGGCGCGGAAGGCGATTTTCTGTCCGTCAAAAAGGCAAGTGGCTGCACCTGTGCCGAGAATGCCTATAATAGATGTTCGATTGCTACTAAGTGCCCGACAAACAACCATGAGATCGGTGTCAACTGTCAAAGAAGCATTTTGAAAGAAATCTCTCAATATATTGCGCATCTTTTCCTGGTTTTCTGACGTGGCGCATCCAGCTCCATAATACTCTATCAGCCTAATATTCTGATAATCTGAATATTGTGCGATAAAGTTCTTGAAGCGGGAACGAATATCCTCCTCAGGGGTATAGTTTACGTTAATGCCCGCCTCGGAACAACGGAACAGTACTCTTTTGTCTTCAATTACAGCAAAAGCAGTTTTGGTAGCGCCGGCGTCTATGAGAAGTCTGGACATAAAAAGGGGGTTAGATCAGATCGTCACGAAGAATACATGCTGGGTTGTGGCGTTTGAACTCGGCAGCAAGATATCGTTTGATGAGAGGATGACTCTTTAGACTTTCGTCACCTTGAAAATATGCTGCAAAAATGCGGTCAGCCTCGAAATAGTTAGGTACACCCAGCTGTTCGCAGTCGGAGTTGCTGATTCCAAGACCGTCTACAGGGGTAGCGTCAATGCAAGACTGCAGAGAGGCACGCTGTTCGGGAGTCTCTTCTGCCAATAGATAGTTGGAGAGAGCGTATACCTCCGTCTTCCAGAGATGCTGCATCGGAGCGTAGTCACCCACGTCACCATGCAAGGTCCAGAAACCTGTCAGATACTCTGTGTAGTTGTCGGTGCTGATAACCATGCCATGGTAGAGTTGGGCAAGATCATAGAGTACCATCATACGCATACGGGCTTTCATGTTGCCTTGACGCAGTTTAGAGAGTTGAGAGTCATCGTAGTTGATGAGCAGTTTCTTGTTGGCCAGGAATGTTTCCGTGATGTCGATATGCTGGAAGTCATGGCAGAAAGCCTCACCTATAGCGATGGAGCGGGCTATCTCATCAGATTTGTTAGTTTCAATGGTGATGGAGCGGCCAATCAAAGGGATTCCTAGTTCCTCGCAAACGGGACGGAGCAGGGCGGCGCAAAGAGCGCTGTCGATGCCGCCGGAGATGCCTAATACTAAGGATTTCAAATGGCTTGTGGAGACATAGTCGCGCATGATGCCACGGATTTTGTTAGTTAAGGCTTTCATCTGTTGCTCCCCAGAAAGAAACGGGAAATAATTGGCCGGAGGAATGGTGTAGTTCATAGTATTTTTATTTTAAAATTATAATCAATTTGAAGTAAAGTTCTATTTTTTGAAGAGAAAGTAGACGGCGAGTATCAGAAGTGCAAAACCGATGAGATGGTTGATGCTGAAATGCTCATTTTTGAATACGATGAGAGTCAAGACAGTGAAGATAGTTAGGGATACGGCCTCTTGGATGACCTTGAGTTGCCACAGATTGAAGGGACCACCATTGCCGATATAACCGATGCGGTTTGCGGGTACCATGAAACTGTACTCGAAAGCAGCTACTAACCAGCTAAGTAGGATGATGACGGGCAACGACAACTTGCTGAAGGCGGGCAAGCTTTGGAACTTAAGGTTACCGTACCAGGCAAAAAACATGAAGCAGTTGCTGACCATGAGCAGCAGAACACACTGTAAACCTCTCATTGTTTTGAACGAATTATGATTTAATTTCTAAGGCGCAAAAATAATAAAATTCACATTGTCTTAAGGATGCATTTTATTTTCCGACATGGAAGGGAAATAAAAAAGGGACGCTTTTGCGCCCCTTTTTGTTAAAGATGTCGAATGCATTATTTGGTAGCATCGATAGCTTGTTTGATGAGCTGGAATGTACGCTCGGGATCGTTGTCGAGACCCACGGAGAAACGGATCAGACCTTCGCTCATGCCCATTTCCTTTTGGATGTCCTCAGGAACCTCAGAGGAGGTAGACTTGCCAGAGTTGCTGAACAGAGTCTTGAAGTAGCCAAGGCTGACGGCGAGGTAACCAACGCCCAGCTCTTGCATCTTCTCCATGATAGCGCTTGCTTTCTCAGCTGTGCCCATGTCGATGGAGATCATACCGCCGAAGCCGTAACCATCGTTCATCATGGATTTGAACAGCTCGTGGTCAATGTGCTCAGGAAGACCAGGATAGTTGTATTTAATACCAGTCTCTTTGAAACGTTTTGCAAGGTACATTGCGTTCTCACTGTGTTTCTTCATACGGATGTGAAGAGTGTGGAGGTTCTTTTGGATGCTAGTGGAACGGAAGGTGTCCAAAACCGGACCGAGCAACATAGCTGTACCGCAGTTGACGTCGATCAAAGAGTTGATGTATTCAGCTGTACCACAGATAGCACCAGCCACACAGTCATTCATACCGTTGACATATTTCGTCATACTGTAGATAACCACATCAGCACCGAGACGGTACGGAGAGAAAATCATCGGAGTGAAGGTGTTGTCAACCAATAATTTGGCGCCAGCGGCGTGAGCGATTTTTGACAACTCAGGAATATTGGCGATACGCAACAACGGATTGTTCATTGTCTCTGTGTAGAGTACCTTGGTGTTCGGACGGATAGCTTTCTTTACAGCGTCGAGGTCCTGCATGTTAACGAAGGTAACATCAACGTTGAATTTCTTGAGGTAGTTGTTCAAGAAAGCGAAGGTGCCACCATAGGTCGTCATACTGGAAACGATATGGTCGCCAGACTTAACCTCGTGTAACAGAGCCACAGTAATAGCGGCCATACCGGAACCGGTAGCCCATGCCAGCTCAGTGCCTTCGATAGCAGCTAATGACTGAGCTAAAGAGAGTGTGCTGGGATTCCAGTGACGAGAATAGAGGAAGTAACCCTCAGTCTCACCATGGAAGGTGTCGGTCATAGTCTTGGCCTGTTCAAACATAAAAGTGGCGCTATCACAGATAGCAGGGTTAACGCCGCGATAAGCGTCTTTTTTGTCCAACTTCTCAAGGTTGGTTGCGGGATCAAATTTTTCCATTGTATAGTTTTTTTATGTTGTTTATTGATAATGAGCTTAAAAGCATGTTCTGATTTACGGGTGCAAAATTAGCAAAAAAACATACACGATGTCACATACCTTCTTGCTTAAAATTGCAGGCGTCAGAAAAAGAACCTTCGGATGTCAAGGCCCATGGCATAAACCATGAGGGCGATGAGCAGGATGAAACCGATGGTGTTGGCGATGCCTAAGAACTTGTCGCTGGGTTTACGGCCGGTGATCATCTCTACAAGAATGAAGAGGAGGTAACCGCCGTCAAGTCCTGGAATCGGGATGATGTTCATGAAGGCGAGGATGACGCCAAGCAGAGCAGTCATATTCCAGAAGCGGTACCAATCCCAAACCTTCGGGAAAATGCTGCCGATAGTCAGGAAACTACCAAGTTGCGTAGCACCCTCCTTGGTGAAGACAATCTTAAACTGTTTCACATAGTCAGCCAAGGTGTTGAAACCCATGGAAATGCCCTTGGGAATAGACTCGAAGAATCCATATTCCACCTTGACAGTGCCGAAGAATTCGTAAGGTTGTTTGTAGGAAACACCGATAAGTCCCATAGAGTCCGGTGTGATAGTGGTGGTATAGAGAGAATCGCCACGATAGAACTGGAGGGCGATGGTTTTCTCTTTATTGTTGTCAAAAGCTCGTTTGTAATCGAAGAAGTTCATGGTGAGACTGTCGTCTACACTCACCAGTGAGTCTCCGTGTTGTAAACCGGCCTGTTTGGCCTTCGAGTCGGGCATCACGCTGTCAATGACAAAGGGGATGCGGTAGTTGCAGAACATGGAGTTGGTGCCTGCTCCTACTACCTTGCGGGCTAGGTCCTTGGGAATGTCCAAGACGACCTTTTTACCTTCGCGCTCAACGGTTACGGTCTTCACATCCTCGAGCAAGATGTCATTGGCAAAGTCGCTGATGGTCTCGGGCTTAGTGGAGTTGATAAGCAACACTTTGTCGCCATTTTGGAAGCCAGCATTTTGCATCTCCTGAGAGAACTCCAGTCCGTAGCGCGCATTTTCCAACGGGATGTACTCCTGTCCCCAATGAAAACAGATACCGATGTAGATGATAATGGCAGAGAGGAAGTTGACCAAGACACCACCGCTAATGATAAGTAGGCGTTGCCATGCCGGTTTGGCGCGGAATTCCCATTCATGCACTTCAGAGGATAGATCAGATGCCTTGGTGGTTTCGTCAACCATACCGTTGATGGCACAATATCCGCCTAGAGGTAGCCAACCGAGGCCCCATTCTGTGCTTTCAGGATGATCTTCCCACTCTTTTGGACTCTTCGTTGCGAAGAACTTAAAGTGGAATTTGCCATCAAAACGCTTCATCTTAAAGATGGAAAAACCTGGATTGAAGAAGACGTAGAATTGGTCAACTCGTGTCTTAAATATCTTGGCAAAAGTAAAATGTCCTAACTCATGAGTCACGACGAGAAAGGTAAGACTCGCCATGAACCCTAATATCTGCATTCCTATACCCATATCAATTTCTTTCTTAATAATAAACGGCCGCAAAGATAGAAAAAAATCGACAATTTTTGAGTGGTCGCTATAAGTCAAGATAATTTGTTATTTTTGCACTCTGTTTTTATTTGTAGTGAAGATGGAAGAGCAATTAAATAACGAATCTGGCAAACGATCCCGGCGCGGTCTATTTGGACTGCTTTTCTTGTTGGTGGGTCTTTTGATTGGGGCATTCGCTATGTTGCTAATCTTCAATGTTAGGGGGCTACATCGTCGCCCTACTGAGGTCCGTGTTATTGAGCGCGATACCGCCAGTGTGCGTGATACCGTGGTTATCATCCATGAGTTTAAAAATCCTTCCCGTATCGAACAGTCTGTTGATACTATTATGCCAGTCGATTCCGCTTTGTTGGAAGAGGAGAGTCAGGATTTTCTCCTGGAGTATCCTGATGATCTGGATGAAGGCATGGATGATAATCCCGTACCCTCAGAAGTGATGCTTGACAAAATGACACCCAAAATTGTTGTGTGGGATGAAAACAAGAAGGAGGTACCGAGTGCTGAAAAATCTGAAAATTTCCAAATACAGCTTTGGAGCACCCCATTTAAAAATCGTATAGAATACCATTTTGAAGGTAATATCATTAAGGTGAAAGGATTGATGATTGACAATCTGAAAGTGCTTCATTATCAGAATGAATTTTTCCTTGTTTCTCAGAAAAGAATCTATCCGATTCATCAAAATAAGCAGTTTGAGAGATTGGTGGAAACTCATGAGTTTACTATGTAATTTTTTTGTAAGATTATGGATAAAAAGAAGATAGCGGTAGCAGGAACTGGATATGTGGGATTGAGTATCGCCACCTTGTTGGCGCAACATAATGAGGTTACGTCTGTAGACATTGTGCCTGAACGTGTGCAGATGGTCAATGACAAAAAGTCTCCTATCCAGGATGATTATATTGAAGACTATTTGGCAAATAAGCCATTAAACTTGACTGCTACTTTGGATGCGGAATCTGCTTATGGTAGTGCTGATTTTGTCGTCATTGCCACCCCAACAAACTATGATAGCGTCAAGAACTTCTTTGATACCAGCGCCGTGGAGAGCGTCATACATCAGGTGATGAAATATAATCCCGATGCTATCATGGTCATCAAATCAACCATTCCAGTTGGTTATACTGAACATATTCGTGAGGTTACCGGAAGTCGTAATATCATCTTCGCTCCAGAATTTTTACGTGAGAGCAAGGCGCTGTACGACAATCTTTATCCTTCCCGTATCATAGTCGGTTTTGAGCAGTCTGATGCTCGTCTGGCTGAGGCTGCCCATACGTTTGCAGAACTTATCCGAAGCGCTGCCCTCAAACCTGATGTGCCTGTCCTGTTTATGGGCAGTACCGAAGCTGAGGCCGTCAAGTTGTTTGCTAACACCTATTTGGCTCTGCGTGTCAGCTATTTCAACGAACTGGATACTTATGCTGAACTTAAAGGGCTTAATACTCAACAAATTATTGAAGGTGTTTGTCTCGATCCTCGTATTGGTACGCACTACAACAATCCTTCTTTCGGTTATGGTGGTTATTGCCTGCCCAAGGATACCAAACAATTGCTCGCCAACTATGCTAATGTGCCGCAGAATATGATGAGCGCCATTGTGGAGAGTAACCGTACTCGTAAGGATTTCATTGCGGACCAGGTCCTTAAAATGGCTGGTTATTATGACTACTATACTCGTGGCGACTATGACCAGCATCAAGAGAAACTCTGCGTTGTCGGTGTTTATCGTTTGACTATGAAGTCCAATTCTGACAATTTCCGCCAGAGCTCTATCCAAGGTGTGATGAAGCGTATCAAGGCTAAAGGTGCTCAAGTCATTATATACGAACCGACACTGGAAGATGGCAGTACCTTCTTCGGTAGCAAGGTTGTCAACGACTTGTCAGAATTCAAAAGACGCAGTCAAGCCATCATCGCCAATCGTTACGATAGCGTCCTTGATGATGTGAAAGAGAAGGTTTATACGCGAGATATTTTCAATAGAGACTAAAGCCAGTAGAGACGTTCCATGGAACGTCTCTATTTAATAAATCAAAACATTATGACCACCCGAAAATCCTTTCTTCGTATACTTTTGCTAGCAATACTTTTAATAGTGTCGCTTACTCCTATTCGTGCTCAAATTGATACCTCAGCTATGCGTCAAGCGATTAAATTGCAGGTTGACCACTATCCAGAACTGAGATTGCAAGATGTTTACAAAACCTTCTATCAGGATCGTTTTGGACCGGGACATCTTATCACAGATACTGCGCTGGTAATTCAATATTTGAATAAAGAACTCAATGACTTTCCACTCTGGATGGAGTCCGTTCCCGCTTATGAGCCCACAGGCTTCCAAGGCAATTTTGTGCGTGTCTATTTGTCATGTCTGACCGTCGATGGGATTTCTGCACGAACTCTTACAGATGCATTTGTGCGCAGTTCAAAGGTGAAGATTGATATGCCGATTTCTTGGAAAGAGGAGTGGCAACTTATCCTTCAAATAATCGAAGAAGAAAATTTGCAGATGCCTGATTATGAGCAGGATAGTACTAAAATTGAGGAGATGCTGGCCACAGGAGACCATGCTATTACCCATAGTAAGAACTACAAAGCTCATTATGATCCTCATTACAGAATTGTCTCTCGGGAGATTTTTGAGAAGGAGTTTCTGCCGTTGATTAAGCGATAATATCCATTTTTAACCATTTAAGAATTTCGTATCTTTGCGCCTTTGAAAAGTTGGCCTCAAAGGCTGTTTCCCATTTTAATTAAACGATATGACAAAGAAAACCGTATTTGCCTCTTTTATATTCGCCATTTTAATGGTGTTTAATAGCATGAACCTTTTAGCGCAGGACCGTAGCGACACAATTCATGTGGCACATTATGATATCATGCTGACGGTAATGGATTTTACAAATCAAAATATCCAAGGTGAAACCCAGCTGACAATAGTTTCTAAGATTTCTAACCTAAACCATGTGGTTCTTGATTTGCTTGCGCTGACTACAGACTCGGTGAAGGTGAATGGCACTTTGGCTACTTTCCAGCATCAGGGCGAACGTTTGTCTGTCACAGTGCCAACCATGCAGGCTGGCGATACAGTCTTAGTGAAAGTCTTCTATCACGGAGTTCCTGCTAAAGACTCCGGATGGGGTGGTTTCTATTTCTCTGGCCAGTATGCTTACTCTATGGGTGTGGCTTTCAACAGTATTCCGCATAACTTCGGTCGCTGTTGGTATCCCTGTCTGGACGTCTTCCCAGACAAGTCCACCTATAGGATTCGCGTGCGTACAGAGCAGAACAAGATGGCAGTGTGTGATGGTATGCTGACTCAAGTTCAGACGTTGTCCGATAGTTCCAAAGTATGGACTTGGGAGTTGGATGAGCCTATTCCGACCTATCTTTCTTCTGTAGCTGTTGGCGAATATCAGGCATATGAGGATACTTTCCAAGGACAAGAGGCTACAATTCCTATCGTAATTTATGCCCAACCGGCTCAATATTCCAATGTGGGTGCTTCGTTCCATTATCTGAAGGACATCCTCCGGATGTATGAAGAACTCTTTGGACCGTATCGTTGGCCAAGAGTGGGTTACGTAGGTGTTAACTTCAACGCTGGTGCTATGGAGCATGCCACCAATATTGCATATCCAAAGTCTTTTATGGATGGTTCTGACACCTATGTCACGCTATACGGTCACGAACTTTTCCATCACTGGTTTGGTGATCTTATCACCTGCGAACGCGCTGAGGAGATGTGGATCAACGAGGGTTTTGCCACCTTCTCCGAGCCGCTCATAATGGGCCTTGTCCATCAGAATGATGGCACTGATGGCTATCTTGATTATTTGCGAGACATGCATCATAGTACATTATTAGATATTGTTAAAAATGACGGTGGACATTTCGCCCTTGATAATGTGCCTCAGGACGTCACCTATGGTACCCATTCATATGACAAAGGCGCTTTGGTAATCCACACTTTGAAGAGTTATCTCGGCGACTCGCTCTTCTACAGTGGTCTACGTTCTCTTCTCGACCATTATGCTTGGCAAAATGTCAACAGCGAGCAGTTTTTCCAGTATCTGTCGCAAGTGACGGGTGTGGATCTCACCGACTTTTACGAAGGTTGGATACATCAACCGGGTTTTCCTCAGTTTGGGATTGACTCTATTCGCCACCTTTCCGGGAATCAATACGAGGTGTTTGTACAACAGAAACTGTGTGGGGCTACAAACTATATCAATTCTAACAAGTTGGATTTAACATTCGTGTCTCCTGACCGTGAACTTTACACAGTCTCTGACGTTCCTTTCTCCGGTCAGTATTCAAGTGCAGTGGTGACCATTCCCTTCACTCCTGTTTTTGGTATAATTGATTATTCCGAGAAGATTATGGATGCGACTATCGATTACACGAAGACTGTTGCTGGAAACAGTTCTTTAGTAGCGCTTAGCGATGCTAATTGTACTTTCAGGGTAGATGTTGCTCAAGATTCCGTTTTGGTACGCGTAGAGCATAATATAGTTTCTCCCGACATCCCAGCATCCCTTCCTGACAGTATTTATCGCATGTCCGAAACACACTATTGGAATGTCCAATTGGCATATCCGTCCAATATGCCTGCTCCTGAGGGATTCTTGCAGTTCCAGTTCCGTAAAGGTGCAACAACGGCATTGGATTATGATCTGCTTCAAGGTTATGAAGCGGCTAATGTTAAACTTTTGTACCGTCCCACCACTGCTGACTCTTGGCAGGTTATTCCTGCTATTCGGACGGGATCACCCAATGCGGGTATGCTCAAGACCTACTTTATCGGTTCTGGTCAATACTGCTTTGCCGTGGGCGATGAGGCTTTGTCTATCGACGAATATCAGGAGAGTTATAATGTCATGATCTATCCCAATCCTGTAGTTGAGACGATGAATGTGTGGTTCGAGTATGACGGACGTCCATTGAAGGCTTCCATCGTGGACAGTGCGGGTCGTACGCTGCGTAGTTTCAAGTTGAAAGGCGGTGGACAAACAATAAATGTGGTCAATCTGCCTACGGGTACCTACTTCTTGCGTATTGGTCAACAAACCTACCCATTCATAAAATATTAATGAGCATAACTAGAACTCATAATTTCATAAATTAATAGCTTCATAATTTAATATCTCATTTTATGGCTGATAATTTTCTCGAGCGCCGGATGGAGGAGCTTCATGATGGCAAGAAAAAGACTATCGTAAAGAGGGTAGGGCAGACGCTGGACTCTTTGATGATGAAGAATCGCAGTCATCGTGGTTACGATCCTGATGCGCCTGTGAGTGAGGAGCTTCTGAAGCGAATTGTGGAGGTCAATACGAGGATACCGTCAGCCTGCAACCAACAGGTCTTGCGTTTCCGTCTTGTGACCAAAGATGAGTCCGCTAAAGTCTTGCCATTGATTAAGATGGGTGCTGCGCTGCCGGAGTTGCATCTACCATTTGCCGGTACCGAACCGCCCGCCTACATCATCATCTGCAGCAAAGAGAAAGAGACCAAATTGGTGGATATGGATTTAGGCATTTCAGCCCAAAGTATGTTGCTTAAAGCTGTGGAGATGGGCTATAACGGTCTGATTATCGGAGCTTTTAATAAAGAACAGCTTAAAGAGCAATTGTCCTTGCCGTACGATCCGCTTTTGGTCGTTGCCATTGGAAAAGGCATCGAGCAGATTCGTTTGAAGGAGATTAAAGAGGATGAGAGCCATAAATATTACCGTGAAGAGGGTGTTCACATTGTGCCGAAAGTGGGACTGGAGGATTTGGTGATATAATCCCGATGCTTTGTTTTCGATTTGCTTCTGAATGGTATTTGCGGTCACAATTTGTGACCGCAAAATTGTATTATTTTGTTTGTTAATTGCTTGTTGGCTTTTTAGAAGATACTTTCAAACAATTCAACAACTCAACAATACAACAATCCATTTCCTCATTTCAACAAAAATCCTATTTTTGCACAATATTTTTTGAATTATTATGCATACGAAAGATGAAATTGTAAAGAATTGGCTGCCCCGCTATACGGGTATGCAATTGGAAGAGTTTGGACGTTATATACTGTTGACCAATTTTGGCGATTACCTGACAAAATTTTCCGAGTTGATGAATGTGGAGGTCAAAGGCGAGGGCCATCCCATGAGGTCCGCCACAGCCGATGGGATCACTATCATCAATTTCACGATGGGTAGTCCTAATGCGGCAACTATTATGGATCTACTAACTGCTATTAATCCTAAAGCTGTACTTTTCCTAGGAAAATGTGGCAGCTTGAAAGATAATATCGGGTTGGGAGAGCTTTTGCTGCCTATCGCTGGTATACGCGGTGAAGGTACCTCCAACGATTATTTTCCTCCTGAAGTGCCAGCACTTCCTGCCTTCAACATGGAAAAGGCCATCTCTACTACTATCCGCGACTATGGTCTCGACTACTGGACAGGCACTGTATATACCACAAACCGTCGTGTCTGGGAGCATGATCAGGAGTTCAAGGACTATTTGCGTCGCATTCGTGCTACCGCTGTCGATATGGAAACGGCAACTCTCTTCTCTGTGGGCTTCTACAACCGTATCCCGACAGGCGCTCTGTTGATGATTTCAGACCAGCCGATGCTTCCCGATGGCATTAAAACGGAGAAGTCGGATAAAGAGGTGACTCGCAACTACAGTCTGCGTCATCTTCAAATCGGTATTGATTCCCTTAAACAGTTGATCAATAAGGGTATAACAGTGAAACACCTGAAATACGACTACTATGAATAGAAAATCATTCAAAGCTCTGATTCTCTTTCTTTTCTGTATGACGGCATGGTTGACTTTGCCGGCTCAAGAATTGGGCATCACACCTTCTCCGCAACGTGTTGAAATGCAATCAGGACAGTATCTCTTCTCTGGTCAACCAGTGGTAGAGACACAAATCCTCAACTCTTTTCCGGTAGATACTAACGCTGATCAGGGTTATATTTTGGAAGTACATCCTAATAAAGTTGTTATTAGTGCAACCGGCGAATTGGGCCTTTACTACGGCCAGTTGAGTCTTAAGCAGATGACTCGACATTATGCGCAGAAAAACGGTCAGGTGTCGTTGCCTTGTCTGCGTATTGTTGACTATCCCAAGCTGAAATACCGTGGATGGATGGATGATATAAGCCGTGGTCCTATTCCTAACATGAAGTTCCTTAAGCAGGTCATCTCCAAGTTGGCCGAGTACAAGATGAATTTCTTCAATCTCTACACGGAGCATGTCTTCAAGTTGGACAAATATCCCGACATAGCGCCCACCGACGGATTGACAGCTGAGGAGATACGAGAATTGGAGGAGTTTGCAGCCCAATATCACATCGAGATCTTCGGTAACCAGCAATGCTTGGCTCATGCAGAGAAGACCTTGCGCATACCTTTCTACCAAGAGATGGCGGATACCAAGTACAACTGGAATCCAGGTCATGAGAAGACATACGCTTTTCTCAAATATGAGTTGGAGACGGTCGCTAAAGCTTACTCTTCTCCCTATTTCAATATCAACTGTGATGAAACTGAGGCTATGGGCAGTGGCAAAGGTCGTGATTATGTGCAAAACCATGGCGGTGCTGCTCAGGTTTATGCCAACCACATCAATCGTGTCTATAACATTTTGAAGCCAATGGGCAAGCGCGTGATGATGTGGGGCGATATAGCAGCCAAAGATCCCGATATTGTGCGCCAACTGCCTAAAGATATGATCATGCTCGTGTGGAGCTATGCTCCGTCAGACAGCTATGCCAATATGATAGAACCCTTTACTCGTCAAGGGTTGCAGTTTATGGTTGTTCCAGGCATGAGCATGTGGGGTCATGTTTTCCCGAGTTATGACACTTATACGAAGAATATTGCCAACCTCACGCGTGATGGCTACAAACGTGGCGCCATGGGCATGATGAATACCGCTTGGGATGACTCTGGAGAGTCTCTTTTCAACAGCACTTGGCATGGAATGGCTTGGGCTGCAGAGATGGCTTGGCGTCCCATTGAACAGGAAGAGCCTAAGGCTGCAGATCAAGAGCGTATTCAACGCCTTGCCTCTTTTGATAAGCGCTTTGCTGAAGAGTATCGTGTAGTGGACCAAAATTTCCGCCTGATGCGAGATATGGAGTATAGTTATATTCCGAATTTCTTTAATAGCTTGGCATTGTATGAGCCTTTGCTCGACTTTTATCCTACAAAGGTGAGCGAGGAAAGTTATCAGAAAAATGATGAGATGTGTTCCACTATCCGTCGTCGTTTGGATGC
Source organism: Bacteroidales bacterium (assembly GCA_024686335.1). Classification (GTDB taxonomy): domain Bacteria; phylum Bacteroidota; class Bacteroidia; order Bacteroidales; family WCHB1-69; genus F23-D06. The sequence goes on along the minus strand of JAILCI010000018.1, from coordinate 79,891 downwards.
ATACCACGCTGTTACCTTTGACTCTGTTTATGATTGTCACAATGCTATGGCGCGTATTGGATACTATGTGGCTCATCATCAGTGGGTGTTGGCTCAACGTAACATTTTGCGCTGGCATCTCTACCACTTTTTGAATAGAGACAATGTCATTGATGCATTCTCTCTTAAAATGGAAATCTCACAGTTGGCAGAACATATACAGAGAGTTAAGATGATGTATATGCAGCTCTGGGATGAGGAGTGTCGACCCTATAGCCGCGATATCGTTGAGGCTCGTTACGATGCGCTTATACAAGAACTTAATGACTTGCAGTACAAGCCTTTCATAGAAGTGAAACGTTCAGAAGAGGGTAATACCTATATTTTGATGAGATCTCTTTTTGACGAGACTGCACCACAGCCCATATACTATTCTTTGGACGGACGCGATCCGCAGAGAGGCGAGAATTTATATGAAAAACCATTATTGCTTAACCAATCAGCTCTGGTTAAAGCTATGAGTCGTAATGCGATGGGTGAAGATGTTGTTACAGAGCAATTTGTGTTGCTGCATGAAGGTCTTTTCAAGATTTCGAAATTGAACTCCAACTATGCTACATATAAATCCGAATACGCTGCCGCAGGAAAAGATGCTTTGGCTGATGGCAAACTAGGCGGTGATCGCTATAATGATGGCAACTGGCAAGGTTACTGGGGCAACGATATCGATGTGGAATTTGATTTCGGTAAAAAAACGACTATTAATCACTTCAAAACTCGTTTTTTCCAGAATGTACAAGATTGGATCATGTCGCCAAAGGAAGTCCAGATTTTCGTTTCTAAAGATGGTGAGAACTATCAACTGCACAAAACATTGGAGGTGCCTGATGTCAACTACGATTCAGGCATTCCGATTGTCTATACTTTGCAAGATGATAATTTAAATATGAAATCCCGTTATGTGAAGGTAGTTGTGAAAAACGCTGGACCATTACCTCAGTGGCACATGTCCCGCGGAAACGACTCCTACATCTTCTGTGACGAGATGATATTCAATTAATAGAGATTTTTATTTCTGATTATGAAAAAGATAATCTTATTAGTGGGTCTTCTGCTTCCTGTCCTCATGTGGGCACAGCAGGTGACAGATTGCGGAACTGTGACCGACATTGATGGCAACCGTTATCAGACCGTTATAATTGGCAAGCAGTGCTGGATGCGTGAGAATTTGCGAGTAACGCGTTACGCTGACGGTTCCATGCTTATGCCAGGCAATGAGAATGCTATGACGGGTCATTGCTATGTTTTTCCTAATGGTAACGAATCCTTAGTCCAGAAATATGGATTGCTTTACACTTGGGCTACTGCCATGCGCGACCATGAGACCTCCGAGGAGGTGCCGAGTGGAGTACAGGGTATCTGTCCCGACGGGTGGCATTTGCCCAGCAACTTTGAGTGGATGAACCTGGAAGATGTGGTCGGTTATGACGATGCTTTGCGCTGTGGTACTGATGTCAATAATGTGGCAAAGGCTATGGCCTCGGCGTCTGATTGGGATACCAACGTGGCTGATGATCTTCAACCGTGTTGTATTTTGGAGAATGTTAATACTAACGATAAAGCGGGGATGAATGTCAAGCCAGCGGGACTCTGTTTTATGGGTTTCTACGGTTATGGCACAGAAACCGGCTTTTGGACTGCTTCTGACGGTAGCCCTGAAAGCGCTCCTATCCACCGTTTCTATGGCGCAAATGCTACTGTAGAGATTAACTGCACACCAAAAGAGGCAGGTGCTTCCGTACGCTGCGTCAAAAACGAGTAGTTTTTTACCAGTTAAGACAACGAGAAAGGGGAAATAAAGCAATTTCAAAGCTTTATTTCCCCCTTATTTTTTAGTTTCTTAACTTCTTACTCCTACTAATCTTTCATAATTTCATAGATTAATAGTTTCATAACTTCATAGTTTCTTACGGGTGACAGTTGTAACCCATCTTTTTCAGCATCGGCTTATGATAGTCAAGCTTGCGCAAGAAGGTTTTGTAGTCTTTGTCCTCGGGTTTAGTCCAAACACATTCTGAAAGAGCGCAAAGACGAGGAAGCAGCATGTAGTCAGCCTGTTCCGGTGTATTGATGAACTCAGTCCACAGGTTACATTGTGCACCTAAAATGTGATGTTGTGCTGTCTCGTCAAGACCCGTTGGCATAGGATCGAAGCTATATGCAGTGTCCAAGGTGATAAGACCAGTCATAGCCAATGGTTCTGTTTTTGGATCTGCCTGATAGAAGTTGAAATAGCAATGAGATGTAGGGCTCATGATGACATCGTTGCCATGCTTGGCAGCAATGCGAGCTGCATCATAACCTTGCCAGCCCATGATAGTGGAGTAAATCTGCATATCTTCGGAAACGACATCGTCCCAGATGATAGCGCTTTTTCCAAGTTCCTTTAGATAAACTTCAATCTCATTCATCATCCATTGTTGGAGACTGAATTCGTCGGCAAGTTCTTTTTCTTGGATGCGAGCCTGACATTTCGGACATACTTGCCAGTTGTCGTTGAAGGCCTCATCGCCACCGATGTGGATGTAAGGGTAGGGGAAGAGGTCTGCAACTTCGGCTAATACATCTTTATAGAAAGTTAGCACTTGGTCATTGCCGGCGCACATGATAGCCTTAGGTGGCCAATAAGGACCTACGGCAACGGTGTAGGGATAGTCGTCGCAGGCAAATTGCGGGTAGGCTGCGAGGATAGCACTGCAGTGGCCCGGAATCTCAATTTCAGGAATGATATCGATATAGCGGGCAGCGGCATAGTCGATAATCTCTTTGATCTGCTCCTTTGTGTAGAAGCCACCGTAGGTCATCGGCTCGTCAGGTAGTACGGGATGCAAAGTGTCCCAAGAGTCACGTTCGGGGCGCCAGGCACCAACTCGGGTGAGCTCGGGATATTTGTCGATAGCGATCCGCCAGCCATGGTCGTCAGTGAGATGCCAATGGAACTTGTTGATCTTATAAGTGGCAAGAAGGTCGAGATATTTCTTAATATAGGCTGTGTCGAAGAAGTGACGACTCACGTCCAAATGTGTGCCGCGATAAGCAAAACGAGGGACATCCATCATCTTTAGACAGGGTATTTGCACCACTTTTCCCTCGCCCAACTTGCTTGGGAAGGTCAGTTGACGAATGGTCTGGAATGCATAGTAAAGACCTTTAGTCGTATTTGCTTTGGCGGTTATGTTGCGCCGTGTGATGGTCATTGTGTAGCCCTCCTCACCTAATTTTTCGTCTTCTTTCTCATTGATGGCGAAGAGGATGTAGTGACCTTTAGAAGGTTTACCCTCACTCATGCCAGGAGTGAATCCAAAGTGATCCTGAAACTGGTCCCGTACATTTTTTGTAAATGCGGCATCATCGGTGATGTTTTCAAAACAGAGCATAGTCTGTTGATCGATGGTGAAATTGCCACGTTTGGCCTGGTATTCGGTGGGCTCAGGGATAACGACTACGGGCAAGGCCTTTTGGCAGCTTTGCGCAACCATGACCATGACAATGAATGCAAATAGTAACTTCAAAAATCTCATACTGTAAAATTTATGGGTTAATTTTGTATTGATTCAGTGTTTTTTTTCTTGGGTGGAAATAGTAAAGAAAGTATAATACTGCCAGCTAAAATAGTTAAGATTACGGCTAAAGACACGCCTGTGGATATGATATTTTTATGGAAGATAAATGGCAGAATCATCTTGATACCGATGAATGATAGCAAGAGGGCGACACCAATCTTCAGATAAGCGAATTTGTCCATAATACTCTCTAGCATGAAGAATAGAGAACGAAGTCCCAAGATGGCGAAGATGTTAGACATGAATACGATATAGGGGTCTTCGGTCACGGAGAAGATAGCTGGGATTGAGTCGAAAGCGAAGATGATGTCAGAGACCTCAATGACGAGAAGTACTATGAAGAGTGGAGTCACCAGTCTACGGCCGTCTACTCGTGTGAAGAAATTGTGGCCGTCAAAATGGTCAGAACAGAGGTGATGTTTGGTGAAAAATTTTACAAGTATGTGGTTCTTGACATCTACCGTTTCCTCATTGCCTTTGTCAAAAAACATTTTGATACCCGAATATATCAGGAAACCACCGAAAATTAGCAATATCCAGTGGAATCGTTGTATCAGAGCTGAGGCGGTCATGATGAAAACTAATCGCATAACTATGGCGAAGAGAATACCGTAGAAAAGAACACGGTGGTAGTACTGCTTTGGTACCCCAAACGACAGGAATAGCATAATCATCACAAAAATGTTGTCTACGGAGAGGGTTTTCTCAATAAAATAGCCTGTGATGTACTCCAACGATATGTTTTTGCGATATTTAGTCAAATTCTCCTGGTAGGCGGACTCGTCTGGATCTATGTCGATATTATCGTGATATTTAGAGGTCACCTCAATAAGCGATTGGTTGTCATGTATGCCATGGATGACTTCTCCTTTAAACCGAATCAGTACAAAAAAGACGAGTGCGATGGCAATGTAGATTAGAGTTGATATGGTCGACTCCTTGAAAGTGATAATATGATCTGTTTTATGAAAAGCACCAAGGTCAAGGGCTAGTAGCCCTAAGATGAAAATGATAAAACAAATCAGAAATACAATCTCACTCATGCTAGAATAATTAGGCGGCAAAGATATACTTTTTATGTGAATAAAATGGAACCCTTTATCAGTACTGTTTGATTGTTCAACTAGGAGACAAAATATTTGGTTGATTCTAAACAGTAATCGTTATGTCTCTTTTTTTGATTTGATTTTAACTGTTGATTGTAAATAAATAACTGTTATACAGCACTTTATATATAATTATGTATTTTTGCATCTTAAACCATAAAATGAAAAATCATGTCAGAGGATAAGTTTCAAGGCAAATATCGCACTTCGTCGGCCCGTGCTGCATGGCACGACTACTGTGGCGGAATCTATTTCGTGACCATGTGTACACAAGGTCGAGAAAATTATTTTGGTAGCATAATGACAGATTATGACGGGACCAATATTATGCACCTTTCGATGTTAGGGGAGAAGGCCCAAGAATGTATATTGAAAATGGAATCCTTACACAATGACATCATCATTCCATCTTGGATTGTCATGCCCGACCATATTCATTTATTGGTGGTTGTAGGGATGCCAGGTAATATCGTGGGGCCCAATTGTTTGGATGCCGTAACGCCCAATTGCCCGAATGACAGGGTGCCATTTCCCGCAGATGTTGAGACGCCGATTGTCGCGGATGACGTGACGCCAATTTCCGCAGATGCAGGGACGCCATTTCCCCCTGATGTAGGGACGCCGATTTTCGCAGATTCAGGGACGCCATTTCCCCCTGATGTAGAGACGCCATATTATGACGTCTCTACGGGGAAAACGTCACCAATATCCGAATCGTTAACCGATATCACCAATGAAAAAATGCGTGAAATTGCCCATCAATGCGGGCGGTTGTCGCACATGATATCACGTTTTAAAACCGCCGTTACCTGTTTTGCTAGGCAAAATAATATCCCGTTTGGATGGCAGTCACGGTTTCACGACCATATTGTTCGTGATAATGGTGAATTGAAACGTATAGTTCATTATATCGAAAACAATGTGGCAAATTGGGGAAAATAAATAACGGGCGTGACAAGAAGTCACACCCGTTATATCAAAACAATGTCGGGGCGTATCGCATACGCCCTGGGGCGTATGCGATACGCCCCGACTGTTTTTTATTATTTGAACGCATTCTCGCTCAACCCCTTGCCACTAAGAGCAAGATCCTTCATGTAGCTGGGAACCTCTTTGCCGAGGTACTTGTCTACATAAATCTTGGCGAGATATTGACCAAGCATGAATCCGTGGCCGCGGAGACCTGTCAGCATGCCAACCTCGGGATCGACAATGTAGCGCGGCTCCATGTAGTAGCCTGCCCAAACAGCGTGGAATCCGACAGATGCTAAGTTCGGAATCCAGTCGGCGAAGACTTCGCTGCAGACTTGCAGGAACTCTTTGCTGTTGTACTTGAGATTCTGGCGTGCCTCGAAGGCGTCGCAGTCGGGCGATGCGCAGCCGATGATTTGGCCGGTGTGCAGGAACTGCTGGCCATAGACAGCACCGAAACCTTTGTAGTGACGACGGTCGATGATCATGTCCAGAGAATCATTGTTGATACCCAAGTTGGGTAACCTTCTCGTGATGAAGGCCTGGTGTTTAACTGGATAGAGCTGTGTGTCGATGCCGAGCATGTCGGTGAACTTCTCAGCACCCCAACCCATGGAGTTGACAAAGTGGTTGCAGGTGAACTCCACGAACTGTTTCTCGTGGTTGCGTACCAGTGCCACAAATTTGCCATTGGCTTTGTGGACCTCAACGAGTTCGCAGTCTTCCATCAGTGTACCGCCCTTCTCAATGGCGAGTCCACGGATGTAGTCGATAGTGCGACCCGGTGTGGCTTGCCAGCAGTCATTTGAAATCAAGGCGTGGGAGTAGGCATTGCTGTCCATGTTCCACAGAGGAGAGATCTCCTTGCGGAAGTCTTTCTTCTCGATCATGTAGGCGTCAGACCAAGCGCGGGAGGCGTCAAGAGCCTTGTAAGTTGCGTCGTCATGTACCAGGTTGACGTAGCGGGTCATCTTGAAGTCGATGTTGTGCACTTTCTGTATCTCCCTGAAGATCTCCAAGTTGTGATTAGCGATATCGGAGATGTCGGGGTTGGAGAAAGCGGGACGTCCGCCGCCGATACAGCGCCATGAGGAACCGCGATCGTAGTTGATGAGCACGGGTTTCATGCCTGCCTCAGCGAAGTAACGGAAAGCACCGCTACCGGCAATACCACCACCAGCGATGAGAACCTCAACATTCTCTTTTTTCACAGCGTGACCAGTCTGGAAGACAAAGGTTTCGTGGGACTTGCCGTTGTATACATCTCCCAAAGTCACCTGGTTTGCCAACGGAGCACGCGGGGTAGAATCACCCACCAACTCGATGCCATGTGCCCGCAGAATCTGGCGTGCACGAGAAACGCAGCGTTTGCCACGACACGGACCCATACCCATACGGGTGATGTGCTTTAACTCGTCTACGGAGATGAACTTACGGTCGCCGATAACCTTAAGAATGGTGTCCAAATCCACATCTTCGCAGTGGCAGACGTAGGTCTTGCCGTCAATCTCATGCAGCGGTTTGAACTCAATGGGCTTCGGATAGCGCTCTTTGAGAATGAAACCACGAGCGTCGGTCATCTGATGGTCATCGTTGCATTGCTCAACATGTACGCGAGCAACATTCGTCTTATTGTTCTTCATCATCACCTTTTCGATGATGCCTTCACCTACAGGTTTGCCATTATTGTCGATGAGGAATACCTCTGCGCCTTCGTTTACTTCATATTCAACTGGCAGGAAGAGTACTTTCTTGTTGATGTCGTAACCGAAGATGGCTAGACCAGGACAGTGGTTGACGCACTGCATACAGCCAATACACTTATTGTAGTCGACTGATGGAGTTGTGTTGGTGCTCGACTTGGTGATAGCGCCTTGCGGACAGGAGAAGGAACATGGATTACAAGCGAAACCGAAAAGACAGTCAAGGATGACGAACGGTTTTGCAGCCATACGTTCTGCTGTCGGCATATTGGGTTTCTCCAGCACTCTGACAGGGTGTTGCTGGGAATCAATGTATTGACGGGAAATCTCGAGATACTCGTCGTAGTTGATGCGCATGCCGAGGTTCTGAGCTACCTCGTAGGCAGCCTGTTTGCCACGGAGCACGGCGCTGGTGCCCTCGCCGATACGGACGGCGTCGCCACAGCCGTAGGTGTTGAGGCCGAAGACCTGTTTGCCCTTGGTGAGCAACTGGTCGTCAGGGGTCAGACCTGTACAGATGTTGATGATGTCGATATCGTCAATGATCTTCTCGGTCCCTGGGATGGGCTTGAAGTTCTTGCATTCGGCGATGATGGCGCCGGTGATGCCAGTATGGTCCTCATTGGGAATGGCTTTGAGCAGAACGTGGGATGTCATGATGGGGATTCCGAGACGGCGAACGCGGTTAGCCTGTACGGGGAAGCCGCCCTCATGGTCCATACCTTCGATAATGGCCTTGATGGTAGCACCAGCTTGCATGCCCTGGTATGAGGTCAGGTAACCGATGTTTCCAGCACCGATGGTGAGCACCTTCTTGCCGAGGAGGGTGTGCTCCTGGTTCATCATCTTCTGGAAGACGGCTGCGGTGTAAACGCCAGGCACGTCGTCGTTTTCAAAGGTGGGCATGAAGGGCACAGCACCCGTGGCCACTACCAAATGTTCGGCATCGACGTAGTTGACCTCTTGGGTGACGATATTCTTGAGGGCGATGCGTTTGCCCTCGAGGATGTCCCATACCGTATTGTTAAGAAGGATACCATCGTGGTTGTCGCCTGCCAGCGTCTTGGCAATGTCAAAACCACGCATGCCGCCGAATTTCTTCTCCTTCTCAAAGAAGAAGAACTGGTGAGTCTGCATGTTGAACTGACCGCCAATGGTGGCGTTGTTATCGATGACGAGGTTGGGTATGCCCATGGCATTGAGTTGCTCACGGCAGGCCAGACCTGCAGGACCCGCACCGATGATGGCGACTGTCGTCTTGTATATTTTCACCTCCTCCTGGGGATTGTTGTCAATGACCGGTTGATTGTCTTTCGGGATCTCCCGTACCTCTTTCACATTGTCAACCAGCGTTATGCAGATACGGCGAATTTTACCGTCTACCAGCATCTCGCAGGCACCGCACTTGCCGATGCCGCACTCTAAGCTGCGGTTACGGCCGTCGAGACTATGACTGTGGATAGGGAAACCGGCTTGATGCAATGCAGCTGCAATGGTTTTACCACGCTGGCCGCAAACTTTCTTACCTTCGTACAAAAATTCAACCAGATCTTCCTGTGGAATGTCCAGGATAGGGTGTTTTTCAATTTTATACATAATAGTTGTTTTTAAGAAATAATAAGGTTTTACGCATGAAAAGGGCATAGATAGCCCTGTATGTTTGTTATTTTTGAGTCGCAAAAATAGGTATTATTTTTTTACGATAATTGAAAAATTGTAAAAAAAATCTTGTTAGACAGCAATCTGTGCCTTGTAGGGTCGATGCGTGCATCGACCACAATATCATGTGCACTGCACATTTTTCTTTTCCCACAAAAACATGAGCCCACCGCGTAAGCACAGGAACGCGAGGAAGGCGATCCAGAGACCGTGGTTGCCCCAAATGGGTTGCAAAATGTAGTAGAAAACGAAGAATGCGCTGGTAGCGATAAACATGATATTGCGCATTCCTTTTGAGGCTGTGGCGCCGATGTAGATACCGTCATAGATGAAAGCGGCGAATCCGGCAAAGGGCACCATGACCGTCCAGAGGATGTACTCCATGGCTAAGTCAATGACGGGTTTGCTATTGGTGAGGATGCCCAGTATCTGCCGACCGAAAAGGGCGTAAATGATTGTGAAGACTGCAGAGAGGGCCACACCCCAGTGCAAGAGGCGGCGTATGACAGATCGCAGAGACTCCTCGTCGCGTGCACCGACGAACTTGCCGACTAGCGATTCGCCAGCGTAAGCGAAGCCGTCCATGATGTAGGACAACAGTGTGAAGAGCTGCATCAGCAACGTGTTGGCGGCCAGCACTTCGTCACCCATGTAGGCGGAGATGTACGGAATGAATGTGAAGACAGCGATAAGGCAAAGTGATCTCAGGAAGATGTCGGCATTAACCTTGAAGAAACGGACCATCTTCTGCCAGTGGATGCTGTCGCGCCATCGGATATGTTTCCACAAATCACCATACTGGATGAACCAGATAATGATGGCGGCAGCGAGACCGCTGTATTGTGCTATGACGGTGCCCCACGCGATGCCTGCGATGCCGTAATGGAAGACAAAGACGAATAGCAAGCTGCACAGTATGTTGACGATGTTGAGGGCAATGGCAATCCACATCGGCGTCTTGGCATTCTGCATTCCGATGAACCAGCCTTTGAGCACGTAGAGTCCTAAGGTGGCTGGAGCTGCCCAGATGCGGATGTAAAAGTAGGTGAGGGTCATCTGGATGGTCTCTTCGCTACTGTGGATGAACCTTTCGCAAAGAAGACCGATAGGATATTGCAGGATGATAAGGGTGAGGGCCACGGTGCCCGCGATGGTGAGACCTTGAATCAGCACGTTGAGGTACTCTTGACGATCATTGGCGCCGTAGGCCTGTGCCGTGAGACCGCTTGTGCCTGCACGTAAGAAACCAAAGTTCCAATAGACCAAATTGAAAATCATTGTGCCTAAAGCGATAGCAGCAATACCTTGGGCGTCACCAATATGGCCAATGATAGCCACATCCACCATTCCTAACAAAGGAACAGTGATGTTGGTGATGATGCTTGGTAGCGCTAGGCGCAGGATTTCTCGGTTCATCCTGTAAGATTAGTTGTCGCGCAGGAACGGGTTGACATACCACGTGCCTTCTCGGCGTTCAAGGAAGACCGGGACATCCAGTTCGCGGATGTCGTTGTTTCGGGTAATGTAGATGGTGACAATAGCATGGTCACCGTCGGGTAATATGCTGTCTTTCACGATTTCATGTGAACGAATGTTGGTGCCGAAATACTCTAGCATAGCATTGATAGCCATCTCTTGTGCTTCAGCATCCTTAGAGTAGCCGCAGTATGAAGAGGCCATCTCGTAGTCCTGTTTCTCAAGGCACTTCATGAACTTGTCGGTTACACGCTTCTCGCTTTGATGACAACTGCAGCATAATAATAGGGAAATAATGAGGTAAAAGTATATGGTTATCTTGTTCATAATCTGTGAATTATATCTAATGAAATATCAAAAAATCCGCTTGGCGGTTTGCGGCGGCAAAAATATAATTTTCAAATGAAAAGTGTACACCCTGTTTACGATATTTTATGTATCTTTGCCGCTCAACTAAAAAATAATCATTATGTCACTGGAACAACGTATTAATGAAGATATTAAGGCTGCTATGTTGGCCCGTGAATCACAGAAACTGAATGCCTTGCGTGCTGTAAAGTCAGCCATCTTGTTGGCCAAGACCCAGAAGGGTGGCAACAGCGAACTGAACGAAGAGGCTGAGATTAAGATCCTCAAACAGTTGGTGAAACAACGTCAGGATTCTGCCGAGATGTATCAGGCTCAGAATCGTCAAGACCTCTATGATGAGGAGCGTTTTCAACTTGAGATAATCCAGACCTACCTGCCGCAGATGTTGTCTGAGGAGGAGATAGAGAAGACGGTTCGCCAAATCATTGCCGATACAGGTGCCTCTTCAATGAAGGACATGGGCAAGGTTATGGGTATGGCTTCCAAGACTTTTGCCGGCAAGGCCGACAATAAGGTGGTCTCCGATATGGTGAAACGTCTGCTCTCCCAGCAGTAGTATGAAGTATTACATCATTGCTGGCGAGGCCTCCGGCGACCTCCACGCCTCCAACTTGATGAAGGCGTTGCTTCGTCGTGACCCGCAGGCAGAGTTCCGTTTCTGGGGCGGCGACCTGATGTCCGCAGTCGGCGGTACCCCCGTTAAACACTACAAAGACATCTCCTTTATGGGTTTCTGGGAGGTCTTTATCCATTTGAAGACCATACTCGGACTTATGCGCTATTGTAAGGAAGACATCCTTTCGTATGCACCTGATGCCTTAATCTTGGTTGATTATCCAGGTTTTAACCTCCGTATAGCTAAATTTGCCAAAAAGCATAAAATCCCTGTTTTCTACTATATTTCTCCGCAGATATGGGCTTGGAAGAAGGGCCGCATTCGCACTATCCGTAAAAATATTGACGAGATGATGGTGATTCTGCCGTTTGAGGAGGCTTTTTATGCTAAAAACGGGATGAAAGTCCACTATGTAGGCCATCCGCTGTTGGATGCCATCACCGATCAAGTGCGTGCGAGCGAGGAGGTGAGAAAATTTAGGGACACATACCAAATAGGTGACCGTGAGATTATTGCCCTGTTGCCCGGCAGTCGCCGACAGGAGATTACAGCCCTGTTGCCCCAAATGTTGGCAATGGTACCTCTTTTCCCACAGTACCATTTTGTCGTATCAACTGTCACATGGCAGTCGGAGAGTTTGTATGATCAGTACATTAAAGACTTGCCTGTGACAAGAGTTTCCGGTTCCGTGTACCCGTTGTTGGCCAACGCGAAGGCTGCCGTTGTAGCATCGGGTACTGCTACATTGGAGACCGCCCTCTTTTGCGTGCCTCAGGTGGTTGTATATGCTGGCAGTGAAATCTCATATCTTATCGCTAAGCAACTTATTAAGGGCATCAGTTATATATCTTTACCCAATCTGATTGCTGACAAACCGATTGTAAAGGAATTAATCCAGCATGATTTCGACACGCGTCATCTTCAGGAGGAGATGCATAAGATTATCGATAACGGGCAGAATATTCAACGGATGATTGATGATTATCGCTCTTTGTGTCAGCAGCTTGGAAATGGATCCGCATCGGATAAGGCTGCTTCCGTTGTCTTGAATTTCTTTCAAAATAAGCGTCGGTCATCCGAAGAGTAGTTTGTTGAAAGCCAAGATTTTCTCGTTTTTTGTCGTTTATAGTGCAATAAAAAAGATTTTTATTCGTCTTATTTAAGTTGTAAAGAAAAACATTTAAATAATGAAAAAGATATTAGCATTCATTCTCTTGTTGTTACCGTTCGCAGGGCTTATGGCTCAGAACTATATCATCATGGGTTCTTCGGCCGCCTATACCTCCATAGGCGAGGATCCGATGTACTTCTATGATCCAGGTGGTACGGCAGCACATCAGGGTGATAATGGCCACCCGCAAGGTTATTTTGCTACTAACCTCAGCGATACTATGAAGTTGAAGACCAACGTTACGGGAACACAGCTTTATATCTCTTTCACAACATTCAGCATGGGCGTGGGTGATACTCTCTATATTTATGATGGTGAGGATGTTACCGCTCCGTTGCTGGGTGTGTACAACTTGGTGAATGACCCTGGCGAGATCTTAGCTTCTGGCCGTTCATTGACTTTCGTATTCCACTCTGATGATATAAACGACTATGCCGAACTGAGCGAAGGCTGGGTGGCACAAGTCTATGCCTATGTCACGAACCCGAACAACTGTTTGATGTCTACGGGTATGACCTACATGACCTGTAACGCTAAGTTCTATGATGAAGGCGGTCCTTCTGGCAACATGCAGTCTACAAGCGGTACTAGCTGGTGCGAGTTCACTTCTCCTGTGGGCTCCCATATTGAGATGGTCTTCACCCAATTTTCTGTCAATGGTATCATGAAGATCTACGACGGACAGTATTATGATGCTAACAAGCGACTCATTGGAAAGTTCTGTACTAGCACAAGCCAACCGCCGCATATTATCTCGAGTGGTGCTACTATCTGCATCGAATACGTTGCCGCCTCTGGAGACCAGAACAAGGCCGGTTGGGCTGCCGATGTATCCTGCATTGCTGAACTCTTTGAGGCTCCCGATGGCTCTGCCTGCCCGAGCATCGATATCACCGCCGCAGATACCTCCGTCTCGTTTGTAGAGTTCGACTGCGATAATCCGACCACGATTTTGACCGCTAATATTGTTGCTACAGGTCCCTATTCCTTTGACTATACCGTGCAGGAAATCCCTTATAACCCTCCTTTCGCTTTCAATGCAGGTACCTCAATTGGTGCTAGTACGGATGATAACTGGGTGACTAATGGTGTCACACTGCCGTTCCACTTCTCCTTCTTCGGCATTACCTATCAAACTGCTTATCCAGGATGTAATGGTTTGATTTCCTTTAACTCTCATTCTCACATGTCTTCATGCTCATGGAGTACAACAAATTGTCCGACAAGTTCCAATAATCCACCTTATGGTAGTACTCCATATATTTATCCAAATAGTGTCTATGGCGTATATGAAGATATTTATCCAGGTCACTATATCAGTGGCGGTGATATAAAGTATGACGTCATGGGTTCGAGCCCTTGTCGTGCGTTCGTCTTCAACTATGATAATGTAGGACTCTACTCTTGTTATACGCAAGGAAACAACATGTATAACAGTTATCAGATGGTCCTATATGAAGGTACCAATATTATTGATATATATATCCGCCACCGTGCTTGCTGCTCCTCATGGAATCAAGGTAACGGAGTTCTTGGTATTCAGAATAATAACTCTGCCCAGATCTTGATTGCTCCTGGTAGAGATTTCGCTTCTGTGCAGGGCCAAAACTGGACGGCAGACAACGAGGGCTGGCGTTTCACTCCTATCACCCCTCTGGATCCCGACGGTACTATCACCTGGTATGAAAACTCCGTTCACCCAGACAGCATTGTGGGCCATAACTTCCGACATGTGGTCAGTCCACAAGCGACAACGAGCTATATTGCCGTTTACCACTACACGAACGCCGGTGGCGACTCTTTCGACTTGATGGATACTGTAGTGGTACATGTCTCCATTCCACCTTTGACAGCTACGAATACAACCAATGGTAATATCTGTCCTAATGACGAGGTTACCCTTAATGTTACAGCCGATAACTCTTACTATGGTATTTCCGCCACAGGTTACGAATGGAGTTGTGGCGATACAACCCAGTCCTGTCAAGTGGCACCTGAAGTCAGTACCACTTATCAAGTTACTGTGACTTTCGATAACGGCTGTAAGAATTATGCCACAACTTCTGTTGTGGTTACCGAATTGGCTTTTCCTGAGATAACTGCAACAAAAGATACTATTTGCGTGGGCACCTCTTCCACACTCACCGCTACTCATCCCGATGCTGAGAGTATGCAGTGGAATACTGGTGAGACAAGTCCTACCATCACCGTTTCTCCTGATGTGACTACGGAATATGTCATCAGTGCTACAATGAATGGAGGCTGTGTCACGACCGACACTTTCACGTTGGCGGTGATGCCTTTGCCAATACCGGCTTTTACAGCATCTCCGACTGATATTTATGTGGAAAACGGTATTGGAACTGTATATTGCAATAGTCTAACCCCTGAAGGCAATCATCTAATATGGAATTTTGGGGATCTTTCAGCTATGGATAATGTGGTAGAGGATGTGGTTGACCCGACACATGATTATACTCGTCCTGGTTACTACGCTATTACGCTGACGGCTATTGACAGTAATGGCTGTGTGGATTCTGTTAAGTCACGAGTCCAAGTGACAGTGCCCTATTTCTTCTATGTTCCGAATGCCTTTTCTCCTAATGGCGATGGCATTAACGAGACTTGGGCACCTCAAGGCCAGGGCGTGGATCCCGAGAACTACAAGTTGCTGATTTATGATCGTTTTGGCAATGTCATCTATCAGACGACTAATCCTTATGACTACTGGGATGGGCGTAGCAAGACCGGACAACGTTTGCCCGCTAATGTATACGTCTATTATATCACCTTCACCACGTTGAATGGGGATGAGAAGGAGTACAACGGAACCATTACGCTTATCCTGTAGATGAAGTGGTTTCACGTTTGCGGTCTGTTGCTGCTGTCGTTGTGGATGGCAAGCTGTGCCTCCACTCGTAACGTGCGTGGCGAGAGTACTGCGCAGACTGTTGAAACTGTGGAGACACAATCGGATACAATCGCTCCATCGTTAGAAACTCCTGCAGAGCCCGCTAGTCCTATTGCACAAGCGACTCCCGATACTATTCAAGAAACAATTGATACACTGCCACCTATAGCGCAAGGCTACCGTTGGCTTACCTATCGTGGCAAGGCTGACGTAATCGACCCAGAAGGCACCCGCAGCTGTAATTTCTACATGGTCAACAGAGTGGACAGTATCCTATATCTGAATATCCACGCTTCCGGCATCGAGTTTATCCGGGTGGTTTGTACTCCTGATAGCATTACATATGTGAACAAGCTGCAATACAATTATTATAAAGGAACGTACGAGCCATTCCGCCGTCTGACGGGCCTTCCAATCGATTTTTCTTTGATACAATCTGTTTTCAATGGCAACATAACCCCAGAAAATGAGGAAGCATTGCGATTTAAAGGTTTTGAGGCTGTGCCGGGAGAATATGTGGCGCTGGATTCTACCAAGTCCTTCTTCACGGAACTGACATTGAAAGATCTGAACCATCTCATCGAGATAGATGCGGTGATGAAACTGGTTCGTCTGGATGTGCCGGGACCTACTTCTATCCGCATTCCTGAAAAGTTTGAGGAGTTGAAGATGCCATGATGGGGGAGTCTTTGCTGAGTGCTGCCCAGATCAAGGCTAAGGCTTTAGAGTTGGGTTTCATGCAGTGCGGCATCGCGCCTGCCCATGCCCTAAATGAATCACAGAGTCTCTTCGAACAGTCGCTTGAAGAGGGTTTCCATGCTGAAATGCATTTCTTGGAAAAAGAGGTCTCGCAGCGTTTCAACCCTGAGTCGCTGTTGGAGGGTTGTCGTAGTGTTATTGTGGTCACATGGAGTTATCTTACCGATGCGCAGCCTGCTAGTGACCGTTATCGTACTGCCCGATATACATGGGTGGAAGACTATCATCAGGCAGTGCGGAGAGAATTGCAACCGCTAGCTGATTATGTCGTCCAGTTGGTCCCCGATGCGAAATGTCGTATCACCGTTGACAGCTCCCGTATCTCTGAGAAGCAGTGGGCCGCGCAGAGTGGGGTAGGGTGCATTGGGAAAAACGGCCTCATTCACAACGAGTCAGGTTCATTCTTTGTGCTCGGTGTTCTGCTGACCACTGCGCGGGTTGACGCTTACGATTCTCCCAAAATGTCGGATTGTGGCGACTGCAATATCTGTATCCAAAGTTGCCCGGCACATGCCCTCGATATCCCTTATAGAGTTGATGCGAGGAGGTGTTTTGCCTATCAGACCGTGGAGAATAAAATGGTAGAAGACAGTGTCTTAGAGAACAGTCCACTTGTCTTTGGATGCGATATTTGCCAGGAAAAGTGTCCTAGGAACAAAAAAAATCTTCAGAAAGTGTTGAAGATGTCAAAAAGTTCTGTATTTTTGCGCCTCCAAAATCGGGACTTTGAAAATCTTACCCAGGATGAGTTCAAAACCTACTTTGGAGAGACTGCAATAGCACGGAGAACCTACAAAAGATTCTATCATGCTATTGAAATAAAGAGAGAGAAATCTCGCAACTTTGAAATATTGACGACGGAGAAAAGCAACATATTACAATGCGCCGGGCGGGTATTGAAAGAGGAGGCGGAGGCTGTTGAGGGATTGATTCAATGCCTGAACCAAGACTTTGAGGAGAGCGTGAAGCTCATCTTGAACTCCAAAGGCCGGCTGATTGTAACGGGTATCGGTAAAAGTGCCATCATAGGTCAGAAGATAGTGGCAACACTCAACTCTACTGGCACACCGGCAGTCTTCATGCACGCAGCGGATGCAGTGCACGGCGATTTGGGCATCATTCAGCCCGACGACGTTCTGCTCTGCATCTCAAAAAGCGGCAATACACCGGAGATAACCCTGTTGACCCCATTTCTGAAACAGAATGGGAACAAGATGATTGCCTTGGTGGGCAATATGCATTCCTTCTTGGCTCAGTCAGCCGACTATGTGCTGAACTGCACCGTTCTGAAGGAGGCCACGCCCAACAACCTGGCACCGACGACCAGCTCAACAGCACAGTTGGCTATGGGCGATGCACTGGCGACGGCACTCATCGTGGAGAGGGGCTTTACCCCGCAGGACTTTGCTAAACTGCATCCTGGCGGTGCACTAGGCAAACGACTGACGATGAAGGTGAAAGATCTCTATAAGTTCAACGACAAACCCGCTGTTGCCCCGGATGCCTCTATCCAGGAGGTCATCCTCGAAATCTCCGGCAAGTGTTTGGGCGTGACGGCCGTGTTGGATAATGGTAAGATTGTGGGGGCTATCACGGACGGTGACTTGCGAAGAATGCTGCAGAAGTCTGCAGATTATACGCACCTGACCGCCAAAGAGGTGATGACAACATCACCCAAGACCATACACGAAGAGACCTTGGCGGCCGATGCCGTCAACTTTATGAATACCAACAGTATCACCAACCTTTTTGTGGTCGATGCTGACAATAGATACCTCGGCGTGATTCACATTCACGACCTTATCAAAGAGGGACTCTATTAACCAAATTGCCCAGGTGGCGGAATGGTAGACGCGCTACATTCAGGGTGTAGTATCCGAACGGATGTGCAAGTTCGACTCTTGTTCTGGGCACTGATGAGGGAGGTCTTCAAAAACCTTCCTCATTTTTTATTAAAAAACGCTTATGAAACTCTATATCGTCCCGACACCTATCGGTAACCTTGAAGACATCACACTGCGGGCACTTAACGTGCTCAAGTCCGTCGATTTCATCTTGGCTGAGGATACCCGTACAACCAAGCATCTTCTTCAGCACTATCAGATTGACAAGCGCTGTATGGCCTATCATATCTTTAACGAGCATGCTCAGGTGGATGGCTATGTGCGTCAAATCCGCGATTGTGAGTCGGTGGCATTAGTCAGCGACGCCGGCACACCGGGTATCTCCGACCCTGGTTTTCTGCTTATCCGTGAGTGTGTTCGCCAAGGAATTCCCGTCGAGTGCCTTCCCGGTGCCACAGCCCTTATCCCCGCGCTTGTGCAGTCGGGCTTGCCCTGCAGCAGTTTCTATTTCTACGGATTTCTACCACATAAAAAAGGCAAAGAGACACTCTTGAAACGTTTCGCCGAGATGGATGAGACCATCGTCTTCTACGAGTCACCACACCGCCTCGTCAAGAGTCTTGCCAAGATGCTCGAGATCATCGGTCCCGACCGTCAGATTGCTATCTCCAAGGAACTGACAAAGATATACGAATTTACCTTTAGAGGCACTATTCAGGAGGCTGTGGAGTACTTCTCCCAACAAGAGGTAAAGGGCGAGTTTGTTCTTGTATTGGGTGGAAGCGATACGCTGTAAAAGCTTGCGAGCCATCGCTGAAAAATGTAGAAAAATTTGTATTTTTGCGCCCTTATGAAGAATATCCGAAATTTTTGCATTATAGCTCATATAGATCACGGTAAGAGTACATTAGCTGACCGTCTTTTGCAATTTACCAAGACTGTTAACGACCGTGAGTTCCAGAATCAGGTGTTGGATGATATGGACCTGGAGCGCGAGCGCGGAATCACCATCAAGAGTCACGCTATCCAGATGAACTATCGATATAAGGGTGAAGACTATGTCTTGAATCTGATCGACACTCCGGGTCACGTGGACTTCTCCTACGAGGTTTCTCGATCCATTGCTGCTTGCGAAGGCGCCCTCCTGCTGGTTGACGCCACTCAAGGTGTGCAGGCACAGACTATCTCCAACCTCTATCAAGCCATCGATAATGATCTGGAGATTATCCCGATTCTGAACAAGATGGACATGCCCGCTGCTATGCCTGAGGAGGTTAAGGACCAGATTATAGACCTTCTCGGTTGTGATGTTGATGATATTATCGAGGCTTCGGGTAAGACCGGCCAGGGCGTAGAGCAGATTCTGGAGGCTATCATTGAGCGCATTCCGGCTCCAAAAGGTGATCCGGATGCTCCACTGCAAGCTCTGATTTTCGACTCCGTTTTCAACTCCTTCCGTGGCATCATCGCTTATTTCCGTATCTTCAACGGCACCATTAAGACGCATGAGATGGTCAAGTTCTTTGCCACTAAGCATGAGTACGATGCTGATGAGATCGGTATTTTAAAGATGAACCGTGTACCTTCGGATTCACTTTCTGCTGGTGATGTAGGATACCTGATTACTGGCATCAAGGCTTCTGCCGAGGTGAAGGTTGGTGATACTATTACTCATGTCGAAAATCCGTGTACTGAGGCTATTGAGGGATTCCAGGAGGTGAAACCGATGCTGTTCGCCGGTATCTATCCTACTGAGGCTGACCAATATGAAGAGTTGCGCTCATCTCTTGAGAAACTGCAGCTCAATGATGCTTCTTTGACATTCGTTCCGGAGTCTTCCGCCGCTTTGGGATTCGGTTTCCGTTGCGGTTTCCTTGGATTGCTACACATGGAGATCATCCAAGAGCGCCTCGATCGCGAATTTGATCAGGATGTTATTGCAACCGTGCCTAACGTTTCTTATAAGGTGCTGACTACCAAGAGACAGTGGCTTGATGTCTATAACCCGTCCGGCATGCCTGCCCCGAATGAGATTGATCATGTGGAGGAACCCTACATTCGTGCTCAGATTATTACTAAGGACGACTATATTGGCCCCATCATCAAACTTTGTATCGATAAGCGTGGCAGTCTCGTCAACCAGATGTATGTGGCTGCCAACCGTATAGAGTTGACCTTTGACATGCCTCTCGGCGAGATTGTATTTGACTTTTATGACAAACTGAAGAGCATCTCCAAAGGTTACGCATCTTTCGATTATCACATAAGTGATTTCAAACCTGCTAAGCTCGTTAAACTTGATATTCTCCTCAATGGAGAATCAGTGGATGCCCTTTCGGCGCTTATCCATGTTGACAATGCCTATGCTTTTGGCCGTCGTATCTGCGAAAAACTGAAGGAACTTATCCCGCGTCAGCAATTTGAAATTGCTATTCAGGCTGCCATAGGTACCAAGATTATCGCCCGTGAGACTGTTAAAGCTGTCCGTAAGGATGTGACTGCCAAGTGTTACGGTGGTGATATTACCCGTAAGCGCAAGTTGTTGGAGAAACAGAAGAGAGGCAAAAAACGTATGCGCCAGATCGGCAATGTAGAGGTGCCCCAATCGGCATTTTTAGCTGTCTTGAAGTTAGATTAATACAACCATAAAACCATGTCCACCTTTTTGTCTAAACTTGTGGATGAGTGTATCACCCATGAGTTGATTTCTGCTGATACCATTATAGTGCTGCCTAACCAGCGTGCCAAGAAAATGTTCTTGGGAGAGTTACAAGGTAGGGAGGAGTTGAAGAAACCACTTTTCATACCGGAGATTTTATCCATAGAACACTTCGTGGAACGCTTGTCGTTTTTGCGGAGAGGCGAACCAATAGAGTTACTCAGCATCCTTTATGAGACCTATTCGCCAATGTCTAAAAAAGAAGATAAATTGGTGGATTTTCTTCGTTGGGGAGACACTTTTATCAAGGATATTTCCGATTTGGAATTGCATCAGCAGAACGTGGTCTCAGTATTACAGGATGTGGCTTCCAGTAAGGATTTTGAATTTCGTATCGGCCAGGATTCTCTCTCAAAAGGACAAAAAGAAACTCTTATGTTTTACAATCTTCTTGTCCAACTTTATCCTGAATTTAATAAAAACCTATTCCAAAAAAAAGTTGCATACCCTGGTCTGCTGTATCGTGATTGTGCGGAGCATATTGACCAGTATTCAGTTGGGTTGAAGGGTAAGACGATTGTTTTTGCGGGACTTTTTGTTCTGAGCCCTTCAGAACAGGAGATAGTCAAGTATATTAAAGACAATTTCCAGACCTATTTCTATTTTGACTTCGATCCCTTCTACTGCGATTTTAATAAAGAACCACTATTTTCAACTTCCCACTTTTTGAAAGAAGTTTGTGATAAACTTTCATTGAATGTCGATTCGTTGCAGTTTAAGGAATCCTATTATGAGGATACTCCAAAGCAGATAAACCTCGTGGAAACTCCTGGACAGATGAGTCAGATCTATTATGCGGTTCAGAAGCTGAACGAGATGAAGAGTGAAGACCCTTCTGTGTTGGAGAATACAGTGGTCGTTCTGGCTGACGAGTCAATGTTGCTTCCATTTCTCAAAGCGTATGATAAAGATCAACTCAATGTTACGATGGGTGTACCTTTCAGCGTTACACAGTCTTGCCGGTTGGTTGAGAATCTGCTGGATCTTTATCAGTATGGCTGCGAACAGGAAGAAGAAAGTGATGCTTCTATCAAACTTTACCATCCTGTCATGGCTGATGTGATGAGTAATCAGCTTGTCTGGAATTTGCTTCCAAAGGACGAAAATATAAAGAGTGCCTTAGAAAAGAGAGTCGCGGGGAAACTGGCTGGGAAGAGTGTGTATCTTTCAATGGATGACGATTTTGCGGTTTTCTTACCCTCCTTTTCCTGTCGTAAGTCAGATATGATGTCTCATTTGATGAGCTATTTGGTAAAATTGATAGGAGTTACTGATAAGCAAACTCAGGAATATGCCTGTTTGCAGAAAATTTTATCGGCATTGAATGAGGTTGAACAGTTTTTAAAGACTGTAGACAAGTCGGATGTCACAATAGTGGCGATTCGGACTCTTGTAATACAGCAGATGAACGCTCTCACACTCTCGCTGAAAGGTAATCCCAAGCAAGGGTTGCAAGTTATGGGCCTTTTGGAGACACGTGCTTTGGATTTCGGAAATGTTATCATGCTTGGTGTCAATGACGGTATAATCCCGGCTCCTGTCCGTTATAGCTCATTACTACCCTTTGATTATAAGTACGATAGGGCTTCTATGCCTAATTATATCTACAAAGATAAGATTACTGCTTACCACTTTTTCCGTTTGCTAGAAAGAGCTAGCGATATTACATTGCTCTATAATATCATCTCAGTCAATGGTCTGGCAGAGCCTAGTCGTTTTATTTCCCAACTGGAGTTCGAAGTGCAACAACGAGGTCTGACAAACATCAATATTCATAAAACGACTGTCAATTTTGAACTATTGAAATATGACCAACAAGCTATTCAAGTTCCCAAAACAGAGGAAATTATGAATAAGTTGGCCGGATATGAGCTCTCGTGTTCATCAATGCAAGACTATATCCGTTGTCCTCTTCGTTTTTACTTGAAATGGATATGTAAGTTGGAACATCTCGAAGATAAAGATAATACACTGCAAACTAATACAATAGGTACAATCGTCCATGCCGTTTTTCAAAATGTTTTCATGGAAATGAAAAAATCGTCTAACTATATGGATTTTTGGCACTCTTTGAAAGATGATGTGGTGATTAATGACTTTGTCATTCCTCAGCTTATAAAGCTTATTCATGTTACTGAAGCTGAGTTGAATTCAGGTCGTTTTCTCTTGTTGAAAGAAATTGTTTGTAAATATGTGTTTGCATATTTTAAGCACGTTGAGGAGGAGTTGAAGGCTGGAGATATCACTCTACTTTCTTTCGAGGAGAAGGTGACGTGTGAATATCATTTTAAACTTCTCACTGAAAAGGGAAGTGTTGACCATTCAGTCAATTTAAAAGGTTATATCGATCGACTTCAGAAGAAAGGTAGTAATCTGATGATTTTAGACTATAAAACCGGTATTATTGATCGTAAATATCTTAAAGTTGAAGACGATAGTATAGAAAAAGTATTTCAAGATTCCAATTATGAGAAGCTTTTTCAGCTATTCTTCTATGCCGAATTGTGCAAGTTGACTAATAATGAGATTGTAAAAAATGAGCGCGACAGAGGTGTTTTCAATCCTATTAGCGGTATAATTAGTACCCAGGAGGCATTGAAAAACCAAGACGATTATTGTCTTTTTACCCTTGATTATGGTAATGATGGGCAGAATTTCTTTGATGATGAACTTTTGGTTAAATTCGAGGAGAAATTCAACATGTTGTTAGAAAAAATCTTTGATTCTAATGTACCGTTCAGACAAACTGTGAACGATAAGAATTGTGAGTACTGCGATTTCAAAACCATTTGTCACAAATAGCAAATTTTTTATATCTTTGCCACTTTGTAGTATTATGGTTAAGAATAGTATTAAAATATTGATTTTCATACTGATAGCCACAATTTCAGGTGCTTATTCTGCGGAATATTTGCTCCCAGTTGAGGTGTTTTCAGAGCAGTCTTTGGGCAAGAAGGATTCATTGCGTAAAGCCAAACGTGAAAGTCGTATACAGGCAAAGATGTCTAAGAGGGTTACTTTTGAAACCTTTGATCAGAACTATGAGAAGGCTATGCGTTATTATAACAAGCAGCAGTATCTCTCCGCAGCTAATCTCTTTGAAGAGCTCTATCCTATCTCTCTTGGCACACCTCGTGCAGATACTATCCTGTTCCTGTTTGCCCATTCTTACTACATGAACAAGGACTATACCATGGCCGCCTTCCATTTTCGCGACTATGTCCGCCGTTATCCTAACTCGGAACGTACCGCAGACGCTTTCTACTATTGTATCTCTGCTATTTATGAGTCTTCAGCCGACTATTATCTCGATCAGACTAATACTGAGTATGCTATTGAGCAGATTAAGGCATATGTTCAGGCCTATCCGGAGAGTTCTCATATTGAAGAGTGCAATAAGATGTTGGACGAGTTGCGGTTGAAGTTGGCCCGAAAAGACTTGGAAGCTTTAAAATTGTATTACAATACCGACCATTTTGAGGCATGTCAGATAGCTGCCAAGAACTTCTTTGTAGATTTTTCTTATTCCCCACTGATGCCGGAAGCCATCTACTATCTGGTTCTCAACAACTACGAATATGCCCGTAAGAGTGTGGAGCGTAAGCAGGAGGAGCGTTATAAGGCATGTCTGGAGGCCTGCAAAAAAATGGAGCGAGAGTTTCCGGAGTCCAACTATTTGAAAGAAACCAGCAAGATTGCTCAGGAAGTGACTCGCCAATTGGAAAGAATTAAATCAAAATCAAATTAATATATAATATGAAAGCTATTGATTATAAGAAGAAAAACATCGACTGTTTTGCGAAGACCAAAGATTTGAGACAGTATGACAAGGACACCAACAATTTCTATAAGAGCATTGTGATCATGTCCAAACGTGCTGACCAAATTGCTGCTGATCTGAAGCAAGAGTTTCAGGAGAGCTCGCATCAGTATGCGACTAAGAGCGACTCTTTGGAGGAGGTTTACGAGAACCGTGAGCAAATTGAACTCTCCCGTTTTTATGAGCAGTTGCCGAAACCGACTCAACTGGCCCTCTACGAGTTCGAGAATAACCAGATCTATTTCCGTGATGTAACTGACGAAGAGTAGAAATGGAAGAGTCACGGACACATATTGTCATTGGAATTACAGGTGGGATCGCTGCATACAAGACCATGCACCTGATTCGACTGTTCAAGAAGAACGGTTGTGATGTCAAGGTGGTGGCCACTCAGCATGCTATGGAGTTTGTTACGAAGACGACGATAGAGACTTTGTCTCAGAATCCCTTGTGTGTGGACCTCTTCGATCATAGTATGCCTTACAATGTCCAGCATATTGCGCTGGCAGAGTGGGCTGATGCTGTGGTTGTAGCACCTGCAACGGCTAACATCATCGGCAAGTTTGCCCATGGCATCGCTGACGATCTGCTTTCCACGATATTGTTGGCCTGCCGTAAGCCCATATTCATCGCTCCGGCTATGAATGACAATATGTATTTGGAACCCTCTGTTCAGTTGAATATCACTTCGTTGCGTGAGAAAGGCTGCTACATAATCTCTCCCAATAGCGGATTTCTGGCTTGTGGTACAAATGGTACGGGACGTATGGAGGAACCTGAGGAGATTTATAAGGACGTTATGCAGTTCCTTAATGGCCCGCAGCCTCTTTCGGGCAAGAAAGTGATGATTACAGCTGGTCCCACATACGAGCCGATAGATCCAGTCCGCTTTGTCGGCAACCGTTCATCCGGTCTGATGGGCTTTGCCCTTGCTGAAGTTGCTGCTAAAATGGGTGCAGAAGTCACGCTTGTGACAGGTCCCACACATCTTGATACAAAGAACGAACATGTTCATCGTGTCAATGTGGAGACAGCCGAGGAGATGTATCAGCAGTGTATGTCTGTTCAAGAGGAGCAGGACATTATGATTATGGCCGCCGCGGTGGCAGACTACACCCCTGCGGATCCGGCAAAAGAGAAGATTAAGAAAAAAGACGATCAGCTTCAATTACAATTGACCAAGACGAAAGATATCCTGGCCTCCATCGGTAAGGTGAAGCGCGACAACCAAATTCTAGTGGGCTTTGCACTCGAGACGGAACATGAGCGCGAGAATGCTCTCAAGAAGTTGCATAATAAAAATGCAGATATGATCGTTCTCAATTCGTTGCGCGATAAAGGTGCCGGCTTTGGAACCCCCACCAACAAGGTGCTGATGATTACCAAAGACGAGCAGACTTTTGAGAGTGAACTCAAAAGCAAAGCCGATATCGCCAAGGATATTTTGAATGTGGTCTGTAAATTGTTATAACAAACATACTTATGATGAAAATGAAAAAACTCGTTGCTCTGATTCTCTTGATAGGCACCTGTCTGATGGCCTCAGCGCAGGATTTCCAGTGCTCTGTATCCGTCAATGCCAACCAGATCAGCAGTAGCACTAACCAGCAGAGATATCGTGATCTTCAGCAGAAGTTGTACTCTTTCATTCAGGAGCGCAAGTGGTGTCAGTATAACCTTAAGACAAACGAGCGCATAGAATGCGCACTTCAGATTAACCTTACCGAGGTCTCTGGTGATGTGATGAAAGGCACCATGACTATCGTCTTGCAACGACCTGTCTACAAGACCAATTACAAGACTACACTGCTGAATTTCCAAGATAAAAAGATACAATTTACTTATGCAGAAGGTGATCCGTTGGAGTATTCCGACAATATGAATTTGAATCAGTTCACCTCGTTGATTGCATATTATCTGAATCTTTTCCTGGCTGTTGAGTTTGACTCCTTTTCTCTCAATGGTGGAGCTCCATATCTCAATAAGTGCCAATCAATTGTCAACCTTTGCCAATCCTCTTCTGAACATGGTTGGAATGTGGGTGAGAGTGGCCAAAGCAACCGCTATTGGATTACTGAGAACTTGACCAACAGTGTATATAGTAAAGTTCATGATTTCTATTATCAATATCACAGACTGGGACTGGATGTGATGAGCGAATCCCCGGATGCCGGACGAGCTGTTATCATGGAGAGTCTCCGTCTGCTTCAACAGGTCAATGCCCAGAAGTCAGGACTTGCGATTATCAAGATCATCTGTGCCGCCAAGGCTGATGAGATTATCAATATCTTCAAGGACGGTCTGCCTAGCGAAAAGACTCAGGTGGTAAACATTATGAAACAAATAGACCCGTCCAATTCTTCGCGTTACGACGCTATCAACTCTACTTCAAAGTAATCTGCGATGTTACGGACGCTCCAGATATCTAATTATGCGCTCATTCGGGCTCTCGACATCTCTTTTGATGAGGGACTGACAGTGATTACGGGCGAGACTGGAGCTGGTAAGTCAATCCTGATGGGAGCTTTGGGACTGCTCCTCGGGAACCGTGCTGACACGGAGGTGCTTTATGATAAACAGAAGAAATGCGTTGTAGAAGCCCAATTCGACATTCAAGGATTGGGATTACAATCTTTTTTTGAGGAGAATGATCTTGATTATCAAGATCTTACCACTATACATCGTGAAATTAACGAACATAGTCGCTCGCGGGCTTTCATTAATGATACGCCTGTCAATTTGAATGTACTTAAAGAGTTGTCTTCTAGACTGATAGACATACACTCCCAACATCAGTCTTTGCTCTTGGGAGATCCGCTTTTCCGTCTTAGCATGCTTGATCAATATGCACAGAATGCTGAGTTGCGTTCTGAATACCGTCAAACATTGGCAGATTGGCGACAAGCAGATCAACAGTATAAGAATCTGCAGCAGCAATGTTCCGAACAGGCCTTGCAGCAGGAGTTTAGACAATATACGGTGCAAGAATTGGACAATGCCCAATTGCAGGAGGGTGAGCAGGAAGAGATAGAGCAGAATATTCGTATTCTGAGTAATGCCGAAGAGATAAAAGCGCGCCTATACCGTTCAGCGTATGTTCTTTCTGAACAAGAGCAGTATTCTGTAATACAGGCTCTTAAGTCTGTGCAGCAAGAGTTGGATGCTTTGGCGGGCATTGGTCCGGAATTTCAAGAACTTCAGCAGCGTCTGCGCGCAGCCAGCGTGGAGGTGGAGGATATTGCCTATGATATCAGTCTGAAAGAGAGTGGGGTGGAGGTCAATCCTCAAGAGTTAGAACGACTTAATGAGCGTTTAGATCTGCTTAACACTCTTCAGCATAAATATCAGGTAGAAGGCGTAGCTGGATTGCTGGCAATGAAAGAGCAACTGGAGAATGAATTGGCCAGTTATGGGGACCATCAGGAACAGTTGCAGCAATTGAATGACAAGCGCGGTCAGTTGTATGAAAAGCTGATGAAGCAGGCCCAACAGCTTTCCAAGACACGTGCAAAGGTTACTCCTATGCTCCGTAAGGAGATGCTTGAGCGTCTGGCCACATTGGGAATGCCTAACAGTGCTTTTGAGATAGAATTGACGCAATCTGAGACACCCTCTGCCGAAGGCATTGATCAGGTAGTCTTTCTCTTCTCTGCCAACAAGGGTGTTGCTCCCGCTGACATCTCCAAAGTTGCTTCAGGCGGTGAGATGTCGCGCCTGATGCTCTCTTTGAAGTCTATTATCACCGATTCAGTGCTCCTGCCTACGATAATCTTTGACGAAATCGATACGGGAATTTCTGGTGAGACGGCCTTGAAGGTTGCTTCCGTGATGTCCACACTCTCCCAGCGCCATCAAGTTATTGCCATCACCCATCTGCCCCAGATTGCAGCCTCTGGTCGCAACCATCTATTCGTCTATAAGGAGACACAAGGCTCTGATACCGTGACCAATATAAAACCTCTTAACCAAGAGGAACGTGAACGTGCTATAGCCGTTATGCTTAGTGGTGAGAATGTCACTTCATCTGCTACCACTACCGCTCGGGAATTAATTCATTCATTAAGACAAAAATAAAACCGATATACAATGAAAAGAGTTCTGATTTCCATACTTTGCATTTGTTTCGTGACCGCTTCTCTGCAGGCGCAATCTGCTTATCATAAGCAAACACGTGGTTTCGTTTATGCTACTTCAGTTGGTTATGCCACAGGATTTGGCAAGATAGAACTTGAACCTAAAACAGTCCAAAACAAGAATTTTGACATCTCAGTCAACCAATTTTTAGGTTATCAGTTCAACAACTATTTCTATATGGGTTTGACTGCTGGGTTTGACTTCTGGCGTCATACTGCATTTATTCCGATTTGTTTGAGCTTGAATGTCAATATGATGGAGACGAAAATAGCTCCGATCATGTATATAAATGGAGGTTATGCTTTCAAGTGGTATGTCAGTTCCAAACCGGAAGTTATGGACCGTGTGGTGCATGGTACTTGTGCTGGTCCGACTGGCGAGGGTGGTCTTGGTGTGCGCATCCGTATTCGTGACCATGTCACCATGCAAGTTGCCGCATGCTATAAGAACATCTATTCTGATATCCGTTATACTATTCCTGTCGAGGGTGAACCCGACAACTCGGCATATACGACCAATACTGTCAAGAAAGTCTTGTATCACTTCGCCGGTGTGCGCTTGAGCATCAAGTACTAGACTGCAGATTTATAGATAGTTAGCCATTATTATTGATTGTAATTCTTTCTGCTTTTTTTTGAAGCGGGGTGTCCATATTTTTTATATCTTTGCGCCCTCAATTCGAAAGAGGCTCTTCGGATTGATTTATAAGTAATTAACCTCATGTTTAATCATTTAAAAAACCCTTTTGTTCAGGGGTAATTGAACAAAACAATTAATATGTCAGAAGAAATTAACAACATCCCGGAAGAAGTCGAAGCAAAGGCAGAAGAGACTGTAGAACAAGTCGCTGAACAAGCCGCTGAGGCAGTAGAGGCTCCCGCACAGGAAGCTGCTCCCAAAGCCCGCAAGATGAAAGAGATCGAGAATGTTTATGCCTCTATCGAGAACTTCGATTGGGATAATATCGATGACAAACACGAGCATTACAGTGCTGAAGAGAAAGCTAAATTGGAAGACATGTACACCAAGTCTTTCAAGTCTGTTGACGAGAACGAGGTCATCAAGGGCCGCGTAGTCGCTATCAACAGCCGCGAGGTAGTTGTCAACATCGGTTTCAAATCCGACGGTGTCATCAACGCTTCCGAACTTCGTTACAACCCGGATCTCAAGATCGGTGACGAAATCGAAGTTTACGTAGAAAGCCAAGAGGACTCCAACGGTCAGCTGCAACTCTCCCACAAACGTGCTCTTATCCTCAAGTCTTGGCAACGTGTTAACGAAGCTTATGACAATCAAGAGGTTATCACCGGTTACGTTAAGGGTAAAACCAAAGGTGGTCTCATCGTGGACATCTTCGGTATCGAAGCCTTCTTACCTGGTTCTCAGATCGACGTTAAACCTATCCATGACTATGACGCATTCGTCAACAAAACCATGGAATTCAAGGTTGTCAAGATCAACCACGAGTACAAGAACGTGGTCGTTTCTCACAAGGCTCTCATCGAGGCTGAAATCGAAGCTCAACAGGCTGAGATCATCAGCAAACTTGAGAAAGGTCAAATCCTCGAAGGTGAGGTTAAGAACATCGTTCCTTACGGTGTCTTCATCGATCTCGGTGGCGTTGACGGCTTGATTCACATTACAGACCTCTCTTGGGGCCGCGTGACCAATCCCGAAACTGTTGTCCAACTTGGTCAGAAGATCAACGTCGTTATCCTCGATTTCGACGAGAACAAACATCGTATCGCTTTAGGTCTTAAACAACTCACTCCTCATCCTTGGGACAACCTCGATCCTAACTTGAAGGTTGGTGATAAGGTTAAAGGTAAAGTTGTCGTCATCGCTGACTACGGCGCATTTATCGAGATCATCCCTGGCGTTGAAGGTCTTATTCACGTTTCCGAGATGTCCTGGTCACAGCACTTGCGTACCGCTAAGGACTTCATGAAGGAAGGCGACGAAGTGGAAGCAGTCATCCTGACCCTCGACAGAGAGGAGCGCAAGATGTCTCTCGGTATCAAACAACTCATTCCGGATCCTTGGGCAGACATCCTGACCAAATATCCTGTTGGTTCCAAACATACCGCTACTGTTCGTAACTTCACCACATTCGGTATCTTCGTAGAACTGGAAGAGGGTGTTGACGGTTTGATTCACATCTCCGACCTCTCTTGGTCCAAGAAGATCAAACATCCCGCTGAGTTCACCAAGATTGGTGAGCCTATCGAGGTTGTTGTTCTCGAAGTCGATACCGCCGCAAGACGTCTCAGCTTAGGTCACAAACAACTCGAGGAGAATCCTTGGGATGCTTATGAGTCTACCTACGCTGTTGGTACCGTTCATCAAGGTACTATTACTTCTATCAACGACAAGGGCGCTACTGTAGCTCTCGCTGATGGTATCGAAGGTTTCGCTTTCAACCGCAATCTTGCTAAGGAAGATAAGAGCCAAGTGAAAGAGGGCGACGTGCTCGATTTCATGGTGGTTGATTTCTCCAAAGAGACCAGAAAGATTCACCTCTCTCACACCAAGACTTGGCAAGCTGCTAAGGAAGATGAAGAGAAATCTAAGGCTGATGACGAGAGAAAGCAGATTAAAGAATTCAACAAGGCTAATGAGAATGCCGTTGAGAAAGCCACTCTCGGTGACCTCGACGTTCTGCAATCCCTCAAACAAGACCTTGAGAAAGAAGGTAAATAATCAACTTTCCGATAATTTGAAAAGCGGTCACTTGTTGACCGCTTTTTTTGTATCTTTGCCGTTCGTTATTTATTATGAGAAAGTATTGTTTTCACCTTCTGATTTTGTTGAGCCTGCTCTGTTTGGCTCCCTCGTTGTCGGCACAGCGCTTTATCGGTTTTGCTACTGCCGGAGCTAACTTCGCCCAAATAGAGGGTGACGATGTGCATGGTTTTAGGAAGTTCGGTGTTAATGGCGGACTTGGTATTGCCCTCCCTCTCACTCGTGATCATAAGTGGACTATCAGTGCCGAATTGCTCTACACTCAGAAAGGGTCTCGTAAGCATTGCTCCCCAGGCTATTTTGACACTATCTATTACCATCCCGATATGTTCTTGGATGTCAATAGAGCCATCCCCTTTGACTCTACGATGAAGTGCAATATAACTCTCGACTACGTGCAGATTCCTTTGCTTGCCCACTATGAGGATATGCGTTCGGGTATGAAATTCGGACTAGGTTTTGCATGGGGACGTCTCGTCCGTGCCAAGGAAATCTATAACGGTTTCACCCGCACTACTAATCTCAGATCCAAGACTTATCGAACCAGTGACTGGTCAGTGATTGCTGATGTGGAGTGTAGACTTTATAAGAACCTTTCTCTCAATGTCCGCTGGGAATATTCCATGGTCCCTATCCGTACCATGCACTATATGACCGGAAAAATGGAAGCTGACGGTACCTTTAACCTCAATCGAAACGAATATATTAAAATGCATAACCACGTTTTCACGCTCCGTTTGACTTACTACTTCAATGAAAAG
The DNA here is from genome assembly GCA_024686335.1 of Bacteroidales bacterium. GTDB lineage: Bacteria > Bacteroidota > Bacteroidia > Bacteroidales > WCHB1-69 > F23-D06. The sequence goes on along the minus strand of JAILCI010000018.1, from coordinate 47,527 downwards.
TACGAACTCAATACCAAATTGGATCGTAAGGGCAATCGCATGGGGACAAAGTGGATTAAATCAATACCTGATTACCAATAGTTGTAATAACATATGAAAAAAATCATACAAAACATTTGGATTTTACTGCTGCCGCTACTTTTCTGTTGTGCCGCTTGCAAACAAAACATCGATTTAACGGCTGAGTATAAGGATATATCCTTCGCTTATGCTATTTTGGACAAGAATGACAGTCTTCATTATTTCAAGATCTATAAAGGGTTCTTGACTGATGAGAATGCTTTTGTTCAGGCTCAGGATTGGGAGAATATCTATTATTCTTTGGATTCTGTAGAGGTGCGTCTGGAGGAGTATAACTCGGCTCGCACGCTGCTGCGCTCTCAGGTTCTGGACACCACGACTGTTATTCCTAAGGATGAGGGCATTTTTGCCAGCCCCAAACAATTACTCTATTACTCCAACTGGCAATTGAATCCTGATTATGTATATAGACTCGTCATTCATCATCGAAATACTGGTGAGGAGGTCTATGCCGAGACTCCCATTATGGGAAGATTCTCCGTGCGTCGTCCTACCAACTCTTGGAATATGAACCTTGAGAAACCCTATCTGATGCAATTCTATCAGTCGGAAAATGCTGCCGGTTATGACATTTTGTTGACTTTCGCATATATTGAGGTGGACAACAACACAGGTGAGATTGAACATAAGTCTTTTACCAGGCGCTTGAATTCGGATATCATCAGGACTCCATCTTCAGCGGGAGAAATTTCTTATTCAGGGTTCACACCGCATGACTTCTATCGTTTTCTGGCACAATATATTCCAGTGAAAGATAATGTTACCAGATATATAGATGCAATCGATGGCCAGCCATACCGTTGTCTTCGTCTTAGTATTTGGTCCACATCTCAAGATTTCCTCTACTATCACGATGTGTCAACTCCGAGTAGCAGTATCGTGGACAACCGTTTGGAGTACACCAACTTTGTTTCCGAGGATGAAAATGCATACGGTCTGTTAGCTTCTCGAACTTCAACACATATTGACTTGATGCTTGACAATAGCCAGGGCCATAATGAGGATACGCTTGTTTTGAGTCCCCTTACTCGCGCTTTGAACTTTGGTTATTATCGTAATAGCCCGTTGTTTCCTACGGAATAGATTGTGTAAATACATGCAAATCAATTGATTACGAAAAATGTCAATTTCTATTTGATTTTTTTCGAAAAAATTGTATTTTTGCAGTCCCAAATATTGCGGGGTAGAGCAGTGGTAGCTCGTCGGGCTCATAACCCGGAGGTCGCAGGTTCGAGTCCTGCCCCCGCTACTAAAGATGGACAAAATCTTATGATTTGTCCTTTTTTTTTGTGTGGAGGTCTTGTAAATATTTGATACAGGTATCCTCAATAGTAACTTCGATAAGTCAAAGTTTGTATGGTTGTTCTTATTCTTCTTGCCGTCCTTTTTCTAATTATGGGCATCGTCATCCTCATTGGGAAGGGTGATAATCTGATTGCTGGTTACAACACTGCCTCAAAAGAGGAAAAGGTACAGTACAACATCCAGCGGTTGCGCTATCTGATAGGAGGTCTGTTGATTGTACTCGCTCCAATGACTTTCTTTATGCTTGGCGCAGAAACGATTATTGCAACCTTGTCTTATGTAGCTCTCACCTTCTTATTTACTATCATTGTTGTTATTCTTGCCAATACTTGGGCGAAGAAAAAGTGAGTTGATTACATTGATTGTAAAGCGGTCGAAACATTGGTGATCTTGTGGGTATTTTTTTCTAAAAAACATTGTATCTTTGCGGCATCGTTCCTCTAGGAGCATCATTTTAAATTGAATAGAGATTTAATAATGGAAGAAAAGAAGAAAAAGAGTCCCAAGTTTTTAGAGAAACCGCTCTATCCTGGAGGCGCAAAGGCATTGCGCGAGTTTATCTCCTCGCATCTTCAATACCCGCAGGATGCGATAGATCAGCGCATAGAAGGTGTGGTAACTATTGCATATCAGGTCAATGACGATGGTTTTGTGGAAAACCCTACTGTGGTTAAGAGCCTCTGTCCATCCTGTGACGAGGAGGCGTTGCGATTAGTCCGTATGCTGCGCTATGACAAGGCCCGTAATCGCGGTCTTCGTCTCAAGGTTAACAGTAAGGTGAATATAAACTTCCATTTGGCGCCGACACCGGCACGCAGCACAATCTCCTATACCTACCAGACGACACAGAAACCTAAGAGCGAAAAAAAATCGCCGAAGAGTTCCGGCGATTTTGGATATTCTATTACCTTACGTAAGTAGAGACGTTCCATGGAACGTCTCAAAGGAGATCATACACTATTTTTTAGCAATGAGTCCGCCTTGTTGAATCCAGTCTGCGGCGGTCTCAATGACGTTGTCTTTGCCTTGAGCTGTGGCAGCAGGGTCGAGGAGTACACGTACTGTCGGCGGAACACCATTCTCGTAGTTGCCGCCATCCAAAGCGATGCTTCTGGTTACGCTGAAACGATACATCCAACCGTTGGGCAGCAGACCGCCGTTAGGCATGCCTAAACCGCCGCCAGTGTAGTCGCCGAACAACTGGATGTTGTCAAATGCTTGCGTGCAGATTGCGAAGTAGGAGGTTGCGCTGAAGGAGCCTCTGTCGATGAGCACAGCGACCGGTTTCGTGTAGGGCTTGTCGAGGATTCCTTTCTCAGGTGCGTAGGCAGTCTCTGCAGTGGTAAAGTCATTATGGTCGGGACCAGACTTCGTTTGCATAGTGTATAATGGCTGCTTATGACAGTCAAAGATACTTAGCAGTTTGTAGATGTTGTCAGCTGAACCGCCGCCGTTCTGACGTAAGTCAAGAATAAGACCGTCGCATTCATCATACAATGCCAGCAGGTAGATGAGGTCGTAATCGGTGATGTCGTTGGAGAAGGAGGTGTAGCGAATGTAGCCAACCTTCCCGTCACGGATACTATTGTGTCTGAAACTGCCTGTGGTATATGCATCAAGGGTCAGATAGTTGAGATTCACCACATCGTTATTGATATTGCTGTGTGCAATCGAATTATAGATAATGGTGTCACTACTCATAATGTTAAAATCGGATAAAAGATCAGTGTGACCGTCTTTGAGTTCTCTGAGCATGTTGCCACAGACGCGGAACAGGCTATCGCCGGTCATCTCATTATACACTTGAGCGCGGTAAACGGTGTGTACGGAATCCCAGTTCACTCCTTTTATATCGAAGAATACGTATTGCTGGTCTACTTTGTTCCAAAGGTATTCAAAAACACTGACGGGATCCTTAGGTTCGTTTTCCCTTAAAATAGCGTGTTCGCAGGAGGTGAATACTAATGCTACTAAACTGAATATGAGGATGTTTATTTTTTTCATAGCGGTAAAAGATTAAATTTTGAACATGAATGAGAGATTGACAGTATGGTAAGCGTTGTCGTAGCGATAGGAGCCTTTCTTGCCAGTGGTCAGATAGTCCCATGCATAATAAAGGCTGATGCGGTTGCCGTTGCGTAAGTTAAGGGTGAATCCGAGGTCGGTGGTGACACCCGGGAAGAACTTGAAGAATTTCTCGTTGTTAGCTATCAAAGCATTTAGTCCTTCTTGTCCCAGTGGATCGTGTACATACATGAAGTCGGGTCTGGATGCATAACCCGCGATAGGCAGAGTCAGTTTGAAGAAAGCTGTCATCCAGTTATGGGTGCGCTCTTTGTTGTAGCCAAAGTCACAAGTGACCATCTCTACAGCGTCGAGGTGACCCAGGATAGAGACTGCTGAAGAGGCATTCTGTAACTCGGGTAGTTTTTTCAACTCACCGTAAGTCTCCACATTTGCTCCGGACCAGAAATGCCAGCGGCTGTCGGAGGGCTTTAGACAGCTGTAACGAAACTCCAGTCTTGCGTCAAGTCCACTGTTTGTACCTTGAGGCTGCTCCATGTAGGTGGTGTTAAATAGTTGAGTCTCAAATTCGAGATGACAGCGCTTCCATTCGTCTGTAAAGCCGATGCTGTACTCTCTGGCCAGACCGTTGTAATTGAACGGAATAGTGCCATTGTCGTAGCTCGTGGTCATACCGATACCAACGTTTAAATCGAGCCAGAACGAATTGATTTTTGGTTTATTGGTAGACTTTCTGTTTTTGGGATTCTGTGCGAAAGTCGATAGACACAGACTCATTCCTACAATTAGAAGGAATGTTTTCTGAAGTAAAGATCTGTAAAGCATATGATAGTAGATTTTTAAAAGTCGGAGTTAACTTCTAGTGCTTCTATTTTAGAGTTTTTGCCATCCATATAGGTGATGGCTAGTGGCGTTGTGCTGTGGTAGCTACATTTGGAGAGGATGATGGCGTTGAAATTGTTTGTAACGGTGTCAGTGTCCATCTTCCACTGCGCATAATCTGTTGTATATTTGATAAATACAGGTTCTTCTTTGATTTTGTTCTTCTCTAATGTAAGTTCTCCATATTTGTCGGTCAGACGTTGTTTTACGTCCTCGTATGTGAATTGAGTACTCATATTGAAGAGTACATTCACTTTGTAGACAAGGTGTGTCTTGGCGGCGGAGTGTATCTCCAGCTTCACTCGTTCTCCAGCGAAAACTCCCTTCATGATGATCATGTTGGGTTTGTTGTGACTCTCATCTGGAGTGAAACCTTTGCCCTTAAGTTTATTGGTAAAGGTGTTAAGCGTGCTGTTCATGCCGATTCCCATGAATTTCATGGGTTTGGTCTGCGCAAAACCGCATGCTAATGTGAAAAAACATATAACCAAGAGTAGTATCTTTTTCATATTCCGATGATTACATTTTAAAGAATGAGCGGCAAATTTACACATTTAATATTAACGAGGAGTGTTTTCATCTAGATTTCAAAAAAATCTTTTGTAAACCCTACTATATAAAATAAAAGCGATTCTTTATCGTTACTCTTATTGTTGAAAAAAATATGTATTTAATATGAATGTAAAGATTTTATGGGCGGATGATGAGATTGAGTTGCTCAAGCCGCATATTTTGTTTTTGAAAGCTAAAGGGTATGATGTGATTCCGGCTTTGAGTGGTATGGAAGCGCTCGAAATCCTAAAAAATGAGTTTGTAAATATTATTTTCTTGGATGAGAACATGCCGGGACTGAGTGGCTTGGAGACTCTTCAGCGTCTGAAGAAGCTCTACCCTCATATTCCCATCGTTATGATTACCAAGAGCGAGGAGGAGCATATCATGGAAGATGCTATCGGCGGTGAGATTGCCGACTACCTGATCAAACCTGTCAATCCTAATCAGATTTTGCTGTGTTTGAAGAAGAATATTGACAAGAAGAATCTCGTTTCGACAAAGGTGACAATTGACTATCAGCAGGCTTTCCGTGAGCTTTCCATGCGTATGTCTGACCATCTTTCCGTGGCGGAGTGGGAGAGACTCTACAAGGATTTGGTTGATTGGGAGTTGCAAATAGAGAAAATTGAGGATGACAGTATCTCCGAGATGCTTTCTGATCAAAAGGAGGAGGCAAATATCCAGTTTGCCAAGTTTGTGCAGGCCAATTACCTGAATTGGGTGAACGGCCGTGGCAGTGAAAAACCGTTACAGTCACATACTGTATTGAAAGAGAAACTCTTTCCTGAATTGAATGATAATACCCCGAGCTTCCTTTTTGTTATTGATAACCTTCGTTATGATCAGTGGCGCAGTATTTACCCGATGATTCATGACTACTATTATATAGAGGATGAATCGCTGTGCTATAGCATTCTGCCTACGGCTACACACTATGCACGTAATTCCTTATTCTCAGGTTTGATGCCCTCTGTGATTGCCAAGAAATATCCTGAGCTTTGGCTCAATGAGCAAGATAATGGTAGCAAAAATCAGTTTGAAGAGGAACTTCTGGGTGAGTATCTGAAACGTTTTGGTAAGAATGTTCGTTATTCATACGCTAAGATTTTGAATGCTGAGTTTGGCAAGAAGGTTTTCGATAATTTCCACAACTTGATGAAGAATCCGCTTAATGTCATTGTTTTCAACTTTGTGGATATGCTTTCCCATGCGGGTACAGATGTCAATGTGGTGCGCGAGCTGGCAGATGACGAGAAGTCCTACCGCAGCGTTACGGCTTCATGGTTCAACAATTCCATTTTGTTTGATATGATCAAGTATCTTTCAGAGAAGAAAGCCAAGATTTTCATCACGACTGATCACGGTACTATCAAGGTGAACAGAGCTCTTAAAATGGTTGGTGAGCGTGATTTGAATACAAATCTGCGCTACAAAGTTGGCCGTAGTAACATGGACTATCCCGCCAAGGATGTCTTTGAGATCAAAAATCCCGACGATGCTTTTCTGCCCAAAACCAACATGACCCAGCGCTTTATCTTTGCCACGCGCAGTGACTTCTTCGCCTATCAGAACAACTTCAACCAGTATGTGAACCTGTATAAGAACACCTTCCAGCATGGTGGTATCTCCATGGAAGAGATGATGGTTCCATTTGTCAAATTGCTACCTAAATAGAAAGGCTGCGGATGAAAAAGTTCTCTATGTATGCTTATAAGTTTCTGCTCGGATTAGAGTTCGTTGCCCTCGTTTTTCTTGTTGGTGCTGTCACATTAGCGCCCGCAGACAAGGCTGAGGCAGAGCAGGAGAAGATAACGCATACAAGAGATGTTGTCCGTATTACGGAAGAATCCCGCTTGGATTTTTCTGGATTGGATGCTGAAAACTACTACTATGGTCTTATAGATAACGATGCCTATATTTATAAGGTGGAGCGTCTTTTTGAGGATGGTTTCAGTGGTGTATATTACGCTGTTGATTCCTCATCCCAGTGGCTGAATCCGGAGAAGTTCAAAGTTCGTTATCACGATAAAGAGCTGGTCTTCTCAGCTCAAGACAGTAAGATTGAGTTGGAGTTTGATATCTTGATGGATTCCCTCTCTGTGACGGGCTCTTTTGAGGATAAGTCGGATCTCCTAGGTCCAACACACCATATTGCTTTCAAAAGGTATAATGAGCCCTCATTTACCGTTTGTGACAACGACCGCTTCGAGAAAGAGTCCTTCAAGGTGGAGGTAAAGAAAGATGTAAAGTATGGCCACGCCAAAGGATTTTGGGCTTCTTATCAGATGAAAGACGACAAGTATCTTAAGATGTTGTTGAAAAATTTGGGAAAAACCATAACTCCGAAAGAATTAGACCTGACTTTAGACTTGTACCTACCGAAGGATGACACCATCAAGGAGCATCCACTCTTTGTTTTAATGCATGGAGGGTCTTTCTATTTTGGCGACAAGGGCGATGAAACTATGCGCCTGTGGTGTGAGCATTTTGCATCCACGGGTTACGTGGTGGCTTCGGCTAACTACCGCATGGGTTTCATGCCGAATAAGGCTGCTATCCAGCGCTGCGGTTATGAGGCTATTCAGGATGCCAATGCGGTGATGCGTTATCTTATACATCATGCAAAGACCTATGGAATAGACACAAATAACGTTTTTGTTGGTGGCACGAGTGCTGGCTCTATCACCATGCTCTCTATGGCTTTCATGACTGATAATAACAGTCCTGATTTTGTTAAGAAGCATAAATATGCTAAGCGCTTTGGTGGTCTTACTACTGCAGGCAATGATATCAAGCAGTCTTTCAAAATCAAGGCTATTGCCAATATGTGGGGCGCTATCTATGACCTTGACCAGATTAGCAGCCGGCCCACGCCTGTCATCTCTTTTCATGGTGATGCTGATGTGATCGTGCCTTTTGATTGCGGCATTCCATTCTCTGCTGTGAAAGGTAATATAGGAGAGATGCTTTTCGATACGATGTATGGTTCCAAATCTATCCATCAGCGCCTCGACTCCTTGCGTATCCGTAATGAGTTTTATCCTCTTCTGGGAAAATCACACTCCCCGTATGTTGATGGCAATGATAATGTTAATGAGGTTTACTATTTCATTCAGAATAAGATGCAGGCTTTCTTCCTTAAAGAGATGAAACGCGTTGGCCAGATTTATGAGGTCTCTAAGGTGCCTTTGCAATATGGCATTAAGCAGGAAGATGTGGCGTTTGTGAATTGGAAGGTGGAAGGTGGTTTTATTCTCCAACGTTATGGTAACAATATTTGTGTTGTCTGGCGTAGCGATGCTCCACATCATTCTATAACCGCTTCCGGGTGTCTGAAGAATGGCACCCCTTTCTTAAAAGAGAAAAAGATTTCTAAAAATATAAAAATATGAACATTGATTTTACATATCAGAATCCTACGCGGATTCATTTTGGCAAAAGTGCCATGCAGCATCTTCCGGAAGAATTGACCCAATACGGTGAGAATGTTTTGTTACTATATGGACGTAACTCTATCAAGGCCAGCGGATTGTATGATACTGTCATCTCTATGTTACAGAAGGCAGGCAAGAAGGTCGTGGAACTGGCGGGCATTAAGTCAAACCCTACATACGCTCAGGTACAGCAGGGTGCCGCATTGGTGCGCGAACATAATGTCGACCTCATTTTGGCTGTCGGTGGCGGTTCTGTCATCGATTGTGCTAAGGGTATCTCCGCTTCAGCCTATTGCGAAGGCAATCCTTGGGAGCGCTACTGGGAGCGCGAGGAACCGTTGGCCAACAAAGTGGTTGCAATCGGTACAATCCTGACGATGACTGGCACAGCTTCTGAGATGAACAGTGGCTCCGTCATAACCAATGACGACAAGAAACTCAAACTCGGTCGCGTATTCCCGTTGGAGATTATGAGTCCTCGTTTCTCTATATTGAATCCTGAGTTTACCTATACGGTTCCTAAATATCAGATGATTAGCGGTATTTTCGACATCTTTTCCCATCTGATGGAGCAGTATTTCGGTGGTGATGACGACTGTGTGAGCGATTATCTGCTCGAAGGCGATATGTTGGCTCTGATCAGCGCTTCCCGTGCTGCATTGAAGAATCCTCAAGATTATGAGGCACGTAGTAACATTATGTGGTGTGCTACCATGGGACTTAATAAGATCCTGGCTGTCTCCAAGAAACAAGACTGGGAAGTGCACATGATTGAACATCAATTAGGTGCTTACACAGACTGCGCACATGGTATCGGCTTGGCTATCATCTCTGTACCATATTATCGTGCTATCTATAAATATGGTTTGCACCGCTTTGTCCGCTACGCTAAGAATATATGGCATGTCAATCCGGAAGGCAAGACCGACGAACAAGTTGCCCTGGAGGGTATCGATAGACTGAATGACTTTATTGCTGAATTGGGTATCCCGCAGACACTGCGCGAGGTTGGCGCAACTGAAGAGATGCTGCCGTTAATCGCAGAGAGCACCATCAAAGGCGGTGGTTACCATACCGTCACCACCGAAGAGGTGCTGGATATTCTGAAAGCCTGTTTCTAAAAATTGATTTATCGACGACGTCCGAAGAAGAAATCGTTCATAACCAGTCGAACAACAACGCCGTAGTTGAAGTTGAAGGCTCTGTCCTGTAATGGTTTGATACCATAGGAAGCCATACAGCCATAGAAGGTCGGGTCGATGGATACCGATTTTGAGACAACAATTTTAAGACCTGCGGCGAATGAGACTCCGTAACCGGGACCGCCATAGATGATATCGTATGTGTTCATTTGTGCCCCCGGTACATAGTTTTGTCCCATATATGGATCTAACAATGTCCAACTCTTTTCACCCATAACTGCTTCCATCAGTTTTGCCTTGGCGAAGTTGAATTGTGCGCCTACCTCTACAAAAGGTTTTGCGATCGGGTGCAGCTGACTGATGAGGTATGACACAGAGAGGTCAATCATAGAGCGGTCCTCCTTGCCATGAATTTCCATGACAGGTGCTTCAATCATATTGCCTGTGACGGAAGAATAGGTCAGCAAGAGTTGGGTGGAGGTGGTCAGGCGGCAGAAAGAGTAGGAGAGGGAGAGTCCCCAGTTGCGTCCAAATTTGTAGCGCGCACCCAAGTTAAGCATCGTTTTGATTTTGTAACGAGGATTCCAGTCGAGGTCTTCCTCGCGATAGGAAATCTCGTCGGTGATGCTGACGTGTGGATATAGGTTGTTCACCTGTCTCTGTATCTCTTCATACCAATATTGGTTGCCAAAAATATAGTCCAGATTACACTCGTTTTGGCTACTGCCATTGTAATATAGTGCATTCTGCTTGTTAGCGAAGAAGGCACCGGCTCCGATATAGAGGTCGAAGCCTTTGTCGTACCATGTAGTGTCGTGGTAGTGCACCGGCTCGTAAGACACATCCTCCTGGCCGTGCAGCAGGTTAGGGACCAAGAACATGATGGCCAGAAGGATGATGGTGATATGTAGTGAGCGTTTCACGATAATAGATTAGAGGTGAACACACTCTTTGTAGGCTTCAGCAGCGGCTTCCATGATGGCTTCAGAAAGAGTGGGGTGCGGGAAGACAGCGTGGATGATGTCTTCGCCCTTCATCTTATTCTGGCGAGCCATGACAGCGCCGGCAATCATCTCGGTTACATTGTCGCCGATGAGGTGACAACCGAGCCATTCGCCGGTATTCTTGTCGAAGATGACCTTCACAAGACCGTCTCTGCTGCCGGATGCGGTTGCTTTACCGGATGCCGTGAACGGGAATTTGCCGACAAGTACCTCGCGGCCCTGCTCAACACAGGCGCGCTCGGTCATGCCTACGGAAGCGATTTCCGGAGTTGTATAGGTACATCCGGGAATGTTGCTGTAGTCAACAGGCACAGGGCTCTTGCCAGCGATCTTCTCCACGCATACCAAGGCTTCGTGGGAAGCTACGTGCGCGAGGGCTGGACCGTGAACGATGTCGCCAATGGCATAGACACCCTCTACATTGGTCTTGTAGTAGTCGTCTACGATAACCTTGCCACGCTCGGTCTGCACACCGCACTCTTCGAGGCCAAGGCCTTCCAGGTTGGTCTGTACACCTACGGCGGAGAGGACGATGTCGCAAGTCAGCTCTGTAATTTTCTCTTTAGCGTCTTTGACTGTCACTTTGCAGACGCCCTCTTCCACGGAGACCTTCTCTACGGAGGCGGAGGTCATGGTCTTAATGCCGGCTTTGCGGAAACAGCGGGCGAGTGTGGCGGCGATGTCGTCGTCTTCAACGGGGACGAGGCGGGGCATATATTCCACGATGGTGACCTTTGTGCCCATGGAGGCATAAAAGAAGGCCAACTCGCTGCCGATGGCGCCGGAACCCATCACTACCATAGTCTCGGGCAGTTTCGGTAGTGTCAGAGCCTCGCGATAACCGATGATGTATTTACCGTCTTGGGGTACGTTGGGCAGACTGCGGGAGCGTGCGCCAGTGGCCAAGATAATATGCTTAGCCTCGTAGACGGTCACGTTGCCTTCTGCGTCGGTGACGGCGACTTCGTGGTTGCTTTGCAGTTTGCCGGTACCGGCGATGACGGTGACGTTATTTTTCTTGAGGAGGTACTGCACGCCTTTGCTCATGGTTTCGGCCACGGTACGGCTGCGTTTCACGACGGCCTCAAAGTCGGGCTTGGCAGTTCCTTCGATGCTGATACCATAGTCGGCAGCGTGAGACATATAGCGGTATACCTGAGCTGATTTCAGCAGCGCTTTGGTAGGGATACAGCCCCAGTTGAGGCAGATGCCGCCCACTTCGGCGCGTTCCACCACAGCGACTTTCATCTCCAACTGAGCCGCTCTAATAGCAGCCACATAGCCACCAGGGCCACTTCCGATCACGATAACATCATAGTTTTCCATAATTCAATATCTTTATAGAGTGTAACAATAATAAAATCTCGCTTCGCGAAAATGCGGTGCAAAGATAGCATTATTTTGCGAATCATACGCAGAGAGACGATGAAACTTGATTAAACACAATTCATTGTAGGGTCGATGCGTGCATCGACCACCTTAGCCACAATGGGCAATAAATTGGCGCTAATTGCCATTAATATCTGTTAAAGAAAATTGTGACGTGCTGTAGCGCGTCTTTATAATAGGTATACATCTTTGCGTTCTCTGCGTCTTTGCGTTAAACAACTTAACGTTTTTACATCGCCCATAGCAGCAATCCCCCGCTGATGATGAGACCAGTGATGAGCAAGTCAATAATGCAGAATCCCATGATATCTTTGGCATTGAGTTTCGCGATAGCAAGGGCGGGGATGGCCCAGAAAGGTTGGATGAGGTTGGTCCATGCGTCACCCCAAGCGATGGCGATTCCAGTCAGACCGGGATCTACACCAAGGTCAGCACCAGCTGCAAACATGATGGGTGCCTGGATGGCCCAGTGACCACCGCCGGAGGGCACGAACATGTTGAGGACTGCAGCACATAGGAAGGTGAGCAAGGGATAGGTGACTGGATTGCTAATGGAGATGCATGCATTGCTGATGACAGTGCCAAAGCAGATGCCCGATTCGCCCACACCTGTGATGATGCCCATAATACCAGCGTAGAAAGGAAACTGCAGCATGATACCGGCGGCTCCCATGGCAGCTTTGTTGAATGCTTTGACATACGCCAGCGGTGTGCCATGGAGGATGATACCCAAGAAGAGGAATAGCATGATGACTATCCCCAAGTCAAAGGAGCCGTGAAGGAAGAACAATTTAAGGAAGACATATCCTAAACCGACAACTGCAAGTAGGATGCTAAGCAATCGGCTGTGTTCCAGCTTTTCAGCGGGCGTTGTCGTTTTGACTTCCTCTGCGGCTGGCTCTTCTGCCAGTAGTTGCGGGTCAACGGTGCATACATCTTTTTTAGGGTGCATGAGCGTGTTGACGATGACCAAAGCTATGATGACAATGACGACAATGACAATGTTACGCCAGTCGAGGATGGTATGTGATACGGGCACGGGCTCGGTGAGGATGCCGTTGGTAGCCCTGGAGAGAGCCTCACCAGGAGTGGCCATGGTCAATGGGATGGAGCCGGAAAGTCCGGCATGCCATACCACGAATCCGCTGTAGGCAGAGGCGATGAGCAGACGGTAGTCGACACCTGGCAGTTTTCGGGCAATCTCTCTTGCAAAGAGTGCGCCGATGATGAGGCCGAAACCCCAGTTGAGCCAGCAGGCGATGGCGGAGACACCTGTCACCAGCGCAATCGCTGCAGCAGGCGTCTTCGGTACTGAGGCCATAGAACTGATGCCTCGTTTGACAATGGGAGCCGCTGCCAATGTGGAACCACAGACTAGTACCAATGCCATCTGCATGGCAAAGGCCAACAGTCCCCAAACGCCGTTACCCCAGTGCTCGACAACTTCTATGGGTGTCTGATGACAGATGGGCATGGCCAGCAGTGCGGCCACGAAGGTTAAGATAATAGCAAAGATGAAGGGCTCTGGCAGGTAGCGTTGTACAAGCTTGACACAGAAGTTGATGATGCGGCGAAACATAGACTATGGCAGATTGTTAAGGATGATGTCGATACGATCGTCAAAGGCTTCGCGGGTGGCATATCCCACATGAGGCACTACCACACAGTTGGGGGCCTGCAGTAGCGGATGGTCCGTTGCCAACGGCGGCTCTTTCTCGAAGACGTCGATGCCGGCACCGGCAAGACGGCCTTCTTTCAGGGCATCAGCCAGTGCGTCTATGTCGATAACATTGCCACGAGCGGTGTTGATGATGATGGCGGTAGGCTTGCAGAGAGCCAGTAGCTCCTTGCTGATGAGATGGTGTGTCTCGGTTGTCAGAGGCACGTGCAGCGTGATGATGTCAGATTCTTGCATCAACTGCTCGAGGGATACGTAAGAAATGCCCATGTCGAGTACCTCTTTGCGTTGGCTACGGCTCCAGGCGATGACCTTGCAGCCGAAGCATTGCAACAATTGCGCTGTACGTATGCCGATGGCGCCAGTGCCAACAATACCCACGCACTTGCCCCGGAGTTCCCGTCCGAGGAAGTTGTTGCGTGTGCCACCCTGACGTGTGGAAGCATCCAGAACTGTGATGTGGCGATAGACGTCCAACATCAATCCGATGGCTAACTCCGCAACTCCCTGTGTTGCGTAACCGGAGGCATTCTTGACGGTGATGCCGTGAGCCTCACAGTATGCCAAGTCGATATGGTCCAGGCCCGTGAAGGCAACATCCAACATTTTCAGGTTCGGACATTGTGCGAGCACATCAGCTCCTAATTTTATATTGGAAATGATGACGATGTCAGCATCGCTCATACGTTCCGCCAATGTTGCTGCATCCTCTTTACGATCGGGATACCAGACAAATTCATAATCTCTTTTTCTTAACTCTTCTGCAATAACATCAGCACGTTCACGACTGATGCCAATAGGTTCCACACAGACAATCTTTTTCATCGTATAGTGTTTAAAATTAGTTTGTTATCTTATTTTACAGGACAGGTTTCCACTTGTAGCACATCGTAATTGTTTTTATCGTATAAGATGGCTACAATAGAGCAGTTGTCGGGATTCCAGTCGTGCCCGGAAAAACTGATGGTTTTAGCGTACAGATAGGTTTCGTATGCATAACCGGCAGTAGGTTGACTGAGAACCGTTCCATAGGTGCCGTTGAGGGCAGCGCGAAGCATATGGTTGTGAACATAATCTTCAATAGTCTCAGTTCCATCTATTTGAGGACTTACAATTCCGTCTTCCACAAGAAATAGTGAGAGTCTAAGTTCTTCAGTGTAGGCTTTTAGAAGCGACACTTTTACGTTTACCTTCAACACGTTGGAAGCAATTTCGCCATACTGGTTCACAATTTGGATGGCGGCAGGGACATCGGTACGGTCAACAGCTTGGATTTTGGAGGTCCAACGTGCGGGAATGCTGCCCATAGGAACGTTTTCCCGGTTGATGATGCCTGCCGGTATACCGCTGATTTGATAATAGTCGGTCAATTCGTTGCCTACTTCTGTTCTAAAATCGTTGGGGAACTCAGCTGTCGGGGCTGCCAATGTGGTAGCATGGATGCAGACAGGAACAAGCGTATCACCATAAGTGTTAAGTAGTTCTTCCAACTTCTCGTGACCGGTCGGACAGTTGGGACAACGATGGCCAGTATATTCTTCAATGAGGACCTTACGATAGGCGGTGCTTGGGTCAACATCAGGGAATTCTGCCGTAACCTCTTCTTGATTATCAACTTCCAGGTAGGGACCTTCGATTTTGTCGCAGGAGACTACGAAGAGGGTGAGACAAATTGCTGTTAAAGATATGAGGATTTTTTTCATATTGCTTTTATTTTAAGATGGTTAGAAGGATGTTGTGATAGAGAGTCCCATGCCATAAGAGGCGGGCACGGCGCGACAAACGCCACCAATGCAGAGGATACCCTCTTTGGTCTTACCGAAATTGAGTGCGATACGGGTAGTGCGCCAGACATAGGCTGCTGCAATGTTGTAGTAGTGCAGACGATGACCTTTGTCAGGGTTGCCGTAGTTCCAGTTGTCACCAACTGAGAAGAACCAGTGCGGACTGATGGAGTATTCCAATAGGCCATAGACGGAACTTCCTTCGTCATCTTTGCTGTAGAGATGCTGTAACTCCAGACGCAGGGCGTGTTTGGGAGCCACCTTCCAGAGAAGGTCGGCAGCGACCAGATGACCATGCATGGTGCCCATGTGCCCTTGCAGAATCTCCAAGTTGTAAATCAGATAGTTATAAGCTAATGTCAACTCCCACTTTTTGGTCAGGCGGCGATGGAATTCGAATCCGATATCTTGATAGAGCAAATCCGGACCGAATTTGAAGAACCCGGATGTGTAGCCTTCGGTGCCAGTCATGATACCATTGTTCAGCGCTTCAGGAGTCCATGCGTTTTCGATATTGTGGAAACGGGAGAAGTTGAAGGTGAGGTCGGTGCCATATTTGCCGCCGATTTTGCTCTTCTTGGGAATCTGGTAGTTGACTTGCAGTTGAACGCCAATCTGGCTGTTAGGCTGGGAGGCGTAGCTGTAGTTGCTGATCAGCTGATAGGAGTATTGGCGGTTGATGGCTGGTATGTTGTTGATAGACAAGTTGCTGTTGAGGTTCATCATACGTTGGGAACGGAAGTCCATGTTGTCAGCGCGGATGAAGGAGGCTGCGACGCCGAGACCCTTCATAGAGTAGGTTGCCGACAGGAAGAGGGCGTTACCCTTGCGATAGATGAAGTCGTTGCTGATGTTAGGATCCTGCATCTTCTGGGCAAATTCACCATCGAGACGAAAACCTTTGTAACCAAAACTGAGTCGTGTAGCCCAAACGGGAGTGTTCTGCGGGATTTTCTTGGCAGGAATATTGGCTATAGCAGCGCTGTCTGTGCCAGGGTGAAGAAAGACAGAGTAGTCGTCAGTGGAGCGCTCGAACTTGCTGACAAAGCTACCACCAACATTCAACTGAAAACCTTTTTCGGTGAGCTTGGGAAACATCTCTCCAAAGTTGAGTTCGCCGTCGATACCACGAACGTAGTCTTTGCGACCAATGTAGGATTCGAAGTTGAGACGTTCAATACCCCAGACACCGGTGATATAGATACCTTTGTAGGGTGTCAACTTGACTCGGGCGCCCAGCAGGCTATTGTCGATACCCAGTTGTCGGTCTTCGTATGCGCGCAAGGCAAGGCCGTTGCCGAACTGCTCGTAGAAGTTACCGCCAGTTACCTGAATGAAATCGTTTTTGTAGTCAGCGAAGAAGTAGCGGACACCTTGTCCTTGGTAGTTGATCTTCTCAAAATCTATCAGAGGGAACTGATAGTATTCATAACGAACTCCAGCGGAGAAGCCTCCGTTGGAGTAGAGAAGGTTAAGGAAGGCGTTGGCGCGCACTTTAGAGTCTACCTCGTCAGCCCCGATGAGTGAGTCGGGTATATAGTACATGCCGTTGAAACCGAAGTCGCCGCTGATACGGCTGTTGCCAAGCTGATGTTGTGCTTGGACTGGTCTTACGGCTACAATGAGGATTAGCAGTAAAACACTCTGTAATAGTCTTTTCATACGCTATCTATTATTGCTCTTTAGATAATTGTTTGATGATTTCATACACTTCGTCTTCAGAGCCGGGAGCGTAGGAGGTGTGCTGCCATACAATCTCGCCTTTGCCGTTGAGGATGCACATGAAGGGCACGTCATTGACGTTCATAGCACGTTTGAAGTCTGAATTTACATCGAGCAAAACAGTATATTCCCATCCTTTGCCGTTGACGAAAGGAGCCACGCGGGCGGAGGTTTTCGCATCATCGATGGAGACAGCATATAATTTAACACCAGTCTCTTCTACCCAGTCTTCATACTCATCGGCGATGGCGATCAACTCAGCGATACAGGGGCGACACCAGGTGGCCCACAGGCTTACGATGATCGGCTTACCGTCATTCTGAATGTCTTGGGTATTAAAGGATTGTCCGTCCAAAGTCTGGATGGTAACGGCCGGAAGTTTGGCCAGGTTCTTTTCCATCACAGGCTCTTGAGCCCATAATGTGGCACTGATAACCAGTGCAGCGGCAATTAAGATTAACTTTTTCATTTTTTGGTGTATTTTAATTGTTTTTATTTCTGTTAAAAAGTGGATTGTCGTCTTGTTCCTCTTCGACACTGTAGTTTCTCCAAAGATACTCCTGCAGTCCTCTCTCTGGCTCGGGGGCGCGGCGCAGGGTTACCTTGCCATTTTTATCCAGTAGCATATAGTCAGGTAACGTCATCACATTGTTGTCCATCAGCCACTCGTACTCTTCGTTAACAAACCAGATTGGCCATTCGAACATCTCTCCGTAATCTCTCATGAAGCCTTGATATAGACTCTCTTTTGTGTCTGTGCAGATGCTTAAGAACTCAATCTGATCTTTATATTTCTTGTATAACTCCTGCATGATAGCCATTTCTCGAATACAGTCCAAACAGTCGGCACTGAAGAACTGTAAATAGATATCTTTGTCACCCAAATGTTTAATACTCTCCTTTCGTCCTTTGGCGTTTGTGAAGGTGACTTCGCGAATAGTGGTGTTGGGTTCGGTCATCTTTTTTAAAGCATTTTGGATGAAGATTTTATGGTCTGGAAAGTGAGACACTTGGTCCAGATACTGCATCAGCTTAACAATGTTGCCGCGGTCAAACTCGGGGTTGTCATAGAGTTCAATAAGGTTTTGGATGATAACCAGTTCGCGGGTACGCTCGTTGACCAGCATCGGGTCGCGGCCTACCTCGTTGAAGAGGGTTAGGTAGTCTGGTTTTTCGTTGATGGTGCTGGAGAGGAGATCTTTAGTAATATATTTAGAGTTGTAGAGGTAACCGGTATAATAGTTGGTGAACAGCGCCATGTAGGCTGGACTGTTGTAAAGAATTCTGTCGTTGTTGAAATAGTTCTCGTAGATGCGCTGACGATCGTTTGGGAAACAGATCTTCTCGAGCATACCGTATGAGTAGTAGATATGGGATAGGTAGAAGTTGTCGGGTTCATAGCGGATGTCGAAACGGTTGTGCAGGAGGTCTGAGAGTGAGTCGAATGCATTGCGGTCGCGGTCGTATGTCAATCGGAATCCATAGTAGTCGAAAGCACGACCGAAGTAGTTGTCAAAGCGGTTTATTTTGTAGTTCAAGTCGTTGCTGTCGGCAGTGGGATTCGAAACCATAAGATAGCCACCATAGGTCTCAGGATGGAGCATGTTGAAGAGAATGGTGTCGACGTCGATTTCCAGTTGGTAGTCTACGTTGGGAACGAGGTACATCTCGGCCTTAGTTGTTCGGATGACTAGTTGGGCGAGAGTGATTTCGTTGAGTTTACAGGAAAGGGAAAAATGACCGTGTTTGTCGATCTTGGCAGAAGCGGCCTCTTCCGGGGTGTTTTGTATCAGGTCGCGGAACAAAAGCACACGGATTTCCTCGTTAGGGGCAAATGGAGCGTTACCGCTGATGGTGACCTGTTGGCAGAAGAGATTCTGCGCAAGCAGGAGACACACTCCGAGGAGCCATAAGCGATATGTTGTTCTGCGATGATGATGCATTCGTTAGGTTCTATTTTCGGGTAAAGGATAAGAGATAAACGGAGAATAGTCGGCTTTTAGTGTCCAGAGCTCGCGGACGAGCGAGGAGGAGACAGCAGCCCATTTTGGTGACGTTGGCACAAAGATGGTCCGCACTTCCGGGTTGAGTTGGTCGTTGATGAGACACATCTCCTGCTCCGCCTGGTAGTCGGCTGTATTGCGTATGCCGCGGATGAGGTATTGCGCTCCGACCTCTCTGCACAAGTCTACGGTAAGTCCCGTGTATGTGACAACGCGGACCTTCTCGTTGCCGGCATATAGTTTCTTGATCCACTCCATTCGTTCCTCAACAGAGAAAAGGTCTTTCTTGCGGATATTGTGCCCGATAGCGATGTAGATGGTGTCAAAGAGGGGCATCACTTTTTGGAGAATGTCCTCATGACCTTTGGTGAACGGACAGAATGAACCTGCAAAAACAGCTATTTTCATAATCTAATCTCTTAAAACAGTGAAGTTATAATCGTCCAGGAACTTGATGAGGCGTGAGGGTTTGTAGTCTACCGAGGTGGAATACTCTTGCGGTACCACGTAGTCCATCAGTTTGATGAGGGCGGGGTCAATCTGCTCAAAGACCTTCGGAGTCTCTTGCCCGGCGAAGTTGGCGGAAGTGGAGACGATGGGGTGTCCGAGTTTTTTGATAAGACGGCGGCAGAAATCGTGCTGGACAACGCGGATAGCGATGGTGCCGTCGTTATGGATGAGTATGTTGGGCAGGTTTCTGGCGGTGGAGTAGATGACCGTCGTGGGACGCGAAATTTGCGGAACCAAGTCCCAGGCTATTAGCGGGATATGCTCAACATAGTAAGGCAACCGCTCGAAAGAGTCCAGCAGAAGAATCATGCTTTTTCTCTCGGGGCGCTGTTTGATTTGATAGATGCGCTGCACCGCCTCTGTATTGGTGGCGTCGCATCCGATGCCCCAGATGGTGTCGGTCGGGTAGAGGATGACCTTGCCAGCCTGTAGCAGCTCCACACATTTTTCAATTTCCTGTTCCATAATAACGAAATTATACAATACGGAAAAATCGCAAAAGTAATAATTTTATGCGAATATGTATTCAAAAAAATGTGTAAAAACATCACTTTCCGTAAAGAAATTCTTCGTCTGTCAGAGTGAGGAGAAAAGCTTCCAGGTCAGCAATTTCGTTGGGTGTCAGGTGACGGCCTCCTTCATTTAGTTTGTGCATTAGCGGACTGACGTAGGGAGAGTACTGCAACCCTTCGTTATAGAATGTCAGTACTTCGCTAAGTGTCTGGTAACGACCGTTATGCATGTAGGGTGCGGAAACGGCAATGTTGCGAAGAGATGGGGCACGGTATGCTCCTTGGTCCCAGATGTTGCCGGTGACTCCCCGACGATCGGACGGGTCTGTGTAAACAGCATCCAAACCATTGTTGTAGAAAAGATTGGTGGTGAATAACGGGGATCCTCCGCTGCCGTGACAGTGGAAACAGTCGGCACCCTCCTCAGTGGTGAAGAGGATATAGCCATGCAATTCCTGAGGCGTGAGTTGCTCGAGACCTTGAAGATAGCGGTCAAACTTGGAATTACCGGAGACCAGCGATCGAACATATTGTGCGATGGCCTTTTGGATCCGCTCCATCGTGATTTCTTCACTGCCAAAGGCTTTTTTGAACATCTCTGGATAACGGTCATCTTGACGCAAGGCTGCTAATGTGCGAGCCTCTGTACTGCCAATCTCGTCTTCGGCAAGGATGGCAGCCTTGACGATGTCCTCGATGTTTCTGGCGCCGGGCTCATTGGTGAAATGGACCGCTCCGTTCCAGAGATAGCCTTCTTGGTTGAAGACTAAGTTGCAGAGTGGCATAGCGTTATGATGGGTGTAAACGCCTGTGCGCCCGTGGGGTTTGCCATTAGGAAAACGAGGATTGTCGATGCCAATGTCGTAATTGTGTTCACGGCGATGGCAGTCAGCGCACGACATCATCGAGTCGGGTTCCGTGCCTATGTAGCCGCTCAGATGACCGTCTTCAAAGAGACATTTGCCTAAGGCAACGCCTTCGACAGTCATCGGGTTGTCGTCAGGAATGTTCAGTCTGGTCGGGAAACCGTATGGAATAGTAATCTCCAGAGGTGTTGGCTCCTCGGTGTGCCGACATGAGGCCGATAGCAGAACGAGGAGTATTAGGCTCAATATGTGGAGATTCCGTTTCATCAGAAATCCAACGACATCTGCTCGCCAGTGCCTGAATCCTCTTTGTCCAGAGGTTCAACAGTGATGTCTTCCATCTCGGCGCGGGCAATGTCATAGTCCATGTTGTCGGTGGTGCCATTCTCTTCGTCGGGCTCTTCTGTCGGCTCTTCAGGTTCTTCCTCGGGCTCATCGTATGGCAGAGGCTCAATGAATGAAATGGACTTGATATCAGGGTAGTTGATACGTTTTCCACGAGCTCGGGAAGTCATGATGTCCACGAACTCAGCACAGGAGATGATCTCTTCAGACTTGTCCTCTTTCTTTTTCTCCTTGTATATCACCTTGATTTGAGGCAGATAGTCAATAGAGACACCTAGAAGGTTGCATTCGCCTTCAGCAGGAACGAATTCTATCTTCTTCATGAAGGAGTCCGGTTTGAAGCGCTTCATGTAGTATTTCTTGTCCGACTTCTGATAGTAGACGGCAGTGATGACCACGTTGGGGTTCCACTTGCGAATGAATTCTAGGTCATCGTCGAAGTGGGTGGAAATATCAAATCCTGTGATTCTGTATTGTCCTGATTTGTAGGTTGTTAAAATCTTGTCGTCCTCTTTGAAGGCGCCGAGCAGTGTGCCGCGGCCTTCGTTGTTGAGGCGCATCACAGACTCTTCGTAATAGACATCGATGGCGCTGAGTGTGGAGATGCCCTCCTTGCTCATGGAGATGGTGGCGATAGGATAGCGAGTCAGCAGATTGCCTAAGGCTGAGCGGTTCTTGACTGCCAAGGTGCTGAAGTCAAAATCGAACTCCTTCTTTTTGAGTTTGGCCTTGGGACGGAGTTTGATGCGGATCACCTCTGCCTCGCCGTTGGGGTTGGAGGTGAAGTAGATGACCTTGGACCCTGGTTTTCCTTTGGTAAGGTCGTACTCTTTGTCGCGGGAGATGCCGCCAACGGCAAAACGTTTGACCATAGCGGGTCCGTTGGCGCCGTTTATGTATACAATATTATAAATATGTCGATCGTCACCACGCTTGAAGACCTCCACATTAATAATGTTTTTGCCAAAGAAGTGTTTGTCTGTAACACGGCTGACAGAGAATTTGCCATCCTCACGGAAGACAATGATCTCATCAAGGTCGGAACAGTCGCAAGCGAATTCCACGTCGTCGTCTTTCTTGAGGCCAGTGCCTACGAAGCCTTCTTTCTTGTTGACATACAACTTTTGATTGTTGACGGCCACAGCAGCAGCGACGATGGTGTTGAAGTTCTTGAGTTCAGTCTTACGTTCGCGGCCGGCACCATATTTTTTCTTTAACTGCTTGAAATAGTTGATAGTATAGTCGACGATATGGGCCAGATGGTTCTCCACTTCTTCAATGTTGAGTTCGATATCGGCAAGGTCTTGTTCTGCCTTCTTGATATCGAATTTAGAGATCTTGCGGACTGGTTTCTCGCAAAGGGCGAGCACATGGTCGCGGGTAATCTCCTGCTTGAAGAGTGAACGGTAGGGATCAAATGCTCGCTCGATGTTGTCGATTTGGTGCTCCCAGCTGTCGGTATCTTTTTCCAACTCCTTATAGATGCGTTTTTCGAAGAAGATTTTCTCCAAGGAGATCTTGTGCCACTTGTCGTTGAGTTCCGAAAGCTCAATTTGCAACTCTTTGCGCAGCAAGTTGAGGGTGTTGTCGGTGTTGACACGCAGGATGCTTTTGACATCGGTGAAGACAGGTTTACCGTCCCAGATGACGCAGGCGTTGGTGGCGTATGCGATTTCGCATTCGGTGAAAGCATATAGGGCGTCCACTGTCTGGTCGGGGGACACATTCGGTTGCAGATGGAGGAAAATCTCCACATTTTCAGCCGTGGTGTCATCAATTTTCTTGATTTTCAGTTTTCCACTCTCAACAGCCTTTGAGATGGAGGCAATTAGTTTGACGGTGGTCGTTCCGTATGGTATCTCTGTGATGCAGAGTGTTTTATTGTTTACAATGTTGATTCGGGCGCGATTGAGGACTTTGCCGCCTTGCGCGCCGTCGTTGTATTTGGTGACGTCTGCCGTTCCTGAAGTGGGAAAGTCGGGGTAGATCTCAAAGTCTTGTCCCTTAAGGATTTTGATGGAGGCGTCCATCAGTTCCAGGAAGTTGTGAGGCAATATCTTGGTGGACATGCCGACGCCGACGCCTTCGACGCCTTGTGCCAGTAGTAGCGGGAATTTGACGGGCAAGGCGATAGGCTCGCGGTTTCGGCCATCGTAGGAGACTTGCCATTCGGTGGTCTTGTGGTTGAAGACGACTTCTTTTGCAAGAGGAGAGAGGCGCGCCTCGATATAACGGGGTGCAGCGGCCGGGTCCCCCGTCAGAATGTTACCCCAGTTACCTTGGGTGTCTATGACGTATTGCTTTTGTCCCAGTTGTACTAATGCGTCTCCGATGGATTGGTCGCCGTGGGGATGGTATTTCATTGTGTTACCCACCACGTTGGCCACTTTGTTGTAACGGCCGTCCTCCAACTCGTCCATAGAGTGCAGGATACGACGCTGTACCGGTTTGAGACCATCGTACACGTCGGGAATGGCACGGTCCAGGATTACGTACGAGGCGTAGTCCAGATACCACTCGCGGTACATCACGTCCGCATAAATCAGTTTGTGCAAATCAGAAGTGTCTTCTCCGGGTGTCGCGACAACATCTTCTTCCAGTTCGTCTTTAGGTTCTTCTGACATATTTATAGGCTTGGTTTGTTTCAGGTTGCAAAAATACAAAAAAAGATTGAGTTTTGTTGACCATTTTTCTAGTTGTACAATCATCTTTTGTCTATGCCAAGTAATCCACATTTTATTGTTGAATGAATGATAAATTTTTGATAGTGAGATAAGTAGTAATTCTTATATTTGCCAACTTAAAGAGTAAAAGTCGTTGTGGCGAACGACAAGGTGCTTGACGTGTATTTTATAGTAAGAAAAGGATGTCCCACATCAAACACATATTGATACTGATACTAATGTGCTGTTGCGTTTTGCTAGACAATTCAGCGCGACTTTCGGCTGCACATAATTCTTTCGAGATTGGCGTGTCGGATGTGAATGATGCCTATGTAAATGCTTGTGGTAGTTATAATTGGGGCGATTCTACCTATACGCAAAGTGGTATCTATACTCATCTTTTCACCTCTTCAGATGGTCTTGACAGCTTGGTTACGCTTCATTTGACCATCTATCCTTTGCCGGTAGCAACTATAGCCGGTGATAATTATATTTGCTCTGACAGTGCCATCACACTCACTGCGGCACCAGCTACGACATATCTTTGGAGCACAGGTGCAACTACTCAGTCGATTTCTGTTGTTAGTGCGGGATTATACACGCTCACAGTGACTAACAATTACCATTGCGCCGCCATTGCTTCTCATGCAGTTTATACCTATGCGATGGACACCATCACCCTCATTAACCCTGTCGCGGTATGTGCTGGTGATACTCAGGCTGTTACCATAGGTTATGATAGCACAATGACTGTTGTGCTCGCTGGCAAGGAAACCTCTATGTCTGTTTCCGACACCATATTTCTTCCAGATGGAATCCCCTGCAATAATAGTTGTTCGTATCAGTCGCCCGTTGTCTTTACAGCCTTTGAGGAAGGTGCCGTGGTAAGTAGTCCTGACGATATACTTTATGTGAAATTGAACATGGAACATTCCTATCTCGGAGATTTGTACATCAACATCACTTGTCCCAACGGTCAAAAGGCTGATATCTTGAAATATGGCGGTATTGGAACATCAGATTGTCTGGACTCCATACCGGCATCCAGCAAGACTTGGTCCACTGCCGACACTAATGTCACTACTGGCACATGGTTGGGTGAAGCTTATGATGTCGGCGAGGATTTGACCGTTCCCCCGTGTGACTCTTCGGCCGAAAATAATCAACCTGGAGTAGGGTGGAACTATTGCTGGTCCGACAATACAACTGCTGGATATATCTATGCGTCAGGTCAGGGCGGTTTTATCTATCGCGCGGGCAACGCTCATTGGGTGAACGGATATCTGACAATTGATTCTTCAGACCTTGCTGCTGGCACGCAGTTCTATCATCCCGATGACTCCTTCTCCAACTTGATAGGATGCCCATTGAATGGTCCCTGGATTATTGAGGTGATGGACGGATGGAATGCTGACAATGGATATGTCTTTGAATGGGAACTGGCGCTGGATCCTTCACTGTTGCCCGCTATTTCTGCTCCCGTGAACCACATGAATGCTGATGGTCCGTGGATAACAGCCATCACTGATTCTGCTTTCTATGTTGCTCCGCCTACTACTCTAACTAATGATACAGTTGTGTCGTATCAACTTTCTCTCTATAGCAATGTTGGATGTGCTTATGACACTGTTGTTTATGTGGAAATCAATGCTCCTACCTCATATACATTGCCTGTGACAGTTTTTGAAAATAATCTTCCTTTCGAGTTGAATGGTTATACTTATGACTCTGCAGGGGTATATGTACAGCATCTGACCAATGAAAATGGTTGTGATAGTATGTTGACGGTAGAACTTACGGTATTAAATAACATTGGAAACGTGGTGGATAGTGTGATTTGTGAGGATCGTTTGCCTTTTGTCTGGAATGGCATTATATTCCAGACTGCCGGCACAGACTCTGTCACCTTGACTGCTGCTAGTGGCGTCGACAGCATTGTAATCATGAATCTCATCACGCAGACACCACCAACACTTACGCATATATCCGATACCGTAATCTACAACTGCACCTCAGCAAATTTATGGGCTGCAGGTGGAGACCTGGTGGTCTGGACCGATGCCTCTGGCAGTCTGTTGCCCGGAGGCTCAACAGTGACCGTTTCTCCTTCGCAGACGACAACCTATTATGTATATGCCTACCTTCTAGGCCAAGATATGACTCTTTACGGATATGACTTGTCTGCATGTTATGTTGTTGATTCAATCGTTGTTACGGTAGTAGAGGCTCCTGCGACCGTGCTAGTGGAGAGTGCATGTGACGAATATGAATGGTTTGGAGAGACGCTCACGCAGACAGGTGTCTATACGCATATGCTGACCAATGTCGGTGGATGTGATTCGTTGCTGGAGTTGCATCTTTGGATAGAGGAAACACCACAGCTTACCATTCAGCAGTCTGAAAATGTGATTTGCCCAGGCGACAGTGTCACGTTGCAGATGGTCGTGCTTAACGATTCCTCGTATCCCCATTACTCGCGGCCTTTGGTGGCTGTTGGCGACAT
The DNA here is from genome assembly GCA_024686335.1 of Bacteroidales bacterium. Lineage (GTDB taxonomy): Bacteria > Bacteroidota > Bacteroidia > Bacteroidales > WCHB1-69 > F23-D06. The sequence continues at coordinate 21,124 of JAILCI010000018.1, read as the reverse complement.
CCTTTGTACGGATAGCACTACTATCCATCCTGAAGATTGGCCTGTAGAGGGCAAGGTTGCCAGAGGCATTGTTTTCTACGTGGACTCTACTGGTGGGCATGGTTGGGCAGTTCATTTGAATGACGAAAGCGTGGGGACAAAATGGTGTGTGACTGCTTCCGCTTATAATGTGCCTAATTTGACGGATTTTAGTGATATTTCCGTGGCTATGTTGGACTATGACGGGCATCTGAATACACAGAAAATCAGAAATGCCGGTACGGAATACCGATATCCTGCCGCTTATGTGGTGGATTTTAATGATGGATGGTATATTCCAGCTTTGGGACAACTCAATTTACTCTTTGCATTATCTCCATTTATTAACAATTCACTTCAGATTGTCGGCGGATATCCCTTTGCGATGAATGCCAATATTCGCTATTGGAGTTCAACGGAAAGAAGTACTTCGGATGTCTATATCATGGGTTCGGATATCGGATTCTGGTATGGTGTTAAAAATATTTATAACCAATTGCGTAGCGTTTGTAATTTTTAAGATTTATAGTAAAAAAAAAGACTATTTTTGCCAAATTTAATGAGAGAGTTCCGAACCATATGGACCATGTTGCTTCTATGCTGTTGGAGTGCTGTTTTCGCGCAGAACTACCATATTGGTGACATATATACTGCTCCAGACGGGAGTAGGGGAGTCGTCTATTTTCTCTCACCGGACGGCAGTGGCGGTTGGGCGGTGGCCCTTCAAGATGTCTCTGTCAGTAGTTATGCATGGGGCAATTCCTCTGCTGTGCCTGGTTTGGCAAACTATCAGACATATTCGGAACTTGCCATGTCCGATACGGCAGGATTTGGCAATACGGAGTCCATCCGTGCTGCTCAGAATGACAATCCTTTTTATGCTGCCGGCACAATGGACTTTCAGTATGGTTGGTATCTGCCATCTGTTGCGCAGCTTCGCCTTATCTATGCCCAATTGCCTATCATACAGAATGCACTTTTGACCGCTGGAGGTTCCGTCATGGCCAATGACTTCTATTGGAGCAGTACCCAGAGCTCGTCTGATACTGCTTGGGCAGTCAACTTCAACCGAACAGACCATCCGTGCTGGATAAGAGAGTTTGATAAAAGTTCTTTGAATAGAGTTCGCGCTGTACATAGTTTCCATTTCGACACTCTGGCTTGTGCGTGGAGTACAGGCAGCACTCAGCCTGCCATAACGGTGACTCCGACCCAGACAACCACCTATACGGCAGTAGCTGTTAGTCCGAATGGCTGTACTGACACGGCAGAGGTCTCTATCGTTGTGCTCAACAGCGATACGACTCAGTTTGATATAACAGCATGCGACAGCTATGTATGGAACGATAGTGTCTATAATACCACAGGAGATTATGTGCAACATTTTGTATCTGCCATCGGGTGCGACTCGGTTGTGACATTGCATCTGACTGTCAACTATCCCGACGAGTTTTTGTTGGCGGATACTGTTGTAGAGAATAATCTGCCATATATGCTTAACGGTAGCAGTTATGATTCAACAGGTGTCTATGTCCAGCATCTCTCCACTGTCGGTGGTTGTGACAGCACTTTGACCCTCGCTTTGACGGTTGTGTACAATGTCCATTCGACGGCCGACAGCGTTGTCTGCTCGAATGTCCTTCCGTTTACCTGGAACGGTGTAGTCTTCACGGAGGCTGGTACGCAGAGCGCGGCTTTGCCGGCAGCTAATGGGGCCGACAGTATTGTGGTGATGACATTGACGCTGAAACCTGCCCCGGAAGCCGTCATCAATGGCAGCCCGTTTATGTGTGCCGACAGCAGTGTGGTTCTTACGGCTGACAGTGCATACAGTTATTTGTGGAGTACCGGTGCAACGACAGATTCGATATTGGTTACAGAAGAAGGTCTCTATAGCCTGTCGGTAACTAATGAATATAGTTGTACGGACACTGTTGCTTTCATGGTGCAGCTTTCAGATTTGGACTCTATTATTGCAATTAATCCTTTGGAGATGTGTGCTGGCGGTAGTTATGTGTTGACTGTCGGTTATGAGGATTACGTGAACATTCAGTTGGAACACGGAACTTCCTCGTTGGCATTGGCGGATACCATCTTCCTTCCCGATGGCGTCTCATGTCTGCCATATGGTTGCTCGTACCGTTCTCCGCTTACCTTTACCGATTTTGCCCCTGATGCTACAATCCAAAGCGTTGATGATATTTTCTACGTCCGGTTGAATATAGAACACTCCTTCATTGGTGATCTCTACATCAATATTACTTGTCCTAATGGTCAAAAAGCGGATTTGATGAGATATAGTGGCTCGGGAGTCTCCCCTTGTGACAACACGGTTCCTGTCAGTAGTATGGGATGGCATAGTGGGGATAATATGGTTGTAAGTAATGTTTTTGGATTGGCCTATGACATTGAGGGCGCTAACGCCTGTGATCCAAACTGTGAGGGCAATGAGCCTGGCATTGGTTGGAATTACTGCTGGTCTAATAATACGACACAAGGTTACGTATATGCTCCAGGTGCTGGAAGTTATATATATCGTTACCAACATGCATCGGCATTCACTGTGGATTCATCCAATGTGGCTGCCGGAACGCAGTTCTATCATCCTGACCAGTCGTTTGCCAATTTGATTGGATGTCCTCTCAACGGCTCTTGGTACATTGAAGTTGTAGACGCATGGAGCGGTGATAACGGCTATATTTTTGGGTGGGAATTGGTCTTGGATCCCTCTTTGCTGCCGCTGAGCAGTAATCCGGTGACGTTGGCTCTAGCTGACGGGCCGTGGATAGAGTCCCAGACAGATACCTCCTTTGTGATAACCCCGCCTGATACCTTAGAACACGATACTTTGGTAGCATATGTCATCCATTTGTTTGATGATTATGGTTGTGGTTATGACACCACCATCACATTGCCGATATATGTGCCTAATTCTGCTGCTATAGATACAACAGTACTGGAAAATGACCTGCCTTTGGTCTTGAATGGACAGAGTTTTAGTGCTCCGAATACCTATGTGCAGAATCTGACTACTGTACATGGTTGCGATAGCACGTTGACGGTTCATTTGACAGTGTTGAACAATGTGCAGACGACAGTCGACAGTGCAATATGTGTCGAGAATTTTCCATTCCAATGGAACGGGGTGACCTTCACGGAAGTTGGTACGCAGAATGTAGTGTTGACTGCTGCCAATGGAGTGGACAGTACCGTAATCATGACGGTGTCGTTGTTGCCATCGCCGCAAGCTGTCATCAATGGCAGTCCGTTTATGTGCCCTGATAGCAGTTTAGTGTTAACAGCCGGCAGCGCAACCTCTTACTTGTGGAGTACGGGAGCTACGACAGATTCTATATTGGTTACGGCAGACGGTCTCTATAGTCTTTCGGTGACCAATGAATATGGCTGTATGGACACTACTGCCTTTATGGTGCAGATATCGCACCTGGATTCCATCGTTGCTATCAATACTCTCGAGATGTGTGCCGGTGGTAGCTATGTGTTGACCGTCGGTTATGAGAATGATGCGAACATTCAGTTGGAGCACGGAACCTCTTCATTGGCACTGGCGGAGACAATATTCCTCCCTGACGGTGTCTCATGTCCGCCATTCGGTTGCTCGTACCGTTCCCCACTAACCTTTACTGATTTTGCCCCTAACGCCACAATCCAAAGCATTGACGATATTTTCTACGTTAGGTTGAATATAGAACACTCATTCATTGGAGATCTCTATATCAACATAACCTGTCCTAATGGACAAAAGGCAGATCTACTGAGATATGGTGGGTCGGGTTACTCCTCATGTGACAACTTGGTTCCGACTAGTAGTATAGGGTGGCAGAGTGGAAACAATATGAGTCAAGGCTCCTATTTGGGTTTGGCACATGATGGTGAAGGCTATGACGATTGCAATCCAAACCAGTCGGGTAATGCGCCTGGTATCGGTTGGAACTACTGTTGGTCAAATAATACGACTGAAGGTTATGGATACGCCCCTGGTGCTGGAAGTCTTATATATCGTTCACAACATGCTCATAATTATATAGTGGATTCGTCCAATGTAGCTGCAGAGACGCAGTTCTATCATCCTGACCAGTCATTTGCCAGTCTGATAGGCTGTCCGCTCAATGGCTCTTGGTACATAGAAGTTGTGGACGCATGGAGCGGTGATAACGGCTATATTTTCGGATGGGAGTTGGTCTTGGACCCTTCGTTGTTGCCACAGAGTAGCAATCCGGTGACGTTGGCCACCGCCGATGGACCGTGGATAGAGTCTCAGACGGACACCTCCTTTGTGATTAATCCACCTGATACTTTGACCCATGATACCATAGCTACTTACATCATCCATCTGTATGATGATTATGGTTGCAGCTATGACACCACTATCACCTTGCCGATATATGTTCCCACTTCAGCAACTCTGGATACTACAGTGCTTCAGAATGATTTGCCCTTAGTGCTGAATGGACATAGTTATAACACCCCGAATACTTATGTGCAGAATTTGACTTCAGTTCACGGGTGTGATAGCACTTTGACCGTTAACATGACAGTCTTATATAACGTGCACACTTTTGCTGATAGTGCTGTTTGTGTGGAAGCATTGCCGTTGCATTGGAATGGCAAAACCTTTAATACTGACGGTTCACAGAATGCTATACTAACTGCCGCTAGTGGAGTGGATAGTACCGTAACAATGACGGTGACCATTAATCCTTCCCCGGCAGCAGTCATTAATGGCAGTCCGTTTATATGCGCTGATAGCAGTCTAGTGCTAACGGCCGATAGTGCTACCACATATAGTTGGAGTACGGGTGCCACCACACAGTCTATTACCGTTACAAATATCGGAACCTATGAGTTGACAGTGACCAATGCTTTCGGCTGCGTTGGTATGGATAATCATATTGTTTCAGTCACAGAGATAGATCCTGTGGTTGCTATTAATACTTTCGAAATGTGTGCTGGAGATAGTTATATGTTGACAGTGGGCTATGACAATGACGCGACTATTCAGTTTGCTCACGGAACGTCTACCTTGGCACTGGCTGAAACTATTTTCCTTCCTGATGGTGTCTCATGTCCTCCATTCGGTTGCTCCTACCGATCTCCGTTGACATTTACCGATTTTGCACCTGGCAGCTCTATTCAGAGTGTGAACGATATACTCTATGTAAGATTGAATATAGAACATTCCTGGATAGGAGATCTCTATATCAACATTACATGTCCCAATGGTCAAAAAGCGGATTTATTGAAATACGGTGGTTCCGGGTACTCATCTTGTGACAATTCTGTACCAACCAGCAGTATAGGATGGCAGAGCGGGAGTAATATGAGTGTGAGTACATATTTAGGAATAGCCCATGATATGGAGGGCTATGACGATTGTAATCCAAACGTATGGGGCAATGAGCCAGGTGTCGGCTGGAACTATTGCTGGTCAAATAATACGACCCAGGGGTACGGATATGCTCCTGGTGCCGGGAGCTTGATATATCGTTCTGTCAATGCCCATAATTTTATTGTCGACTCATCCAATGTGGCTGCTGGTACAAAATTCTATCACCCAGACCAGTCATTCTCCAATCTGCTTGGTTGTCCGCTAAATGGATCTTGGTATATTGAAGTCGTAGATGCATGGAGTGGTGACAATGGTTATATCTTCGGTTGGGAGTTGGCTTTGGATCCATCTTTGTTGCCTCAGAGCAGCAATCCTGTGACGATGGCTACTGCTGATGGTCCTTGGCTCCAGTCAGCGACAGACACCTCGTTTACGATAACACCTCCAGATACTTTGGATCATGATACGGTGGTGACCTATATTGTACATCTTTACGACGATTATGGTTGTAGCTATGATACGGCTATCACGTTGCCAGTATATGTTCAGACCTCATCTTCGTTAGATATTACGGTGCTGGAAAATGATCTACCGTTGGTCATGAATGGGCAAAGTATGGACACATCCGGCACTTATGTTCAGTCTTTGACTAATGTACATGGTTGTGATAGTACGTTGACCATCAACATGACGGTGCTGTATAATGTCCAGTCGGTGGCGGATAGTGCGATATGTGTGGAGAGTCTTCCTTTGCACTGGAATGGCAAGACCTTTACCACGGCAGGTACTCAGAATGCTGTTCTGACGGCTGCCAATGGTGTTGACAGTACTGTGGTGATGACTGTCTCGATTATTCCAGCAACTTCGTCTACCATTACTGCGACTGTTGTGCAGAATAACTTGCCATACACTCTCAATGGTACGAACTATAACTCTACCGGTGTCTATACGCAGCATCTGACTAATGCAGCTGGGTGCGATAGTGTGATAACTTTGAATCTCACTGTCTATCAGAATGTTTCCCATACGATAGATACAACAGTCTGCGCTTCTAGTATTCCGTACACATGGCATGGGTTGAACTTCGCTGCGGCAGGTACTCAAAGTGTCGTCCTGACTGCCTCCACGGGCGCTGATAGTACTCTGTATTGTCATTTGACCGTAGATAATCCAGTTGCCACCATCGGCAACGTCACTCATGTTCTCTGTTATGGCGCATCTACCGGTGCTGCTGCTGCGACAGTCGCTGGAGCTCAATCACCGTTGACATATCAATGGACTAATGCGTCGGGAGCAAGTGTCTCGACAACAGCAAACTTGAGCAATCAACCCGCGGGAACTTATAGTCTGTTAGTGACTGACCATTTGGGTTGTACAACAACAGCTACAGTAACGTTGAATACCGAGAGTGATACTCTCCAACCAGGAACGATTGCGGACGATCAGGATGTTTGTATAGATGGAGATGTGTCGACATTTACAGGCGATGTTGCTTCGGGCGGAGACAATGGTGCATATCAATGGCAGATGTCATTGAATGGTACAACATGGAATACAGCTCCAGGGGCTAGCAATAGCCAAAATTATACTTATCCAGATCCTGCCGCCGAGACCTTTTTGCTCCGAAGAGCTTGGATTAGCCAAAACTGTGGCACCGCATATAGTGATACTGTGACAGTGACAGTTTGGATGAGTTTTATAGATACCGTGACGGCTACTGTCTGCCAGAATGAACCATACCAAGGCGATGGTTTCGATATAACAGCGGATGAAACAGCTGATCCGGGAGAGTATTTCTTTGAGAATCTTTTGACAACCGGACATTGCGACAGTTTGATAGTTCTGAAACTGACGGTTAATCCTGCTTATGAGATTAATATTGAGGATGAAGTCTGTGAAGGTAGACCATATAACAGATATGGTTTCAGTATTCCGTTAGCGGAGACTCTTGAATCGGAAACGATTCAGCGAACTGCTAATCTGCAAAGCATGTACGGTTGCGATAGTATAGTGAATATTACGGTGACAGTGGTTGATACTGCTTTAGAGATTATTTCCTCCACCGAAGATTTTTGTGAGGAGCTCTATGCGGAACTCACAGCAGTGTCAGAGATGACTAACTATATGTGGAATACAGGAGATCAGACTCAACAAATCATCGTTCGTCAGTCAGGAATGTACAGTGTTATCGCTTCTCATGGCGAATGCGCAGTCACTGCACAATATAATATTGAATCATGTGAAGTGCGTTTGTACTTGCCAAATGCCATAACTCCGAGCAATGGGGATGGTATCAATGATTACTTGTCATTACCTGAGCAATCTCTCCTCTTGATTGATGAGTTTGAAATTGCAATCTATAATCGTTGGGGCGAGTTAATCTATTTCTCCACAGACAAAAACTTCCAATGGGATGGCACTGTCCGGGGTCAGTTGTATCAAGATAATGTGTACAACTACTTTATCCGCTGCACGAATGTCAGTGGACGGCCATATCTCTATAAAGGTTCAATAACGGTTTTGTAAAGACCCCAATCTAGGCTTGTTCGGGTAACTCTTCCTTTTTGGGAGGATTAGTTCCCGTCAGATCATCTTCATCAGAGAAATAGGCTCCGAAGAATTCTTTAACGACAATACGTAAAATCGTGTAGCCAGGCACTGCAAAGAAGATTGCCAGGACACCGCCGATATAGCCGGCCATCAAAATGACAATGAATATCTCCACAGGATGCGTGTGTGTCCGTTTACCATAGATGTGTGGTTGGAAGACGAAGTCGTCAAGACCTTTGGCAACCAAGATGATGGCTATCACTTTGATGATGGTGCTCACAATTTCAGTGGAGCTCGGGTCTACTGCTATTAAAGATGTGAGAGCAATAACTACACCTAAAACGGCTGAGATCGCAGGCCCTACGAATGGAATGATGTTGAAAAGACCTCCTAATGTTCCAATTAACAGTGGTTTTGGTACTTTGAAAATTAAGCATAAGAGGATTTCAAGAACTGCAATGATGAGCATGTCAATGAAAACTCCCACGAAATAGGATGTGAGTTGTTCGCCAGTGGCATTCAAGATGTTGGAGAAGTTCTGGTGATAGCGTTTAGGTAACCATTTCTTAATCATTTTGAAAAAGATACCATTATCCTTCAGGGCGAAGAAGGTCATGAACAAGACGCAGAAAAGTCCTACAATAATGCTTGATGCGACATGGAAGGTGTTGCTAACCAAGTTAGACATGTCGATTTTTTCTAAGGTGCGTTGGAGTTCATCAGAAACGAATGTGGAGAAATGCTCACCGCCTTTCAGAAAACCAAATCGTTTGAGTATGGGGTCAAAACCATTGAGCCATTCTACAATATTGTCACTGAGAGCTTTGGGATCAATTTCAGTCAGAGAAGAAAATTCTTTTAAGATAGCGGGGATTATGAAATATCCTGCCAGTGTGAATCCACCTACAATTACCAAGAGGGTGATGACTGCAGATAGCGCTTTGGGAAACTTCCAATTTTTGATTTTAATTTTGTCTAGCAGTCGCATAATAGGTTGTCCCAAAAAGCAGAGTGCTAGAGCAATTAGCATATATACAAGGATATCCCAGAAAAACCATCCCAAGAAGATGAGAATTCCCAGAATGATGATAATTGCTACGAAACTAAATTTGTTATCGTCCATTATTGTTTGATTTTGTTTTTCTTCTTGCTTTTTCTTTTAGGACTGTTGAAATCCTGTTTGAAGGCTAAAGCGACGCCAGCAGTGTAGTTGATCTGGTTATCGACGAAGTGATATTCGTCACGTTCTCCTATGTATGTGTAGGCTTTGAGTTTCCATGTGCCTTTGGGGTTGATGTTGTAGCTGACGATGAAGTCACCATACATGTTGTTCAATGCAGATGTGGTTGTTCTGTCGTCGTAGTAGCCAATGCTAGTTTCAATGGTAACTTTCTCATTCAATAGGTTGGCCCCGGCAGTGACGCCGTATTCAGCGGCTGTGCTTTCGGTGGCTTGATTATAGGTGATGCCGAATGAACCCTTCTTGTTGGCCATCATATTGCCGAGCATGTTGTTGATCAAATTGCTGAAGAAGTTAAGACCACCGGAACCGAGCCCCGTTTCTCCAGAAAACATGTCGTTGGGCATGAAATTATTGGTCATCAGGAAGTAGGCAAACTGCTTGGTTATATTCTCGGTATTTGTAGTGTCGATGGCGTTATAGAACTTGGTGCGCACCTCATTACTGCTGTTCGGCAATTCAAAACTGAAGGTGGGCTCAATTCGTTGCATCAATGGCCCGTTTAGATGGATGTAGGAGTTGACATTGACATTACCGCTTATATTTTCTTGGGCGAGGATGTTGTTGAGTGAGGTCTTAGAGGTTTTGTAGGCGCTAACTTTGACTAGCATGTTCTCTAACGGTCCGTCAAAGTGGATGGTACCGCCTGGTACCAATTGGAATCGAGAGTTGACCACATTGTAAAGTGCTATCTTGAAGTCGCCTGAATTGAGGCCGAGATTGCCATATAGGTTGAGTTCTTGGTTTAGGTCATTGTATGTCAGTTGGAAACGACCATCAGCCTTCGCATTTACAGTGCCACCAATGGATTCTAAGATAAGCGTAACGTCGGCATCGTTGGTTACATTAAACGTGAAATCAAAGTCTAATGCAGCACCCGTATGTGGCTCCATCATCTCAACTACTTCTTCTTTTTCTGTCTTTTTAGGTTTGAAGTAGATGGCGTTAGATTGGGATGCGGAGTTGGTGGAACTGACTTGCAAGGTGATGTGCGTGCCATCGAGAGTAGTCAGGTTAGGACCAAGGAATGCGAGTTTACTGTCGTCACCCTTGATGCTGATATCGCCAGCAGCGTAGCCTTTGCCGTAAAAGACACTGTTGGTAGTCTTTGGTGTGTTTATGGCCAAGATTCGATCAGTATGAATATTCAAGTCTATTTTCATATCCTTGAAGAAGTTGTGCCGGATCATGCCGCTCATATAAGCGGTGTTGCTATCTGGATCATTGATAAGCATTTTGTCGAAGATAATACCATCCTCGTTGAAATAGATGTCTTGGTCGTGGACTAAATAGTTGGTGTTCAGTGGAGCGATGCCCATGTCTGCATCCAGTACATGTACTTTTCCGTCAAAATAGGATTTCACAGGGTTAATATAGATAGCGAGTTCACCAGAAGCTTTGCCGTGGATATGGTCACTAAAACCTGAGAGGAAGGGAGCGAGAAATCCCGCATTGAGGGAGTCGAACGAGGTCTTGATGGAGAAACTCTTCTTGTCAATCTTGTAGTCACCATTCAGATGAGCTAAGAGTTTTTTGTCAATTGGAAATGAACGGTAACTAATGTCCAACATCTTCTTGGATGGTATCGTCAGACTATCGCTGAAAATACCACCGGTAAAGCTGATTTTACCTAATGAGTCGAGCAATGCACCGACATAGACCTGACCGATAAGTTCATCATTTACGGCAAAGTCCTCTGCAAAGGCCTTGCCGTAGACCAGCATCTTACCTTTTTGGTTGATAATGTTCACTTTTGCAGAGATGTCACCGTCTATGGTCATTTTTTTCAACAATGGGTTGATTAATTGCATGTCGACTTCTGCCAACGAGAATGTGATTGGCTCTTTGGAATTTTTGCCATAACTACCGTATACTTCGATGCTACTATTTCGGTTGGCGAATTGTAAGTCTTTGACTGTCAACTTATCTTTTTGGATATGGATTTCATTTTCATTGTTGAATTTCCAATCCATATCGTCGAAGTAGATGGTTGAATTGCGGAGAGACAAAACTATGTCGTCAGCATTCTTCAGGGATGCGGTTCCAGTGAGATTGCTGATATTTGTTTCAGAGTTGAAAGGGTTATGCCAACGTATATCGTAATTGACAATATCGTTGATAGCATCGGCAGAGGCATTGATATTGTCAAAAGCTAATCGTGACTCATTGGCAAACACAATGGCTGAGTCACTAGTAAGATTTACTGCCAATGACTTCTCTGGACTGTCGTAGCCGTTGAGTGTCAAGTTGTGAACCATGAACTTGTTTCGCAAGGCGAGGAATGGTACCTCGGCAGAGATGTTGCTTCTTGACTCGTTAGCATCAATGTCAACATCAACGACTGAGTTGGGTGCGACAAATAGGTCGGGGAGAAAGAACTTGGTAATGGAGTAAGTCCGGTATGTATTCATGTGGAATTTGACATATCCATTGTCCGGCATGACCACATTGCGGGCAATGTTATCAGTCTGTTTCTCGGGGCCAACGATGCCAGGCATGACCTTCTGAACCATTCCCATGATAGAGTCTTTGAGAGTTTTCAGTTCATAGCTGGTTTCTAGAGAAGCATTTGCGATACCAGAGGCGAGGATATATTTGTGCATCTCGTCCATATTGATGGCGGTGAGACGGAGTCGTTCGCCACGTATACTGTCGGTGGCCGTCTTAAGGTGGATGTTGTCAAAGGCAATATAACCATTGGCATTGTTGAGGTTGTTGCCGCGCATCATGATGGCGAAATTGTCGAAACCTAACTCGAAGTTGGGGTTCTGTTGTAAAGTGTAGAGCACCTTTTGAAAGCCTTTGGCAGAGGAGGAGTCTATCTTTGGCAAAGCGGAAGCAATTTTTCCAGCATCTAGTTCCGATAGGGCAACATTGCCCTGCAAGGCAGGAAGAACGTCGGTCAAATCTAGCTGTGCCACCACTTCGCCTTTGAGATTGGGATCTTTGGCTGTCAACTCAAGGTTGTAGAGACGCTCCTGGTAGTCGCCGTCTGCCTTGACGTGACGTAAAGGATAACCGAAGAGTCGTAAGTGAGTGATGTCACCAGTCAGATGCGCGTGTAGAGTGTTGAAGTCAGCGCTTTTCCACGTTGTCCCGTTCATGGTACCGTCTATGGTGATGTCAGCCGAGGCGTTTCCCACAATTTTACCTTTACCTGTCAGTTTTGCGAGGTTGAATTCTTTCGCTTTGACATTCCCCTTTAACTGCATCTGCCCATTGTCAGGCAGTGTGCTGAGATGCGCTTGCAGAGGGCCGAGTGCAGATAAAGTGTTGAGGTCGGTTGTGAAGGTGTTGGGTGAGCCGACGAAAGAACCATCGAGCTGAACAGTGCCGATTTTCTGTGCTAGCTTAGGCATTGGGATAGTCTTGCCTCCTGGCAGCGTGAAAGCCGTCAGCTCCGGCAGGCTACATGTTGCAGAATCTATCTGTGCATTGATGTTGGAATTCCAGAAGTTGGTGATGTCTTTAAAAGAGAAATCGCCAGCTACCTTTGTGAACATGCCCCAGCGCGCTCTCATATTGATGAGGCTGAAGTCGTTAACATAACCCTCTACACGGTCGGAGGTGATGCTGAAGACATCCTCCATACCTTTGATGGCTGGTGCCCAGCAGGCAACGTCGCCCATGGCCAAGACTGTGGGTCGGATGTTGGCAGTGATCAACACGGAGTCAAGAAACTCCCCGTAAGTTGACCATGTGGGATACGAGAACTTCAGGTCCAGATCCAGTTTGCTACGGTCTGTCGTTGCTTTGAAGTTGTTGAAGGTCAAGGAGGTGTCGCAGATGTTGAACTGTCCGCTGCCGCTCTTCATCTTAAAACCGCCATATTGAGAGAACGCCATCCTCTGGAAATCAGCAGAGACATTTGCCCCATGAACGCTGAAGGGTTTCATGTCCCAGTTTATATCTGTGAATTCCAGATAGCTGTAGTCGATGTCCGGATTGTCTTTAGTGTCATAGACTACACGGGTGTTATCGTTTATTAGCACGAACCGCGAATCGCTGAGGGTGACATGTTTGCCATCAAGTTCGAAGGGCTCTTTCGTCTTGTCGCTCTTGAACTTTTTGGCCCACTGGCTGATATTGATAGCCTTTTCACCTTTGTAGGTTCGTAGTACAATGTTGGCTTTAGATAGATCTACTTGGCCAAGTTTCAGTTTGAAGGGTTTCAATTTTATCGAGAGAAGTCGCCCTTTCACTTTCCCCACATAGATCATGTCGTTGTTGTGATGGTCAGCAATGCGCACTCCATCGGCGGCAATTTTGAGAGTAGGGGTGATGTGTATACGGTCAATGGAGATCTCCGTACCCCACTTCTCACTGAGCTTTTGCGTCACCTTGCTGACGGCGAAGGTCTGGACGGCCGGCACAAAGCAGAGGCCCACAATGAGCAGATCCAGGGCTATGAACCCCAGAAATACCCAGAGGAGTATCTTCCAAATTTTTTTTCTACTTTTGCCGCTCACAATTTTATGTCTATGTCAGTTTATATTCTTGGTATCGAATCTTCGTGTGATGACACTTCAGCAGCGGTCATCGAGGACACTACAATTCTCTCTAATGTCATTGCCAGTCAAAAGGTTCACGCTGAGTATGGCGGGGTGGTGCCCGAATTGGCGTCCCGCGCTCATCAGCAGAATATCATCCCCGTGATAGACACTGCATTAAAGCGTGCAAAAATACATAAAAATCAATTATCTGCCATCGCTTTTACAAATGGTCCCGGATTGCTCGGATCACTTCTTGTAGGTAGCTCTTTTGCAAAGGCAATGTCATATAGTCTAAATATTCCTTTGGTGGAGGTGGACCATCTGCAGGCGCATGTGCTGGCCAATTTCCTACAAAAACCAGATGCTCAGAAGTCTGTGCCCTCTTTCCCGTTCCTCTGCTTGACCGTGTCGGGAGGCCATACGCTGCTGCTGCAGGTCAACGACTACTTCGACATGCAGCGCCTCGGCGGCACCATCGATGATGCAGCGGGAGAAGCCTTCGACAAGGCCGCTAAGATTTTGGGATTGCCCTATCCAGGAGGCCCTGTCATCGACAAATATGCCAAAGAGGGCGACCCGGACAGATTCCAGTTCTCAATTTCCCATCTGCCAGGCCTCGACTATAGCTTCAGCGGCCTCAAGACCTCCTTTCTCTACTTTGTCCGCGACAACCTGAAAGAGAATCCCAATTTTATCGAGGAGAATATCCACGATCTCGCTGCCTCTATTCAGAAGGCCATTATACAGTCACTGATGAACAAGATGGAGAAGGCTGTCAAGCAGACCCGTTGCAAGGAGTTGGTTTTCGCGGGCGGTGTCTCCGCTAATTCCGCCCTGCGCGCCGCCGCCCAGAAACTGGCCGACAAGTACCACTGCAACCTCTATCTGCCCTCCCTCGACCTGACCACCGACAACGCCGCCATGATCGCCGTGTGTGGCTACTTCAAATATCTGAAAAAGGAGTTCGTCAATGTCGATGTGGTGCCGTACAGCAGCAGCCGGTAAGAGGAAAAACATCAATTCTTTGAAATCCTTACCTTGCGAAAATGTGGTAGTTTATCATCTGACCGAAAATGTTGATCTTGAAGTGCGGGTTGCAAATGATACTGTGTGGTTGACACAAGCGCAGATGGCGATGTTGTTTGGTACTCAACGCCAGGCTATTACAAAACATCTAAAACATATTTTTGATGCTCATGAGTTGAACAAGGGTGAAACTAGTGCCATTTTGGAACTAGTTCAAAAGGAAGGAAAACGTTTGGTCAGACGTTCTATGGAATTATTCAATTTGGATGTCATAATCTCAGTCGGATTTCGTGTGAATACACAAAAAGGAATAGAATTCAGGCAGTGGGCAAATAGGATTCTGAAGAAATATTTCATATATGGTTATCCTATAAGTGAACGTGTTGAACAATTAGAAAAACGTGTGACGCTGTTGTTTATACCGAGAAAATAACCTCGCAGCTTCAATCCGACATTAGTAAGTTCAACACCCAGTATCCGCCTATTACCGTAAAAACAATACCAAAGGTTCACGATAGATTTTTGATGATTGATTATAATAGATTATATCATTTCGGAGCTTCATTCAAAGACTTAGGCAAGCGTTTGTTTGTGGTGTCTCAGATAGAAGAACCTAATGTAATAGATACCTTAAAGAAGATCCTTTCGTAGTGAGGTGTGAAATAGTTCTGCGCATGTTCACAAATACCAGATTTGTGTGTGAACTTTTTTCTCCCAATTATTTTTGGCTAAATGTGTAAACTACATCCTTAAAAATCATAGGTAATCTTCCGCTCGTAGATGTAGTACTGCACTCGCTTGTGCTTCAGATCATCATCATTCTCGACAGTCTCCACGACGCGAATCCAGTTGCCGTGATTATCGTATTCGTAGTTACGTGTCTGCCGCGAGGTAAGTTTTAATCCAAGATATCGGTTCGATTCGCCTTTTTTCTTATGTCGGTAATAAAGATTTACTACCACGTTTCCGTGCTGGTCGTATTTTGTAATTTCCTTGTAGTAAGAATTTTCTATGGTTTCCTCTATCAGCCTGCCGTCAGCATCATAGCGGTAGGTCATGATGCCTGCTGTCAGTAACTCCAAATAATCTGTCCCGTTCAGATGAAAGTAGCTGGTCTTGTAGCGCATGTTAGTGTCCAATACCGATCTGCCCGTCAAGACGCTGTCCCTATAAACGCGGATCACGATGCTGTCACCCATGAAAAAGTATTCGCGGGAGGTCACGACAGTGTCCTCGTCATCGTAAACCGTCGCGCTGATGAGATTTCCCACCTCATCGTACTGGTATGTCCTGTGAAAGGCACATATGGTGTCCCCCTTCTCGTCCAATATCACATTGTAAATCAGATCGTCGTTTTTGTCATATACCTGAATATAACGACGCAAGTAGGGGAGGTGATCCGCACACCAGCTTCGATGATCCGTCACGCGGTTTCCCTGCTCGTCGTAATATTCCGTGTAGCTGTCACCGTGGAAACGGGCGGTGTCGCGGGTGCAGTTCTCCAGCAGACGCCCCTGCTTGTCGTATTGCTCCGTGACGGTTTCCAACAGTTTTCCCTTGGTGATCTGCTTGGACCGCTTGTTCATCTTCGCCTCATAACGGAACACCTCGACCTTCTGCACAGGACCGTTAAGGGTGGGAGTGGCCCATGTCTGTTCCGGCACTTTCACGGGAGTGGCCGTGGAGGTGTCGTGCGGCAAGGTGATCGGCTTGTAATAACTGGTGTCGCACTCGGCGTTGAATATGCTGGCCATGTAGAGTGTGAAGGCGAGCAGGAGCAAAAGGATTGCGAACCCGATGATGAGCAACAGGTGCGTTGTTTTTATTTTCTTTTTGAAAATGCGGGGTGACATGAAATAGGGTGAGGATAAAATATCAATGTGAGAATAACGTGGGCCGTTTTGTTTTTATTGTTCAAATATTGTGTACTTTTGCCCACTCATTAATCAAAGTTCATAGCTAAAGGCCAACAGCCAATAGCCAACGTCTAAAGTCAAAGTTTAAAGTTCAAAGTCAAGGTCAAAGTTAAAGTCAAAGTCAAAGTCTATGCGTTCCCCCCTTATTCTCCTCCTCTCCCTCATCCTGTTGCTGACCAGCTGTCAACAGAACAAACGGCAACAACTTTCCGGTGCCTGTTTCGGCACGATGTACCACATCACCTACTTAGGTGCCGAGAACGAAACGCTGCCCGTCAGCGTGGATTCCCTTTTGGCAGACCTCAACAGTACCTTCTCCATCTTCGATACCAACTCTTTGATTTCCCGTATCAACGCAGGAAGCTATAGGGTGGTCAACGAAGATTTTGCGCATGTCCTGCGCTGTGCTTCCGGGGTGGCCCGCGCCACTGGCGGCGCTTTTGACTTCACCGTGCAGTCGTTAGTGGAGTTGTGGGGGTTCGGACGCAACAAGGAGCCTCAGCAGGTCGCCCCCGAACAGCTCGAATCGGTGCGGCAGTTCGTCAACTATAAGCTGGTGTCTCTGCACGACAGCGTGCTCGTCCGGGTGGATCCCCGCACGCAGCTCAACTTCAACGCCATCGCCAAAGGGTATGCCGTGGATAAGATGGCGCAGTTTCTGCTCCAGCAAGGCTGTGAGAACTTTATCGTGGAGATAGGCGGCGAGGTGGTCTGCCATGGCACCAAAGACGGTAAGCCGGATGGCAAATCATGGGTGGTCGGCATCCAGGTGCCCACCGCGACCAAGGATGGCGCTGTCGAGAGCAGCGTCCGCTTCGAACCCGGAAACCGCGCCGTGGCCACCTCCGGCAACTACCGCAACTACTTCGAGAAGGAGGGCAAGCGCTATACCCATATCCTCGATCCCCGCACTGGCACGCCCGAGGAGACGAACCTGCTGAGCGTCACCGTGCTGGCCCCCGACTGCATGACGGCCGACGCCTACGCCACCGCCTTCATGGTGCTGGGTCTGCAGCCATCTCTAGATATTCTGGCCGAGCATCCTGAGCTGGATGCCTTTTTTATTTATGATGAAAAAGGAGAATATAAGACTGCTTGCACTGATTTCTTTAAAGAGTAGTTGCTTGCGAGGATGTCAGTGGCGTACCTTCGGCACGCTGATACACCTCCGCACCTGCCAGCCCCACACTATGTGGGGTAAATTCTATATCTTTTACATCTGTTTGATATTCATAGTGATACGCGATTTTAGACATACGCGGGATACAAATTGGGTTCAAAAAGCACCGTCAAAAATGGCTTGGCGGTGCCGTGATTTAAAGTGAATATGCCTCGGCATATCGGTGGCAAAAGTATGCTTTTTTTCAATACAATATATTTAAATGTTTCAATTGCTTCTTTCTTCTCTTTTTGGGAGACTGGGCACACTATCCGCTCAAACTACGCCCTGAAGGGCTTGTAACCGCATTATCGTTGTCACGGTATTGCAGAAACGTCGAAACGCATTTGACTAGCACAAATGCTTTTTTCTGTCTTATACCACTTCGTCAATACCATCCAGCAACCTTATGCTTTGCGCTTCTTTCGATGAGCCATGGCATAATCAAAGAAGTGAACATCATGTTGATGAAAGACAAGGGTAGAGAGAAGGTGTTTTCGTGTATGCTGCTAGCGTGGGTGACATGCATCTCGGATGTGGCAGATATGTTTTATTTTGACGATGTTTGCTGGTGGACTGAAAGAAGGTTGAAAGTTTGTTCACTGCAGGGATGGGAAATGTAAAAAAATGTATTTTTGCCATATTTATTAAGGAGAACCGATGCGTGGGAAAGCCAAATTAAATAAATGCTTTTTTTATTATATCAAGATTTTGATCTCATAACAAATTCATTTATAAATTAATTTTATTATGACAAACTTATTAGTATCAATTCCAAAAGTTTCAACAACTCCTTATTTATTAAGTGATTTGAACAAAAGAAGTATTTTCGACATTGAAATCTTATTGCCTAACAGCATAACAAATCTGGCGCAAATTTCAATTTTAGAGCAAATCATAAAAACGGATGAGAATCATCCGTGTGCAATAAAATATGGAATATCTGACAAGCAAAATAAAACAAGTATCACTGTTGTCTTTATCGTAAGAATTGAGGCGCGTGGAACATTCAGCGAATATCAACTTTGTTTAGATGGAAAAATTTGTAGCGACTACAAAGGCGAAGATGCGATAATAAAAACGTGGACTTTTCTCAAAACTTATTCTGATGCAACTGTGCAACAACAAGCAGAATTATTGGCTTTCCAAAACTACAATAACTCAGTGAATTGTCCTCTCAAATTTACTAAATTATTCTAATATGGGCGATTGGACACGCCATCCATTCAAACATCGCGACGAGCCGCTTGTAACCATTCCTATCGTTGTCGCGGAATTAAGCGCATTCGAGCAGAACGAATGTGTCTATCCTCATTGATAAATTTTGTCACACCGCCCTGCTGTAAGCGCGAAGAATGGACTTACGAACGGACGTTTGAGCCTCGTCTTTCTCTCATAACATTGAACAATGCCATGCTCAAGAATGAGGACGAGAAGTTACAAAAAGATTGTGGGCAGCGAGCACAGAACTTCGGGAGTTCTGCCGTAGGAAGCCAAACACTTCTCGGTCGCCGCCGACAAGATTGTGTGGGCGAAGTTCGGCGAGATAATCAAAGACAAGGGCTAAAGTTTTGTCCCGGCAAGAGTTGGAAAATGAAATTTTTGTATTTTTGCCAAAAAATTCAAATGAAATATTTTAACAAAGTTATGTCTCCTCCTTTTGATTCTAAAATATCTCATGATAAGGAGGGTTATTTGCGTTTGGGTAAACAAGAACGTTTGAGTGAAAAAATAAAAGGGCTGCGTACAGCTCAGAAAGATAGAAAAAGAAAATATCACAAATTCACTTACGACGGAAGTCCTAAATTTGTTCACCCGACAAAAGCAACGAAACCCCAAAAAACAAAAGCTTGTTTTTATTGTGTAAAGGTATTATTGGACAATGAACCAATTATTTTAAAAGTACCTAGCGATGCCGTAGCAAAAGATTTTACTAACGAATTTCCCTATTTGAAAAGATAAAAAGATGAACAAAGAAGAAGCGAAACAGAATAAGATACTAGTCTTTGATGAGTGTAAAAATTACGGTCGTGATGAATTTGTTGGATTTATCATGTATTGCATTTATAAAAATGAGTGGGTTGAATATCAAAAAAAACATCCAAATTGGTCAACTGATGACAAATTAAATTTCCAAAACAGTTTAACTCCGACAAAATTTCAAAAATATCAAGACGAAGCTAACAGAAAAATAGAGGCGTTCATTGGTTCTAATGTAAAAAAACAACTTGATGAATTAAACATTCAGTTAATCAAAAAATTTCTTAAAAAATGTGGAAAATTTTTTAAGAAAGGTATCTGTCGTTTTTTTATTCAATTATTTATTGGAGTATTAGGCTCATTTTTGGCTGTGGCCTTAGCCATGTACGCGAAAGAACACTGGGAATGGTTTATGAGTCTAATCAATAATGTTTCTGTGTGATTCATTAGGAGGAGGGGCGACCGGGCACTCTATCCATTCAAACTTCGCGGCAAGCCGCTCGTAACCATTCCTATCGTTGTCGCGGTATTGCGGAAACGGGTAAAACGCATTCGACCAGCATGAATGCGTTTTTCCCGTTTATAAACCCAGTCACACCGCCCTGCGGGACGGTGGACGGATTCAAGCATAAAAGGCCTAAATATCGGGAATTTCGGGTGTTTATATAATTATTATACATTGTGCCGTTGGCGGCACAAAAGCCGCCGAAACGGGCTGTTTTGCGTCCAAAACAAGCCTTTTTCAACGTGGATGAATGCTGCTGAATACACCGCTTTGGCAAGCGGTGGACGGCGGCGGTGATGCCGTTTCCGAACGGCTGAACCGCCGTAAAGGAACAAATAAAATTGGAATGTGGACGGCTTGATATTTACAACGTGGACGGCGGCGCGTGCCGCCGTGGGTCTTAATTTTTTATTTACAATTAAAAACTGACCTTTGCCGCCCGCGTGCCGTGGGTGTGCTGTTTTTATGCTGCTTTTGGTGCGTAAATAACTGAATATCAATAGAATAACTTTGCGCCCAAAGTGCCGAAAATCTGCGAAAATTTCCGTTAATTTATTGTAAATCAGCAAGTTTTTCTCAAACTTTTTTCTAACTATCTGATACTCAATAAAATAATTTTCAAAAAAGTGCATTTTTATTTGGTGGTTTCCGTAAAAAGTTGTATATTAGCGACATAAAACAAAGGGGATAACAAACCACCCCCAATTTACTAACCCTAAAAAATTGAAGTTATGCAAGTAGATGATGTTTTGAGATTCACGAACCTATTGAAAAACCTTTGGAGATTATACGCCATTGTTCCCGATGACCGCAAAAATGACGTTTACGCGGATATTTGCCGCGTTGAATCCCGAATGAGCGCGGACACCTACACACAAGTGATTGAC
>JAILCI010000036.1 GCA_024686335.1 Bacteroidales bacterium | reverse complement strand
CAAGGTGTCAACCTGAGTGCAGCCATTGGCGTCAGCATGGGAGTAGGTGTAGTCGCCGGAGATGGTGTAGGTTGTTCCGTTCCAGGTGTAGGACCCGCACTCCTCAACGGTGGTTGCCGTGTGCGTCGGGTTGTTGATGGTAAGGTGCAGCGTGTCAACCTGAGTACAGCCGTTGGCGTCAGCATGGGAGTAGGTGTAGTCGCCAGAAGCGGTGTAGGTTATGCCGTTCCATGTGTAGGACCCGCACTCCTCGACGGTGGTCGCCGTGTGCGTCGGATTATTGATGGTCAGGTGCAGCGTGTCAACCTGCGTACAACCGTTGGCGTCAGCATGGGAGTAGGTGTAGTCGCCGGAAGCGGTGTAGGTTGTGCCGTTCCAGGTGTAGGACTCGCACTCCTCGACAGTCACGGCGGTGTGCGTCGGGTTGTTGATGGTGAGGTTGAGGGTGACAACTGAGTCGCAGCCATTGGCGGCTGTCAGGGTCTGGGCGTATACACCGGATAGGTCATATACGGTTCCGTTCCATGTGTAGGAGCCGCAAGCACTCTCGGTGATCTCAGCTGATACAGCATTCAATATTGTCAGGTGCAGCGTGTCAACCTGTGTGCAGCCGTTGGCGTCAGCATGGGAGTAGGTGTAGTCGCCGGAAGCGGTATAGGTTGTGCCGTTCCAGGTGTAAGACCCGCACTCCTCGACGGTGGTCGCCGTGTGACTTGGGTTGTAAATGGTCAGGTTCAAGGTTACGATACTGTCACAACCTTCCGCATTAGTCAAGGTGTAGGTGGCGGTACTGTTGCTTTCCGTATAGGTAACCCCGTCGATCCAGGTGTAGCTTTCGCATGCGGTCTGGGTATCAGTACCGTATGTGTCCGTGCAGGTCGTGGTCGTGACGGTAATGGTGACGGAAGCGGATGCGGAGCAATCGCCGTTGGTGCCGGTCACGGAATAAGCAGTGGTCATTGTCGGACTGACGGTGATGCTTTCCGTAGTCTCGGCGGTGCTCCAGACGTAGCTGCTGGCTCCGGAGGCGGTCAGCGTGGTGCTTTCGCCGCTCTCAATAGAGGTGATGCCTGTGATGGTCAAGGTTGGAGTAGAGTAAATGGTCAGGTGCAGTGTGACC
Organism: Bacteroidales bacterium; assembly: GCA_024686335.1. Lineage (GTDB taxonomy): Bacteria > Bacteroidota > Bacteroidia > Bacteroidales > WCHB1-69 > F23-D06. The sequence goes on along the minus strand of JAILCI010000036.1, from coordinate 26,387 downwards.
GTACTGTCTCCACCGCAGTTGCTGGTAGCGGTTAAAGTGCGGGTGTAGTCGCCTGAGGTGGTGTAGGTGGTGCTATACCAGGTGAAGCTCTCGCAGGCGGTAGCCGTGGTGTCGCTGGCATAGGAGATGGAGGAGGTGGGCAGGGCTGTCACTGAGGTGCCGGAACCGGAGACCGTGACAGTGGCATCACTGTACAGTCCGTGCCAGTTGCTACCTCCGCTGATGGTTGGAGAGGTGTAGTAGGTATAGGAGTCGCACTGGATGAGTGGACATGTCACAATGATGGAACCGGAACTACTGCCGCCAGGACCACCACCGCCAGGACCTTCCTTGGAAGTGGTGCTAGTCTCGGAGGAGTCTCCGGAGGAAGGATTGCTGCTGGAGGAGGATAAAGAGTATTGGAAGCCACTGCCGCTGACTGACGGGGCCTTGTAGGTGAGTACGTCGGTGGAACTGCTGTTCCGGACGGTGAAACCGTTGGTGGCGCTGACGGAAGAGGAACTGCTGCCTCCAGGTCCGCCTCCGCCTCCGGGCCCGCCACCGCTGGAACTGCCGCTTAGGGAGAGGTACTTCTGGTTGGTCATAGAGGGAGTGCCCTCGATACCGCCCATATTGCCGCCCACAGCCACGAGGGTACCTCCGGTAATGTAGAAGGTACCTCCTCCGTCAGCATTGTCGTCGATGCCGGTCTCGGTGCCATTGGCGATAACAGTACCGCCATTAAGGTACATGCTGGCGCCGTTGCAGTCGATGGCATCATTGCCACGGGCGTAAGCCCACACATATCCGCCATTGACCTCCATGTAGTTGCTGGCGTTGATGGCGTCATCGTAGGCGTTAGTCTCGACATATCCGCCGTTGATGAAGAGTGAGTCCTTGCTTTCTAGGGCTTCACCGTTGGGATCACCGCTGGTCTGCGAGCAATAGCTCTGCACGTAACCGCTGTTGATGATGATGTTGCCGTCAATCTTGATGCCCTTGGGCAGACCTTTCCAAATGTCGATGGAGCTGTTGTCGTCTGACACTCCGTTGACAGGATCACCGCTGGTGGTAGTATACACAAAGACGTCGTCATCATCCGCACCAAGGATGCCGATTGTGAGCACACCGTCGCATGAGATGCCTCTTCCGCCCGTGCCGGTGCTGGTGCCGCTGAAGGTGCCGCCGGTGATGTCGATGTTGCCGTCAGCCTTCAGACATCCAGGTGCGAAGCCGTCCGTGCAGGAGGTCCCGCTGCCGACAGTGGTGAAGCCGTCACCAGAGGTGGAAACGGTGACGGTGCCGCCGGTCTGGGCATAGTTAACGTCAGAGCTGATGCCCCGGCCGGAAGCCGTGGCAGTGAGCGTGCCACCGCTTATCTCTATATCACTGTCGCTCTTGAGACAGGTGGCCTTGTAGGTGTCAGTGGTGCCGGTGGAGTCTACATAGGTGGCGGTGGTGCCTAATGAGTAGAGTGTTACAGTGCCGCCTGCCTGCAAGTAGTCGCCATCGGTGCTGATGGCCTTGCCACCGGCATTGCTGCTGGGACATGTGATGGTAACGGTGCCGGCAGAAATACTAAGGTCACCAGAGGTCTTGATGCCCGAGCAGTAAGATGGGTCGTAGCCACTTCCGAGCGTGTCCAACACGACAGAGCCACTGGCATTAATGGTGAGCTCACCACCTGTAACGAACATGTTCTCCTTGGTTTTGATACCTTTTGACTGGTCGCCGGATACGGCGACAGAAACGGAACCTCCAGAGATGGTGAGTGTGCTGTCGCAGGAGATGCCCTTGACGTCGTCGGCAGTACAGTTGACAGTGACGGTACCGCCAGAGATTTCGATGATACCCTCATCACCGTCAATTCCATCGCCGTTGGGGTTGGTGATGTTCACTGTGCCGTCGGTCATGAAGAAGCTCACGCCGTGGATGCCGTCGGAAGCGGCCGTCAGGACGTTGATGGTACCGCCGGAGACTGTGATACTCTCCTTAGTGCTCACGATGCCGTGTTTGGTGTAGGCGGAGACGTTCAGCGTACCGCTGCCGTCGAATTCAAGCGTGCCTTTGGACTGAAAGGCGCCTTTCATCTCGTTGTCAGTGTTGTCGGCGACCGTGCTGGTGCCCCTCAGCGTGACGAGCGCATCCTTCTTCTCAGTCAGGTAGATAACTGGAAGAGTGGTGTCGGAGGTTAGGGTGAGATTGTCGAGGAAGAGCTTGACCTTTTTGGAAGTGGTGAGGGTGAAGGATCCCTCGGTAGAGGATCCGCTCAGCACGTAGGGGATGTTGGAGGTACTGCTGGTGGAGGTGACGGTGACGTTGCCGTCGTTAGCCGACACTGTCACACCGTCGCTGAGGAACGGATTGACAATATTCAAAGTATTTGTGCCCCAGGTCACATAGACGGTATCTCCTGTGGAGGTACTGTCAATGGTGATAGTCCAGTCAGATGAGGAGGAAGAGGAGCCCCCGCCAATGGTCAGGTATAGCGTATCGACCTGGGTGCAGCCATTGCTGTCCTCATGACTGTATGTGTAAGTTCCTGAGGTGGTATAGGTTGTGCCGTTCCAGGTGTAGCTAGTCTCCTCCGTAACAGTCGTAGCCGTGTTGGTAGCATTGTTGATGGTAAGGAATAATGTGTCGCTGCCAGAGTAATAGGTTCCGGAAGTGGTGTAAGAGGTACCGTTCCAGGTGTAAGACTCGCAAGCGCTGATAGTGGTGGAGGTTCCCGTTGTGGATCCACAGGTAGGAACGGTGCCTGTAGTTACAATGCTGCCGCTACCAGATGAGGTGCCGTATGACAGAGTGTATCCATTAGTGTATATAGTACCGTTATTTACGAGTGTGGAAACATAAGAGTTGCCCGTCAGCACCCATACGCCGTTACTATTGACGGTTACGGTTGCTGACCCGGCATTGTTGTCAGCGTCCATCGTGCCATTCCATATTACATTGGAGCCGATTGTAGTTGTTACGTTACTATAACTGTCGGCATCAACAGCACCCGTATAACTCCAACAACTCTGCTCAGTTTGAAGGATGAGGTTGCCAGTGCCTCCGTAAGTAGTCCATTGAGTATTGTAGTCAACATACATCAAGATGCCGCTGGCTATGCTTAACGTTACATCTGTAAGAGTTAGAGTGCCGGTGTTGTATGTTGGCACCTCGCAAAGAGGTACACTGCTGCCAGTAGTGGTGAGAGTGGAATTGCTCACAGAGATGGCTGCGTTGCTGCCTGTGGCATCCCCAGAACCGGATTGTAACATCATTAAGCCACGGTTTGAAGAGCCGCTAGTCATTGTACAGCTGTCTATAGTAACACTATTGTCACCTTCCACAACTGCAATTTCTCCACTGTTTGAAACACCTGTCAGGTTTGTGGCTGTGATGGAACCAGTAGAGTAGAGTACTGCTGAGTTATTGCCGTTGGCAGTGGCTGTGCCACCATTGACAGTTACAGTACCACTGCCACGATCTGTGGCAATAGTGGAACTGGTCTCGCTGTTGGTTGTGATGTCCACATTGTATGCATGGATGGTTCCGCCATAGGTACAATGCAGACCGCGTGAGACACTATTGTTGTTCGTGATGGTGATCCCATATACGTTAATGGTGGCCCCATTAGTGGCAAAAACAGCATTTGCCCCTTGAGAACTGGTGGTCACAGTCCCACCAGTAATGTTGATGACCGCATCAGTAGCACTGGTAGTGCTGCTGTAACCGGTGCTGCTGGCAGAACCGGCATAAATAGTGGAGTTGTTACCATAAAAACTGGAATTGTCTCCCGATGAGCCGTCGCCCGTTTTGGTGAAGGTACAGCTGTCCAGATTCAGTGTCCCGTTGGTCACCTGTACTACGTTGTAGTATTGGGTGGAGGAGGTGAGCGACTGATTTGACAATGTCACAGTACTACCATTTGACAGCGTGTAAGTGGCGCCAGAAGGATAATAGGGAGAATCATCGCTTGGAGGCTGCGCGTTGAGATTAATACTGATGGTCAAAAAAGCCATTAATAATAGGTGAACACTCTTCATTATTGGATATGATGAGATGCTAAAATAATTGCTTAATGTCCTATTTTTCATCTGTTTGTAGTTTTTTTGTAGTATTCTTATTTAGATAATCTTATATTTTTCGTTGTCTATCTTGTATCTATACTTGAATTAATTAACAAAAATATTATTTATCCATTTTGAATTATTATCATAAACGCGTTTATTATTTACTAGAATTCGGTTTTTAATAGGACAAAATTTTCTTTTTTTTATACTAAAACGCCAATAAAAATATACAAAATGAACAATATGGTATCTTTGCATATTACTTTCTGTATACGAAAAACCGGCCACTGTGCCAGTCTTTTCCATTACTATTTATGGTTTTCAAGGCAAAGATGGTCTTACACTATGAGCCGGCTGCTACCATCCAAGATGTCAGTTATCGTTTAGGTTTCAAGGATCAGACCTCTTTTACCCGTTATTTTAAACGAGAAAACGGCTTCACCCCGACGGAGTTCCGTCAACAGGTGAATGCCGGTTCAGACACTGTCCAGCAAGTTATCTTGGGCTAAACTCTAGCTAGTTCCAATTCCAGAAAATATATACAAGAATTACTCCTCAAAAGAGAACTCATTATTTCTCAAACAAAGAGAACAAGGCTTTGATCACCTCAGCCTGACGTCCCGGCACAACTACATGATGATTGCCGATAGGATCCGTTAGAAAGTAGTTGGCTTGTTGCGGATCATCCAGGTACACAGTTACTTGCGTACGACACAAATCTGGGAGTGAGTGATTTTGGATGAGTTCGCCCTCAGCAACGAAAAACCTTGACAGGTCGCTGGAGAGTTTGAATACAGTGACAGGGCCTCCGGGCAGGTGGCCACGGATACCCACTCCAATCCCTGATTCATAATGGGTGTCCAGTTCGTACTGCTCAACCATATCGAGGGGCACAGTGCAGTGTGCGAAAAGAATCGCACCAGTTTCGGCATTGATGGAAGCAGGATTGCACTGGAAGCCAGAGACGCCAGTCAATGTACGAGCCACCATCATGGTAAGCATAGTAGGCACATCACCTTCACAGCCAGCAATATAGCCTTCTTTATTGAGCTTTGCCAACGCCCAGCAGCCGGTATTGTGCACGGCATCGAGCAGGTCGAAACAGCGGAGCGTAAAGCCTTGCAGTTGTTCTTGTTCGACTAGCGACAGGAGAGCCTGATAGATACGCTGCGCACCTGGCAAAGCAGCAGCAACAACGGAGTCCGTATTGGGTATTCCCGGCTCTGGGATACTCTCCAATGTCTTCAGGAGAGTTGCCATCGGAATGTCCAGCAACACCACGCCCATCTTTTGTCTAACGGTCTCTGCATCCACAGCGCTGGCAATAAGCCAGTCAGAAGGCTCTCCAACCACACCGAGCCGGCAGCCCTGGAGCTTGCGCCGTGCCTCCCCCACCCTCGCTAGAAGTTCAATGCGGGCAGCAACATGTTCTGGATTCCCGTGCAGAATCTCACCCTGACGCCCCTGCTGGCGCAGGAAAGAGAGGATTTCCAGCGAGGCAGGAAGCGAGTTGCTCTTATCAGAAGCAAGCAGATAAAAAGGAGTTCTGGATTTCTCAAGCAACTGTGGTAACAGCCGTTTGAAGATACCCTCAGTACCGCCAGTACGGACGAATATCAGATCAAGGTCATGGGAGCCATAATCAGAATAGTCATCGTCACGCAGGTTGTACGTGATATGCAAAGAGGATAGAAAACTGTCCGTCAAAGCAGCCACTGCTTTGGGGTCGTGGAGCTCGGAGGTAAGGGTGTATATTGCGATGGACATAGTTGGGGAGTTGAAGGGTTAAATGAAGGGGCAAAGATAAACAATAAGAATTGAAAATTCAGAATTGAAAATTGAAAATTAGGAGATAGTCCCGATATCAAAGAATTCAGAGCTGTAAGACCGTTGCTCCACGATCATTCGATCACATTATTATAACGCAAAGACGCAAAGGACGCAAAGACACTTAAGTGCGTGCAGAAGGCACGCAAATATTATTGCCCTGTTGATGACAATAGATAGTGGTCGATGCACGCATCGACCCTACAGGGGGGAGGTGTTAATTATAGATGAAGACGTTCCATGGAACGTCTCTACAAAGTGACTCCGCACTACAACTATCAACTGTTCTTGCGGACTGGCTCGCAGGTGAGGCCGATGCCGAGTTTCTTGAAGATCTTGTGGTCGACTTCACTCAGCATGACGGTAGTATGTGCTTGACAACCATTTAGTTGTGGAAGACATTCAAGGGCCTTGCGGCAGTTCTCGTCGTTAAGGCTGAGCATGGAGAGAGCTACCAGCACCTCGTCAGTGTGGAGGCGCGGGTTGTGGCCGTGCAGGAAGGTGACCTTAGTCTTCTGAATAGGTTCTATCATGGCCTGCGGGATGAGTCTGACCTCATGGTCGATACCTGCCAAATATTTGGTGGCATTGAGCAACAAGGCTGCACTCGGGCCAAGCAACGGGCTAGTCTTGGCAGTGATAATAGTGCCATCGGCAAGTTCGATGGCAGAGGCTGCCACCCCACTCTCCTCCTTGCGCTTACGGGCTGCTATGATCGACTTGCGGTTCTCAGCCGTGATCTGCGCGCGCTTGAGCAACAGAGAGATCTTGTTGACCTCTTGCTCTGTGCTCTTGCCATCCACCACATTGCACAGTGCGGTGAAATAACGACGGATAATCTCATCCTTGGAGGCATCACAACAGACCTCGTCGTCGGAGATACAGTAGCCAGCCATGTTGACACCCATGTCCGTAGGTGACTTATAGGGATTCTCCCCGTAGATGCCCTCAAAGATGGCATTCAGCACCGGGAAAATTTCAATATCACGATTGTAGTTGACGGCCATATCGCCGTAGGCCTCCAAATGGAAGGGATCAATCATATTGACATCATCGAGGTCGGCGGTGGCAGCCTCATAGGCAATATTGACGGGATGCTTCAACGAGAGGTTCCAAATGGGGAAAGTCTCGAACTTTGCATATCCAGCCTTGATGCCGCGCTCATTCTCCTGATAGAGCTGGCTCAGACAAACGGCCATCTTGCCGCTGCCAGGACCAGGGGCCGTCACCACGACAAGGGGACGGGTGGTCTCCACGTATTCATTCTTGCCAAAACCCTCAGGAGAGTCGATGAGGTCTACATTGGTAGGATAGCCCTCGATCAAGTAGTGATAATATACGCTAATACCCATGCGCTCCAGTCGCTGACGATACGCAATGGCACTGGCCTGACCATTGTAGTGAGTAATCACAACACCGCTAACCAGGAAACCACGGGAAATGAAAATATCACGCAAACGCAACACATCCTCATCGTAGGTGATGCCCAGGTCACCACGTACCTTGTTCTTTTCGATATCTACGGCACTGATAACGATAATGATCTCCGCATCATCCTGCAGCTGCGTCAACATCCGCAACTTACTGTCAGGCTGAAATCCAGGTAGCACACGACTGGCGTGGAAGTCGTCATACAACTTTCCGCCAAATTCCAAATATAGCTTATGTCCGAATTGAGCGATGCGCTCCTTGATGTGTTCTGATTGAATTTTCAGATACTTCCCGTTATCAAAACCAATTTTCATAATATGAGGGTGTTAGCAGTTAAGAATACGGGATGCAAAAATAACATTTTTTCCTAAACTACCAAAAATCAATGCTTTCTGATATCAAAAAAATCATTACCTTTGCGACCTGCTTTCACAAGTCGCAGACTTTTGTTATGCTTTAAGAATCAATAAAATAAGTATTATCATAAAACTAACTAAGCATGTATCCTAAAATTGGAATCCGCCCCACCATTGACGGTCGTCAGGGCGGTGTCAGAGAAAGTCTTGAAGAGAAAACGATGGCTTTGGCGCACGCCGTAGCCGATTTGATTAGTAATAACTTACGCAATGGCGACGGCACGCCAGTGGAGTGTGTCATCGCTGACAGCACCATCGGGCGTGTGGCTGAGACTGCCGCATGTCAGGAGAAATTTGAGCGCGAAGGTGTTGGCGCTACCATCACGGTAACCTCTTGTTGGTGTTATGGCAGTGAGACTATGGACATGAACCCGCATTGGCCCAAGGCTGTATGGGGTTTCAACGGCACGGAGCGTCCGGGCGCCGTCTACCTCGCTGCAGTGCTCGCCGCCCACGCACAAAAGGGTCTCCCCGCATTCGGCATCTATGGACATGATGTGCAGGACCTTGCCGACAACAGCATCCCTGCCGATGTGGCTGAGAAGATCCTCCGCTGGGCACGCGCAGCCATGGCTATGGCCACCATGCGCGGCAAGAGCTACCTCTCCTTCGGTAGTGTCGCCATGGGCATTGCTGGCAGCATCGTCAATCCCGACTTCTACCAGGAATACCTCGGCATGCGCAACGAGCAGGTTGACGAGACCGAGATTCTCCGCCGCATGGACGAAGGCATCTACGACCACGACGAGTACGAGAAAGCCCTCGAGTGGGTTAAGAAATACTGCAAAGTGAACGAAGGTTGGGACAAAAACCGTCCTGAGAAGCAGAAGAGCCGAGAGGAGAAGGACCAAGACTGGGAGTTTGTCACCAAGATGTACCTCATCATGCGCGACCTGATGCACGGCAACCCGAAGTTGCGTGAGATGGGCTTCAAAGAGGAGGCTTTAGGTCACAATGCCATCGCCGGCGGTTTCCAGGGCCAGCGTCAGTGGACCGACTGGAAACCCAACGGAGACTTCGTAGAAGCATTGCTCAACACGCAGTTCGACTGGAATGGCAAACGCGAGGCTGTGGTTCTCGCCACCGAGAATGACGCCCTCAATGGCACTGCCATGCTCTTCGGTCATCTGCTCACCAACAGAGCCCAGATCTTCAGCGACGTACGTACCTATTGGAGCCCCGAGGCTGTGAAACGTGTCACGGGTAAAGAGCTCACTGGACGCGCCGCCAACGGCATCATCCACCTCATCAACTCCGGCGCCACGACTTTGGACGGCAACGGCTACGCCTCCGACAAGGAAGGCAACCCCGTCATGAAGCAATGGTGGGACCTCACCGATGAGGACCAGAAAGAGATCCTGGCTCACACCAACTGGATGCCTGCCGACCGCGACTACTTCCGTGGTGGTGGTTTCTCCAGCAACTTCCTGACACGTGGCGGCATGCCTGTCACCATGATGCGCCTCAACCTCGTGAAAGGCCTCGGACCCGTCTTCCAACTCGCTGAAGGATGGACCGTTGACATCGACCCGGAGATCCACAATGTACTCAACATGCGTACCGACCCGACTTGGCCGACCACATGGTTCGTTCCACGCCTCGACCCGAACAAAGACTGTTTCAAGGATGTCTACAGTGTCATGAACAACTGGGGCGCCAACCACGGAGCCATCAGCTACGGCCACATCGGTGCTGACCTGATCACACTCTGCTCCATGCTGCGCATCCCTGTATGCATGCACAACATCCCCGACAGCCAGATCTTCCGTCCGGCTGCGTGGAACGCCTTCGGCATGGACAAAGAGGGTGCCGACTTCCGAGCATGTCAGAACTTCGGGGCAACGTACAAATAATCAGGAGTTTTTTCTCCCGCAGATTACGCAGATCTCGCAGATGAACGCAGATTTTTATTTTAGATCCTTGCGGATCCTGAATCTCGCAGATTTTGTTCGCTGCGCTCACTGATGGTTTTAACGCAGAGACGCAAAGGACGCAGGAGTTTTTTCTCCCGCAGATTACGCAGATCTCGCAGATGAACGCAGATTTTTATTTTAGATCCTTGCGGATCTTGGATCTCGCAGATTCTTTTGTTCGCTGCGCTCACTATTGTTTAACGCAAAGACGCAGAGGACGCAGGAGTTTTTTCTCCCGCAGATCTCGCAGATCTCGCAGATGAACGCAGATTTTTATTTTAGATCCTTGCGGATCCTGAATCTCGCAGATTTTGTTCGCTGCGCTCAGGGATATCTACAGAGCCCTGAAAGGGCAACAGACTACAGGCAGGGGTGTGAACCCCTGTGTGCAGATGCCACCGATGACAAACAGAGCCCCGAAGGGGCGACAGGAGATTCTTTATAAACAGAAATTCTGTCACCCCTTCGGGGTTTCATAATAAACGCGCCGCATCTTATACAGGGGTTCCGCTGTGCTCCACCACCTGCCTGTAGTCTGCCAGCCCTTCGGGCTTCTGGATTCCGCAGATAAACATTAATCTACGGCTCTTCAGCTGCTTCGGGCAGGGGTTCATCCTCCTCCAAACGGATATAGGACTTAGCCTTGCGAGTGAAGGTCCGCAGGTAGTAGTCTTGCAACGACACCTCTACCTGCAACATCGTCTGTTCCAATTTCTTAGGCTTCAATTGACATTCCCAGATCACGATTACCTGCCAACCATTGTCGAGTAGAATCTGATAGTTCTTCTTATCGCGTTCCTGATTCCGTCTAATCTTATTCACCCAAAACGTCCTGTTCGACTTAGGAATCTTGCAACACTCAGAATTCTTCACTTCTTCACTCTCAACTTCTTCACTCTTAATCTCTTCTATCCCATGTCCGTGCCAGAAACAGCCGTTCACGAAGATAGCGGTTCGGTACTTGCGCATGACGATATCTGGTTTGCCGGGAACGCCTTTGACGTTAAGGCGATATCGGTAGCCATGTTCCCACAGCCAGTGCCGCACCAGGCGTTCGGGCTTGGTGTCCTTGCTGCGAATGCGGGACATGCAGCGGTGGCGTTGTTCGGGAGTCATGCGGTCCATCACAAAATTGTTAGGACCGCAAAATTACGAATTATAAATATCCACTCGACTGGAACCGTCAGTTTTCTTTGAAACTTTGATTTTCACAGGGATAGTCTCCAACTCGGGACGGTGAGAGATAAGGCCTACGCGACGTTCTTTTAGACCAGCAATATCCTTCAGTTTGCTCAAAGTATCCATCACAGAATCAAGAGTAGCTTCATCAAGCGTTCCAAAACCTTCATCAATAAAGAGAATGTTGACATTCATATCGGGACGATTGAGGGACGACAAGGCCAGCGATAGTGCCAGCGAGATAATAAACCGCTCACCACCAGAGAGGACTGTAGCACTGCGCACTTGGTCTTTGTGGTACCTGTCGATGACGAGAATAGAAAGCTGTAGGTTCTCTTCACTACAGGTGAGAAGATAACGATCTGTAATCTGCTCCAAATAGATATTGGCATTATTCAGCAACGGACGCAATATGCACGTCTGAACTAATGTGCGGAATCGTTCGCCACCGAAATAGCGATTCAGGGTATCCCATTTTTTGAACTTCTCTTCAGCAGCATTGAGTTGTTGGAGCGCATCGGACACCTTCTCATTATTATCTTCATTGGTCTGTAATAATGAATTAATCACTCTCACATCACCAATTATTTTCTCTCTTTCATCAGACAAGGTTGTCTTCTCACTTTCCAGGACATTTTTATCGGGAAGATCCGCATCCTTTACAACACCAAGTGTCTCGAAAGCCTTGGTTAATGCTTTTTCCGCATCACTTTTCGTAGTTTTCCACTTAGTTACATCGTCATCTGTCTCTTTTACAAACCTTCTAACTTCCTCAAGTTCAACTTCACGACTTATAATTGAATCCAGATACTTTTCATCGTTGCCTGTCTTTTTATAATAGTCGCTAAGTTTTTCACTACAATTTTGTACGATTCCGTTCCTTGTGTCCTTATCAGACAGCAACTTGTTGACTTTAGCAAGTAAATCGGTCCACTCTTTAAGGATATTTACGGACTCATGTGCAATAGGAGTATACTCCTTTTTCCATTCTGGAACATTCCCCACAATGATATCCCGACTGCCACGAATATTATCAAGCAAGGTATCGTCTTTTGAAGATTTGGCAACATTTTCATCTCGTTGTTTCTTCTTCTCAGTGTATTCTTTTGCAGCAATGACTAATTGTTTCTGAGTTTCTTCTATATCATCAGACCACTTTGGGAATACCGGCATAAGGACAGGTGACAATGTACCAAACAAATTGTCTTTTACATTTTCTTTCTCGACTATTTTATCTCCACATTCTTTTATGGTTTTCTTATTATCATTGAATACTCTTTCCGCTTCACCACGCTCTTTTTCTGCTTTTTCCTTAACCGTTTCCAAAGGTTTCTTCTCTACAATCAGCTTGTTTATTTCAGTTTGGAGTCCTTCCGCCTTTTCGTTTTTTTCATTCAGTTTTTTAGTTTTATCATCATTCGTTTTCAACAAACCTTTAATTTGAGTAGAGAGAGAAGCTTTGATATCCATAGAGAAAGTGCTGACAATACCCGAAATTCGATCATTCTCATCCTTAAGTTCATCTTGCTCGTTTTTTGCCTGAGATCTTTTCAAATTGATGGTTGCTTGAAGGGTGTCGCAATTAGTTTTCGCCTCATTACGCTCTTTCTCCGCAGCGGCTAGCTCATTTTTAAGACGCGTTTCCTTTGCTTTTAAAGGAGAAAGGACATTATTAAAATCTTCCATAGAGAAATGGGCGTGCTCAAGATTTTGGCCACAGAGAGGGCACACATCTGCATGTTCATCTTGAAGTCTCCGGCGCAGCACAACCATCGCATTCTCCATACTGCTATTCATCGTATCAAAAAGAGAATGATTCTCGTTGTACCTGACTTGCGCCTCTAAAAGCAACTTTTCCTTCCCTTGGAGAACAATCCCCAGTTCATCCAGATTGGCATTATCCTTTTTTATCTCTTCAAGAGAGTCCTTATACTTACGGTTTCTTTCGTTGAATTTTTCGATATCATTATAAAGTGTCTGAAGATTCTCTTTCTCGGCATTAAGGTTGTTCAATTCTTGAATTATCTCATTTGGCTTCAAGCCCTCACGCTCTTTGATTTTACTATCAATAGCATCCTGTTTATCTTTGACGACAGTTTGTGCTTTGTCCTCAGCGTCCTTCGCCTTAGCGAGGGCATTTTGCAACGTATCGACTTTGTTTTCTGCTTCCTTTTTCTTCGTTTCCAACTTGGCAAGTTCATCAACAACTTGCTTATATTGTTTCATTTGAAGAATGTATTCTCCCGATTTGGTATATAATCCATCCTGATTCCTTCGTTCTTCAAGCCATAGATTGTCTGCGGCAATTTCATCTTCAAGTTTGGTGAATTTCTCTTCCCTATCGAGAAGATCAGCGGACAATATGGAAAAGGACTCTCTAAAATTAGCCTCAACACCCTTCAGATTCTCAAGGTCTTTATGGGCATTACGCATATCAGTTAATCTTTGACGCTCATCGGCAGTAGTTTCCCAATCAGATATCAGGGTTCTCTTACTCTTGTATTCATCGCCATCTACAATGGTCTCAAGCTCTGAAAGTCTTGATTTGGCATCCTGAATACTCTTCTTGTTAGTTTCAACTATTGAAAGTTGTTGAAGTTGACCTTCAATTATCCCGATTTTTGTATCCAAGACCTCCTTAGATTTCGTCTTTTCCTCTTTCTCGAGACGCATACTCGACACCTTTTCATCCGACAAAACGTACCCTTTCACAGTATCAAAGAGCTTTTTGGCAGTCTCTTTATCCTTCTTGGCACTGCCAAATAGTCTTTTTATTGCCTCGCCATAATCCGAAAAATGCTGTGTATTGGTCAATTGTTCTAAGATCTTCTCTCTCTCCTTCTTTTCGCCGGTCAAGAAGCTGGCAAATTGACCTTGAGCCAGCATGGCCATGCGGCTAAACTGCTTGAAGGACAAACCGATAGCCTCTTGAATCTTAACATCGACATGGGTATCATAAGTCTCACCGTCAACAGTGAGTTTCCACTTTGGCGACGAGTGCTTAATTTCAATTTTATCCTCACCTTTTTTTCTGGATTGAGACATGCCCAACGTCAATCTGGAGGTGTAAACTTTACCATCGTTACCTTCAAAAACCAACTCTGTATAGCAGTCATCTTTTGGAGAAATGCCAATACGAGTATATTGTTGAATATCATTAACACCAATAATCTCCCCGGAAGTAGTGGCATACTTGTTTTTGTTTTCATTTTCCACACCTGCTATTCGAGGTGTTTCTTTGAACAGGGCCAATGAAATGGCATCGAGAATAACGGTTTTGCCCGACCCAGTATCTCCCGAGATAAGAAATACCGAAGCCGGATCACCTGTGATGGCATCGTTAAGTCCGTTTTCAAAATCTATGTCTGCTTCCTTTATCGAAGCGATATTTCTAATACTTAACTTTTTGATTTTCATGATATTCTATTCTTTATCTGATTTTTTGGTTTCGGTGATGACTTCAGCAGTGCTGCTTTTCTCACCCGTTTTTTCCGCCTTACCCTCCTCTTTGAAGCGTCGGATTTCAGCTTCTACTTCTTTAAACATCTCTTTCAATATTGAGAAATCTAGTCCAGGATATTGTTCTTTAGTCTTTTCGATAAAGTCTAAAGGATCGTCCATATCTTGCAGCTCCGATACTTCAAAAACGGTTTTCGCACTTGCCATTGTGCTAGCTGCCGGTTGACCTACCCAGATAATTTTAGGGTTGAACCGGACCTCGTCACCATAAGTAGCCAAGATATCATAGACTTGCTGGTTGAAGTTTGAAGAGATATCAGCAGCATATTCGATTCTGAGGCGAACATAACCCCTGTTTCCGGCTTGGCAAAAGTCTTTAAGTCCATCCAGCACCTCCTCCTCACTCGTGAAAGCGGGATCAGTCATCGCAGGCAGAGTGTAGAAATGGCGCAACTCGTCGATGCGGAGCTGACGGATATGCACGTTGCCTCCGTGTTTGTCTATCTCCACTAGACTGACAGTGTGCGGATACTGTTCATCACAGCTCACATGGAGAGCGCTACCCGAATAGCGGATAACAGGAGCCGGATATGTGACGTCCATCGCCATGCAGTCCTCCGGGTGACTGATAGTCTGGGGTTTATGAATATGACCCAATGCCAAATAGTCGTAACCCTTACCGAGTCTGTCAGCGTTCTGTGTCTCAATCTTGCCAACCTCGAAATTGTGTCCAGTCGGATCCAAACCCGTCACAGCAAGATGGCCCATCATCACAACGGGTTTACCTTCCGTATTGCGTTCTGCAATAATATCTAGCAACGATTGCAACTGCTGAGCACGATCGCCCTGCATAAAGGGCATAGCAATGATGAAACCCGCGGGTAACTCAATAATGTAGTTTTCTTGCCAACCATCCTCGACCGTCAGGCTTGGAGCGACACCGATGAGATGCGTATTGGAAAAAGACCAGACGTCATGGTCTGCCTGTATACGCGAGGCGGAGTCGTGATTGCCGGCAGTGATGACAACATGCATCTCGGGCAACTCTTTCTGCAGACCGACAAAGAACTCGTTGAATCTCTTCTTAGTGTTGATAGAAGGAATGAGAATGTCAAAGACATCGCCACTGACGAGCAAAGCATCAGGCTTTTCGGCTTTACACCACTCTTTTAACTGCTGGAAGAAATGGTCGTGTTCATCTGATCGATCGTAGTTTTGATACAGGACTTGACCTAAATGGAGGTCGGCGGTATGAATAATTTTCATATGCTGCAGAAACTGTTTTAGTTATAAATATGTTTTCAACACCTCTAGATTTGAAGAGGTGATGCAAATATACTACAATTTTTAAGAAACGTGTCAGGAACAGGACTACTCTCTTGTTTTTTTATATCCACGTCTCTTCCAGCACGTTACCGCGGATGCCGATAACGATTTTCTTGACAGGCACTTTGCGGGAGGCCTGTTCGAGGGCCTTGTTGACCAACATCAGCAGTCCGCCGCAGCAGGGCACCTCCATGATGGCCACGGTGAGGGTGTTGATCTTCGCGTCATCGATCATCTGACGCAGTTTGTCTACATACGACTCCTTGTTACTGTCGAGTTTTGGACAGGCGATGGCCAACTTGCGACCACGCAGCAGCTTTTGATGGAAGGAGGCGTAGGTGTAGGCCGTGCAGTCGGCGGCGAGGAGGACATCGGCGTTGTGGAAGATCTCGGATTGCGGGTTGATGAGATGCAATTGCACAGGCCAGTGAGTCAACTGCGAAGGCATCTCGGCACTATTCTCAGACATCGGGTTGGGAGTGTTGAAGACCTGCTGGGCTGAACCGGGACAGCCTCCGCCAAGCAGTATCGGCATGACATTGAATGGGATATTGTGCTCGCGCAGATAGGCCAGTCCTTGCTGGAGCAGCTGCTGTTCGCCGTGGTCACGAAGATGGCGAAGATGCGCTTCGATGACCTTGTCACCCTGTGGCACTAGGCGTTCCATGACGGCATTCTCGTCGTAGGGTTCCGCCTCGCGTTGTTCGACGGTGATAGCACCGGTGGGACAGTCGCCAATGCAGGCTCCCAAACCGTCGCAGTAGAGTTCGCTGACCAGACGGGCCTTACCGTCAATAAGTTGCAATGCGCCCTCATGGCATCCTTTCGTGCACTGGCCGCAGCCGTTGCACAGCTCTTCGTTAATCGTGATGATGTCTCGTTTCATAATTCCTTATTTTTGATGCAAAAGAAGCAATTTCTGACGAGTTAAAGCGTAACAATTGTTACGGACGCATTTTTATTCCCCCGCAGATTTCGCAGGAGTTTTTTCTCCCGCAGATTACGCAGATCTCGCAGATGAACGCAGATTATTATTTTAGATCCTTGCGGATCTTGGATCTCGCTGATTGGGTTCGCTACGCTCACGGATGATTGCAAACGCAGAGAGGCAAAGAATGCAAGGAGTTTAAACGCAAAGACGCAGAGAACGCAAAGGAAAACAAAGAACTACCCGAACCTCGCTAGAGGTTCCATCCCTGTAGAGAGAGAGCCCACGGGAACACGCACGCACGCCGAAGGTGTGCGTGGCTCGGTAGGTCAACGCGTGCCAGTCCACAAAACCGCGGTGCAGGGAGCATTTGCACCGAAGGATAATACGCGCCACCGCGGAAGTGGAGTTTTTTTCTCCCGCAGATTACGCAGATCTCGCAGATTTAATTGAAAGTTGAAAATTGAAAATGAGGAATTACTACTGAAATCAATATCTCAGGACTGTAACCCCGTCACTCCCCGGTCTCTGGTCTCCGGTCTCCGGTCTCTTCAGCCACACAATCCCACGACCCCAACGTCTCACGTCTTACATCTTACGTCTAAAAATCTCCCACCTATTTTTCAGCAACTCAATCACCTCCAGATCGGCGGGGAGCCAATTTACGGTGTCGAGCTGGTCGGGGGCGAGCCACTGGGCAGCTTCGTGCTCGAGGAGCTCGAGATGACCGCTGACAACGGAACAGAGATAGCAGTGGAGGATGAGGTGGAACTTGGGATAGTCCCACTCGACGGTGATGAGGTGCTCCTCGACCTGTATCTCCGTGTCGAGTTCCTCGTGGATTTCGCGCTGGAGGGCCTCCTCATGGGTCTCGCCGGGCTCTATCTTACCGCCGGGAAACTCCCACCAGTCTTTCCAGTCGCCACTCCCACGCTGGGTGGCGAAGATGCGGTTCTGACTGTCGTGGATGATGGCGGCGACGACGTTGATAGTTTTCATAATTGTGGCTTTATTAAATTATCTATGTCCCATGTCAAAAATTCTTCAATAGAAATACCGTCAGTGCCAACAACGAATGAATGTTGTGGCTTGAACTTATTGTCAAATTTTTTCAAACCTTTGTTGGCATGACGTCTACCACTTTTCACCTCGATAGATGTCAGTTGCTCTCCTGAATCTAGTACAAAATCCACCTCGTCATCATTATCGCGCCAGTAGTACAACTTGTAATCATACTCGTCTGCTTGATTGAGAAGATGAGCTCCAACAGTACTTTCGACCCATCTACCCCAAAGATTTGGAGTGGTAAATGTCTTATGGAAGGTCGTATTGGTTAACGCTGTCTGTAATGCTGTGTTGTAGACCATCATTTTTGGTACAGAATTGTATTTGCGGGCTTCGTCTTTGGCATATTTTTGCAGTCCGCAGAGCAAACGACCCTCACCTAGCGTGTTCAGATAGTTTGCCAGCGTTGTCACATTTCCAGCATCTTGCAATTGTCCAAGCATTTTGTTCAAAGACAATTCCTTACTAGAATAAACGCATCCCAAGTCAAAGAGTTGTCGCATCAATGCAGGTTTATATATAGTCTTAGTCGCTAAGATGTCTTGTTCAATGGCAGGAGCAATGATACTATCCTTGATATATCTACGCCAACGGCGTTCGTCAAGAATATATTTTGCGCCTCCAGGGTAGCCACCAAAGTAGATGTAATGATTCAAGTCCATATCAAATGCATCGCGCATTTCAACATAACTCCAATGCGGCATACGTATCAATTCAAAGCGTCCAGCCAAGGATTCTGTAAGGCCATCTTTGAGTAGCAGTCGCGAAGATCCTAAAATGACCAATTTTATATTCAAATCATTTCTTGTATCATCATCCCACTCCTTTTTAACCGCCTCACTCCAGTTATCAAGTTTATGTACTTCATCTATAACTAGTAGGAATTCTGGCATATTGGCTGCCTGCATCTTGGCTCGTGCAGTCGCCCACATTTCATTTATCCAGAAAGTGTCTGTTTTGGACACATTATCCGCGCTGACCGAAAGATAGGGAATGTCCGTATCTTCCAGCACTTGCTTGACCATCGTGGATTTTCCTACCTGACGTGGTCCTGATATTGCCTGAATCTTATCCCGTGGTTCCGACAATCTCAATAATAATTCTTTATATTGCGACCTTTTAAACATAACTATTTAATTCAGTGCGGCAAAGATAATAAAAATTCTCAATTCTTCACAGAAAAATTCTCAAAAGTCGGAAATGAAATTCTCAATTCTCAGGCTTAAAAAAGACCTTTTGGAGTTGTATTCATATCAGAAGTTCTTATTGAGGATGATGAGGGCGGCTATGACGCCCGGCACCCATCCGCAGCAGGTGAGGATGGTGACGATGAGAAAAGAACCGCACCCGCAGTCAACCACAGCTAACGGCGGGAAGATGATTGCTAACAGGACTCTTAGGCAGGACATGGTTGGTTTTGATTTTTAATGGTTTATTTGGTGCGCAAAAATACAAAAAAATGTCTTTTTATAAAGCGGAAAATGAAAACCAGACCGTCAATAGTGACTAGAACAGCTCGATAGTGTACGTGAAAGTATAAGTATCACCAGGAAAAAGACAGTGAATATACTGGCGCTTGGAGATGTCGTCTGTGAAGTCCTTCGTATCGCAGATGCCGCACCAGGGCTCGAGGCAGACGAACGGGCAGTTCTCCTTGTGGGGTGCCCAGATGCCGAAAGCCTCAGCCTGCGGACAGTCGACGCTCAGCAGCGGGTTGCCGTGCCGGTCGCACAGCTCGACCATGGTCACCTGACCATCCTCGAGGATCAGGGCATCATGCTTAAAGGTATCGGGTGTGAGGGAAATCTCCTGTGGCAGAGTCTTGGGGTTTCGTGGGACGCGATTTCCATCGACGAGATCTGAGGTGATGGCGGGTGCCACGAGCTGACCCTCCTTGCTGTAGAAACGGAGATATCCGTTGACCATAGCTTCGGGTTCGTAGTCTGGGAGCAGGAATCCCGGATGGGCACCGATCTGGAAGTAGGCCTTCTTATCGTCGAGGTTTGTGACGGTCCAGGTGGCCTTCACGGTGTTCTCCTCGAGCAGGTACGAGACCTCCAGGCCCAGCTTATAGGGATAGCCTTGCGAGAGCTCGTTCGGCAGCATCTGGAGGTGCAGCTCGTTCTCTCGGCTTGGGGTGACGACAGAGAACTCGCTATCGCGGGCGAAGCCGTGTTGTTTCAGCGGGTATGCGACGCCATTGGCGTGGATCTCGTTGTTGAAGGGTTTGCCCACCGCGGGAAAGAGGATGGGTGCGTGGCGATTCCAGAAGTTGGGGTCAGCTGTCCAGAGATACTGGCGACCATCTTTGACAAGGCTTGTCATCTCGGCGCCATGTTCCGAGACCTCTATAGTGAGGAGATTATTGGTGAGGAGCATAGATTTCTAATTGATAGTTGATAGTTGATAGTTGATAGTTAAAAATTGATAATTATGGTTCTGTATCGGTTATTCACGCTCAATTCCGATGTGTTTGTTTGGTTTTTAGTGTTTATTGTTCATCTATTCGTTCTACCTTAAAGATGACGGGGCGGGTGCCGTCGGAGCAGCAGCAGATCATTTCGTTCTCGCGTTTCATCCAGCCTTTCATGATGGAGCCGCCTTGGAGGCCCGTATAGATGTAGCGGCTGATGGCGTCCCAGGCTTCGGAGCAGTGGGGCATCTTTGGGCCGCCAGCCACCGTGTCGGGGTCAGCAGTTGTCTTCACCAGAGTATTGATACCTCCGTGCCAGAAATGGTCGTTATTCTCATCGCGCTCGAAGACAAACTCATCGCCTACGTTATAGCAGGGGCACGCGCCCGAGTTAGGGTCGGCGCAATATTGTTTTTGCAGTTCGGGGTAGAGTTTTTTGTCGATGACTGTAACTTTCACCTTATGTTTCATATAGATTGAGATTTATGAGTTGTTTTTACCGACTGCAAAATTACACAAAAACTGAGAGCCGGACAACATCACTCTTCCGAGTTTCTGTTGAGGAGGAGGAAAGTGGAGATAATGCCTGGCAGCCACCCGCAGCCGGTGAGGATGGTCACGATGGGGATGGGCACGCACATAGCGAGGGCTAAGATACGGAAAAGAGGGAGAGCTATTTTGTAAATCTAATTTGTAAATTTAGCTTCAAATATACATTACCATCATCTCCTCGATACAGATATCCAAAATGGTAGCGGCTGCGACTTGCTCTTTCAAAACGTGTATTGTAATATAGATAGTCTTCCACATCGTTTCGATTGTAAAAATGATAGCATACTATTTCACCATCTTTTCTAACAACAAGATATCCTCCATTAGCATCATAACGACCGGTCCATTCTTTTGCTGGCGTCATTCCAAGAGCAGAATCAAGAAGTAAAACTTTCATTTTATGCTCATAAAAAGCGACTACATCGCTTCCTGTAAAACCAAGAGGATTTTGAGCAGCAATAGCTTCGACAGCGTCTTTAATAGAGCTTGTAGCATTAGGCATACTGCTGAACAACAAACAGGAAGCTATGAATTTGGGCATACTTGTGTCCAAAAAAAGCAGATTATTTTTAAAAACGGGATGCTCAATGTCCGAATAATCCAAACCATATCCATGTTCAATCAGTGCAGCCATACGTGGGAGATGATCTTGGATTTGATTAATAGAAGTGATCTCTTCATCAGTCATATCACCACCAACTACCTTAAAACGAATATTAGTAGTTTCTCCCGCATTAAGCAGTGTGGACGCACTCCCAAGTTGAGATTTTATACTGAATCCAAGTTCAGGAGTCATATTAGTACGAAGATCATGAATCACAATACGTATATCTGCTTTATCATTTGATGGAGCTTTCAATTTTGAGCAACCAATCTTCAACATAAAATCTTCAGCACTTGGGACTTCAAAAGCTCGTTCTTTTGCATTCTTTATTGCAACCAGAAGATCAGCAGATTGACGCTCAAAGGAATCCATCGATATACGAGCATATTCTATCCCGTCCTCATCTATAACTACTATATTTTTACAAATGTCAGGTTTGTATTCATAGCGTTTAATCTCCTCGCGGATAATATCAAGTATTGGGTAATAAAGGTCTAGCTTGTTCATATTGGCATCACCAGCATGCACTTTACCATCACCCAACAACTTAAAAAGAGTATAAATTTCACTCCATTCCCCTTTGTTTCCAGTTAATGGCATAACTTTTGGATTATTTTTTAATAATTCTTTTAATAATTTGTTCTGCTGTGGCTTGAATTGCTGGAACTGCTACCGAATTTCCAAATTGTTTATATGCAGAAGCATCAGCCACTGGTATTATAAAAGAGTCAGGAAATCCTTGCAATCTTGCCCATTCTCGGGGAGTCATTCTTCGCCAACCATCATGATTAATTTCGCCCTTGATATTTGTAACAGGAGTGAAATCAGTCAACCTATCATCTATCACAATATTGCGCTCCCTTCCCATACCACCAACAACGATAGCATTAGCAACACCATCTTCTGAAATAATTTCATATCCAAAACCATTTCCTTTGCTTTCATGACGCTTCTTATGTTCAATCAATGTATGTTGATACTGCGTTGATAGGTAATATTTAGCAGAAACCACATCCTTTTCACGAATATCTATAAATCTTTTGGTCGTATCTGTTGGCTCTGGATAAGTGAATTTTTTTATTTTCATATCCTTTCTAAAACCAACAATATATATTCTCTCTCTATGTTGCGGGACACCAAAATTCATGGCATTAACAATCTCTGGATCAGGGACAAAATAATTCAAATCATTACGAAGAACATTTAAAATAGTATCAAGTGTTTTTCCTTTATCGTGAATTTTTAGCCCTTTAACATTCTCCAAAAAAAATGCCTTTGGTCTTTTACGACGTATTATCTCTGCTACATCAAAGAAAAGAGTTCCACGGGTCTCCTCGAATCCACGTCGTTTTCCTGCTAAAGAAAATGCTTGACAAGGAAATCCAGCACATAAAACATCAAAATCATCTGGAATATATTGTTTAGTGGATTCTTTGGTTATGTCTCCAAACGGCACTTCTCCATAATTCGCCAAGTATGTTTTTTGAGCTTGAGCATCCCATTCAGAAGAGTATACACATTTTCCTCCAAGGTTTTGCATAGCTATTCTAAAACCTCCAATACCAGCAAACAAATCAATAAATGTAAATTTTGGATTGTCAGGTGCTGGAAAAGGTACAGAAAACAATTCAGGGAAAAGATTGTATTGAAATTCAGATTCAGCAACAACATCAACATTTGAATTATCCTTATCAGCCTCTAATAATGACAATGCATCTTTTTCGAAAGGAAATGCAAATCTAGTACCTTTATTTTGAAGGTAATGTGTGACGATCGCAGAATCATCGTTGGTTGTTATTTGCACTCTATTATTTTTCATTCAACTTATTTAAGTATTTAAATTCGTTAACCTAAATCATTTGTATCTATTCGTATTTTATGACATTATCCATTAACTCTTTAATCACAAGAGAGCACTCTAACTTCACCTCTTGATCAGGGATAAAAATCTGTTCTATGGGGACATCCAACTTTTCACAGACATTCATGATCTGTTTTAAAGTGTATTTGTGTGGATAGTTTGGATTTTCAATATTTCCAATCTGTCCACGAGAAATACCTAAAATCTCACTGAGTTTAGCTTGGCTAATATCTCGTTCAATACGAATACGCTTAATTGACTGAATAATTTTGTCTTGATAATCTATGTTGTCCATTGTTGTTTTTTATTCTCAAATTGAGTGCAAAAATACTGGTAATAACGCACTCATTTTGAGTGTATTTTATATAAAAAAGGGCAACCGCTAACTAAAGCAATTGCCTAAATAATTCTTATAAAGAAGTTATGATTTCACCCCTCAAACGGAATCTCCACTTCCCCCTTCAACGGTCTGCCGTTCTTCCCTACCCTATAGTCTATCCCTGCCTTCTTGGCTTGGGAGTGCTGGAAGCAGCGGCGGATGTAGTACTGGCGGCCGTCTTTGATGAGCTTGGCGCCGGTCTGGTGGAAATTGAAGGAGACCCGCGCCGCCACACACTGCTCCCGCAAGTTCAAGACCCACTCATAGTCCAACGGGCGCGCACCCCGGCCAGATTCACCTCCACAGGAGACTTCGTCAATGGCGTCGCCCAGATATGCGGAGATGTCCATACGGCCCAACATCGGAGCCACAATGATGCTCTTGTGCTTGATCGGCACATCCAGGAAGATGGGCAACCGCTGGTCAGCCATCGCCTGGTTCTCGGCCGTGCAACCTACCATCACATTGTCATAACCATCACCCCAGTCGTCGGGCACACACTCCATAAAGCGCTGTATCCGCTTGGTGAAGAAGAAGAACATACAATCGCTGCGCTCCCGAATCATCGCCCAGCAGTCGGGCCGCCACTCGTCAGCATCCTCCAATAGAAAGTCGGAGGTGAAACAGGTGTAGACAAGACTCCCCGACGGGATCTTGTATTTCTTGTCGCGCCCGCGCTTGACAGGCATGTCGAAAGCCTGCGTCTTGCGGGCCACCTCACTGCCAATCTCGCTGCCGTACATCTCGTCCTGACGATAGACATAGCAGTGGCGGCATCCAGGAGAGATCTTGGCGCAGCCGTGCCAGGGGTTCCAGGGGGAGAAGGGGGAGGACATGGGGAGGGAGTTGATAGTTGATAGTTGATAGTTGATAGTTGATAGTTGATAGTTAAAAGTTAGAAGTTAAGGAGGGAGGTAGGGGCGAATGATTATTCGCCCTTACTGCGCGTTTGCGGGCGATGAGCCGGCCTATCCGGTTCTTGCCGTTGATTTCGGTGATGATGAGGATGCCGAAGGCGATGGCGACGGTGGCCTGGACGGCGACGAAGCCGGTCTGCAGGGCGGCACCCAACTGGTCGGAGACGATGTTGTAGCTGGTCCAGAAGATGCCAGCGCCGGGCACGAGCGGGAAGATGCCGCAGATGAGGAAGACGGTGATGGGACACTTGCGCAGGATGGCCTCCACGAGAGCCGTCAGGGTGACCAGGGCAGTAGCCAGGAAGACGACCACAGCGGGCGAGAGTCCCGTGTGGCGCAACAGGATCAGATAGAGCAGCCATCCCAACGTGCCGCAGAGTCCGCTGGCACCATAGTACCTGCGCGGCACCCCGAAGAGGACCGCAAAGGCTACCGTGCCGATGAAGGCCGCCAGCAGCTGGACAACCATCCCGGAGGTTTCAGGTGCGGCCGCAAGAGCATCCAACTCCAGAATCTGTCCGTTCACAAGCTTGTCGACTACGAAGGCCATGGCGACACCCAGCGAGATGCAGAAGAAGGTGAGCAGCGCATCGAGGAGCCGCGTAATGCCCGCAAGGTAGTCTTCGTTGGCCAGATCGCGAATACCATTGGTGAAGGGCACTCCCGGGATCAGCGGGATGATGGCCCCGATGATCATATTGCTCAGATGGGCGCCGAGTCCCCAGTTGTACATCATAATGCAGAGGAGCGTGGCCAGGAGTCCGCCCGTGACCGTGGCCACGATGCGCGACAGATGGCGGTAACCGACGAAGAGCATGTAGACCCACAGGATTCCTCCGGCAATCAGCGCCGCAAGGGTGTCGGCATAGCCACCGCCGAAGATGATGCAGAAGGCTGCGGCGCCAAAGGCAGAAGCCAGGATCTGCTCCCAGATGGGCTTGGACCTCATGGCGCGGATCTCCTTGAGACGCCGCTCCAGCTCGTCGAGATCGCACTCGCCATTGCTCACCTCTCGGGAGAGCTGGTTGACAGCGACAACCTTGTCGAGGCTCGTCCCTTTGATGGGGATGAACTTGGAGCGGGCATAGCCGGTGCCCGTGGCCATGATGCCGTTGCTGAGGACGAAGAAGCTCTCATCGTCCACTCCGTAGTGCTGGGAGATACGCCGCATGGTCTCCTCCACTCGGGAGATCTCGGCGCCGTTTTCCAACAATATCGCCCCCGCCTCGTAGGCGAGGTCCATGATTCTGCTAGTGTCTGACATAGAGTGTGTGTTAGACGGCAAAAATAGTAAATATAGTTGAGAGTTGATAGTTGATAGTTGATAGTTATAGTGCGGGGGAATTATGTAGAGACGCGATATTATCACGTCTCCAACGGAGTTCTACGGGTTGGTTTCCCGCAAATAGCACAGATGTTTTGTGCCCGCAGATTACGCAGATCTCGCAGATGAACGCAGATTTTATTTTTTAGATCCTAACGGATCTTGGATGACGCAGATTTTGTGTTCGCTGCGCTCATAGATTTCGCTGATTACGATTTTTTGTGCCCGCAGATTTCGCAGATTTCGCAGATGAACGCAGATTTTATTTTTTAGATCCTAACGGATCTTGGATGACGCAGATTTTGTGTTCGCGGCGCTCATAGATTTCGCTGATTACGATTTTTTGTGCCCGCAGATTTCGCAGATCTCGCAGATGAACGCAGATTTTATTTTTTAGATCCTAACGGATCTTGGATGACGCAGATTTTGTGTTCGCTGCGCTCATAGATTTCGCTGATTACGATTTTTTGTGCCCGCAGATTACGCAGATCTCGCAGATGAACGCAGATTTATTTTTTAGATCCTTACGGATCTTGGATGACGCAGATTTTGTGTTCGCTGCGCTCATAGATTTCGCTGATTACGATTTTTTGTGCCCGCAGATTACGCAGATCTCGCAGATGAACGCAGATTTTATTTTTTAGATTCTAACGGATCTTGGATGACGCAGATTTTGTGTTCGCGGCGCTCATAGATTTCGCTGATTACGATTTTTTGTGCCCGCAGATTACGCAGATCTCGCAGATAACCGCA
>JAILCI010000063.1 GCA_024686335.1 Bacteroidales bacterium | reverse complement strand
CCTATGCGGTACGTGGGAAGAGATAAGGTTCGGATTTGGCTTCCAAAAAAATGTCGATGAAATGGCATCCTTTATATCGAGCTGTTGCCCCTTAAAGGGGCATGGTGTCGTCCCTTCGGGACGAATGAAACCCGCAAGGGCATCCGGTCCTACCGAGCGGTCGCCCCTACCGGGGCTATTCGGGAATCATGCCGATGTCCCGACCCGTAACATGCATCGCAATGTCCCGACAGGGACAAAAGCTCGGTAGAAAGGGGGCATTTCGGTTGCCGCCATGTCCCGACAGAGACATAAGCTCGGTAGGACATTGCCGTTTCGGTTTTTATGACAAGGGTTTCACACGAAATATCACCAAGATGCAGTTTTGTGGGAAAGACAGGATAGACGAAACCAATCGCTTGTGTGACGTCATCGGGACCCATTCGGCGAGAAGGACATTCGTGGTCCATGCCCTGGAGATGGGCTGGTCGCCCCAGCTGGTGATGACATACACAGGACACGAGAATTATGAGACCATGAAACCATACATAGCATTGACGGACAAGACGAGGAAGAAAATGATGGAAACAAACTTTTAGAAGGGAAGGAGATAGTGAAGCTATCTCCTTTTTTTATGGTTTGTCAAATGATTCGGTGCATTTTTGGTGCATTTTTTTGGACATAAAAAAATCTCATAATTGAGGGATTGGATATCCCTGTCGCGGCTGCGGGCGTCCATGCGAAACGACCTTCCTAACTCGCTGCGCTCGCCTTTTTGCTTTTCGTCACATGGTTTGACAACAAGTTGTTGAAAGGAATGGGGTATGTGAGGGATTGGATATCCCTGTCGCGGCTGCGGGCGTCCTAGCGAAGCGACCTTCCTAACTCGCTACGCTCGCCTTTTTGCTTTTCGTCACATGGTTCGACAACAAGTTGTTGAAAGGAATGGGGTATGTGAGGGATTGGATATCCCTGCGCCGCGGCGGGCGTCCTAGCGAAGCGACCTTCCTAACTCGCTACGCTCGCTTTTTTGCTTTTCGTCACATGGTTTGACAACGGGTTTTTTAATGGAATGGGTAGAGTGAGGGATTGCATATCCCTGCGCCGCGGCGGGCGTCCTTGCGAAAAACAGCTTTGCTTTGCAATGCTCTTTTTTGTAGCCAGACCTTTCTTACGTACGCAAGCGTCCGACGAAGGTCTGGCTACAAAAAAACAGCAAGGCTTAGGCCTTGCTGTTTTTCGCGGAAAGTGAGGGATTCGAACCCCCGGAAGTTGTGACACTTCGGCGGTTTTCGAAACCGCTGCCTTAAGCCACTCGGCCAACTTTCCTGAAAGAGGGTGCAAAAGTATATTTTTTTTCCAAATCTTCTACCGTTAATCTATCTTATGTCCGTAGCCTTTTCGGAAAAGACTTTCCGCTGGGTGAACAGCAAGATGGCAGCCAGAACGGCACCGCACACATCGGAGATGGTGGCAGCCATCCAGACACCGGTCAGACCGTCGCCGCCCGATCTTGCGAAGAGAACCGGGATGATGAAGCTCATTGGCACGAGGAAGATTACCTGGCGCGAAAGACTGGTGGTGATGGCGATCCAGGGCTTATCGATAGACTGGAAGAAATTGGAGTTGGTGATGGTGAAGCCGATCAGCGGGAACATCACCATCATATAGCGCATGGCCGGGATGGCGATGCGAATCAGATCCTGGTCGTTGGTGAAGATGCGCAGCATAGATCTCGGGAAGACACAAGAGACAACACTGCCAACGAGTCCTACCAGCACAGTGATCTTCATGGTGAGAACGAATACTGCCTTTAGTCGGTCGGGATGCCCGGCGCCGTAGTTGTAGCCGGCGATAGGCTGCATGCCCTGGCAGATACCGATGATGAGCAGCACGAGGAAGTTGCCGTAGGTGTTGACCAGTCCGCAGGCGCCTACTGCATAGTCACCGCCATAGTGCAGCAGCTGATGGTTGATAATGCCAACCACTCCGGCAGCCGCTACGTTCATCAAGAAGGGACTGAGTCCTATCATGGTGATATTGCGGAAGATATATCCTTTGGGTTTCCATCCGTGAAGACGGAAATGGATGAATGATTTCGGGTTTATAAAGTGGGCGATGGCAATCACCGCAGTGACGAACATGGAGATGGTGGAGGCGGCAGCAGCACCCATGATGCCCCATTTGAAACCGAAGATGAAGATCGGGTCCAGGATGATGTTCAGGACAGCACCGCCGCCTAGGACGAACATTGCCTTGAGCGGATAGCCTGAAGAACGCATTAGGGTAGCCAAGTTGAAAGTGATGGTGGTCAGGAACATACCTGGCAGGATGACCACCATATAGTCGCGGGCGTATTGCAGGGTGTCGGCGGTGGCACCGAACTTCATCAGGATGCTATCCATGAAGAGATAGCAGCAGAGCATCACGATTATTCCTAACCCCAACGTGAGTATCATGCTGTTACCCAGAATCTTCTCTGCCCAGTTGACATCTTTTTTACCCAAGACGATGGACATGCGGGAGCCTGCGCCCACGCCGACCAGCGCACCGAAGGCATGGATGATGTTCATCATCGGCATCGTGATGACAAGTCCGGCGATAGCCAGCGGTCCCACACCGTTGCCGATGAAGATACGGTCCGCAATGTTGTACACGGAGGCAATCACCTGACTGATCACAGCCGGTAGCGCGTATACCCACAGTAGAGAGCCGATACTCTTGGTTTCAAGTTCTTTTGTCTTGTCTATCGTGTCCAAATCCGTCGTTGTTTTTTTAAAAACGGCAAAAATACAAAAAATAACAGAACTTAGGCAGACAATTAGTTGCCATATTGGCAAGTTTGTGGGAGCCTTTTTAAATAGTAGAGTGCGTTTGGTATATTCTTTAAAAAAAATTGCAAAAAGTATAATATAATTCAAAAATAATCAGTACTTTTGCGGTCCGTTCAACTGTAACCTCTTGAGTTGTACGGAACTCTCTCTACAGTACACTTTAAAAAAACATTAGATATGCCTAGAATTTCCAAAAAAGGTCAGATGATGCCCTCTTCCCCCATTAGGAAGCTGGTGCCTTATTCCGATGCCGCCAAGGCTCGCGGAGTCCATGTTTATCACTTGAATATCGGCCAGCCTGATATTGAGACACCGAAAGCAGCACGTGAAGCTGTTCGCAACACTGATATTCCAGTTATTGCATATACGCACTCAGCAGGTAACATTGTCTATCGTCAGAAACTGGTGGAATATTACGAAAGAGTTGGTATTCATGTAACTACCGATGAGATTATTGTCACAACGGGTGGAAGCGAGGGTCTGCTTTTTGCATTTAACAGCTGTTTGGATCCTGGTGATGAGATTATCATTCCGGAACCTTATTATGCCAACTATAACGCATTTGCTATGATGTGCGGTGTGGTGGTAAAACCCATCATCTCCTCTATTGAGAATGGTTTTGCATTGCCTTCTATTGCTGATTTTGAGAAGGTTATCACCCCGAGAACCAAGGCTATCATGATTTGTAACCCTAACAACCCGACAGGTTATCTTTATTCAAAGTCTGAGATTTTGAAATTGGGTGAAATAGCTAAGAAGCATGACCTGTTCCTTTTCGCTGATGAGGTTTATCGTGAGTTCTGCTATGACGGAGCTAAACACTATTCCGTCATGGAGTTGACAGAGATTGCCGACCATGTTGTTTTGTTAGACTCTGTTTCAAAGAGATACAGTGCTTGCGGTGTACGTACGGGTGCGCTCATCACACACAACAAAGAGGTATATACCGCTGCCATGAAACTGGCTCAGGCTCGTTTGAGTCCTCCTTTTTATGGTCAGATTTTAGGCTGGGCTGCTGTCGACACTCCCAAAGAGTATTTCGACAACGTCCTCAGTGAGTATGTGGCACGTCGTAATACTGTTGTCAACGGTGTTAACGCTATCCCGGGCTGCTTCGTTCCGATGCCAAAGGGTGCCTTCTACTGTGTGGCACGTCTGCCCATCGACGATTCCGACCGTTTCTGCAAATGGCTGTTGGAAGAGTTCTCCTACGAGGGTGCTACCGTAATGTTTGCCCCCGCCACTGGCTTCTATTCCGCCAAGGGTCAGGGTGTCAACGAGGTGCGTATCAGCTACTGCCTCAACGTCGAAGATCTCAAGAAGGCCGTCAAGTGCCTGGAAGAGGCTTTGAAGGTATATCCTGGAAGAACGACCAAGTAGTTGTTTCATCCGGATTGAAAAAGCAAGTGCGTCAGTTCAAATGCTGGCGCACTTTTTTTTATGGACTATATACCTGATGGCACCTTGTATGCCCAAGCATGTTGCTGATAGACGTTTTTTGAGGGAGACAAGAGCTTCATGGCGAACAACTTCCAAAAACATAATTCTTCAACTTTTCTCTTGATAGAAAAGTTGCCAAAAGATCAAGCCGACATGAATTCCGCCCGCTCTGTCCGCCCTCTGACAGCGGCGGCAAACGTGAACAAAAATGCAACATGTAGCAAACGGGAAAAGACACGGAAGGCATGCATTTTTGTAAACGCAAGCGCCTTTGCACGCCGCTGTTGGAGGTCGGCCATTCACACCGCGTCCGCACCGCATGTCGGCCCACCCGCCCGCGTGCTCTATGGGCAGGTGCCTGGGTAACTCATGTTGAAGTTTTTTTGACTTTGTACTCATCGCTGTTGCCCCATCATGTATATAACTCTCTTTTTTTGTTGATAAAGATTAAAAATGCGTCTTCTTCATCAAAACTCTCCGAAAATTGCTTGTTTTTTTATTGTTTAGATATCGTTTAAAGGTCGTGAAATAGGATGGGAGAATATTTTTATTTATCATATAAACAAGTTATAATCAACAAGTTAATATATTACGAATTAAAAATTTCGCATAAAATTCAGGAGGTTGTTGGAGCGAAAAGAAAAAAATGTATTTTTGCCCACCTTTACGGAGGTAACTAGCTGGGTTCTTCTAACGGTTAGGAATCAAGATTCTCAATCTTGCAATACGAGTTCGATTCTCGTACCCAGTACCAGATTTTCAAAGGCATTTAGCTGTCAAAAGGAAACTTACGATGTAAGTTTTTTTTTGTTTATGGAGGTCGACAGTTGGCTTTTGGCCCTACGATGAGCGGAGAAATGACCTTTAAGAAGAGAGTCTAAATATATGATATTGGAGTATTCAAAAAAAATGTATATTTGCGCCCCTAAAAAAATTCAATAAAAAATTATAAATCACCTTATTAACAATACAAATGAAAGTTTATCAGACAAACGAAATCAGAAATGTTGCCCTCATCGGTGGTAACCGTGTGGGTAAGACGACAGTGGCTGAGGCCCTCGCCTTCCACGGCGGTGTAGTGAGCAGAAGAGGAACTGTTGAAGACAAGAACACAATTTCCGACTACAGAGAGGTGGAGCTTGAGCGTCAGCAATCCATCCAGAGTACGGTCATGTATGCCGAATTCGAAGGCAAAAAGATTAATATTATTGACTGCCCTGGATTTGATGATTTCGTGGGCGAGACCATCGGTGCATTGCGCGTGATGGATACGGCTCTTATGGTTATCAACTCCCAGAATGGTGTTGACGTAGGTGCCGAGATCCAATGGCGTCACACCAAAGCTATTAATGTTCCTGTGATGTTTGTTGTTAACCAACTGGATCATGAGAAAGCTAACTTTGACGAGACTCTTCATCAGCTGAAGGAGTATTTCGGTGGTAGCGTTATGCCGTTCCAATATCCGGTTAACGCCGGTATCGGTTTCGATTCCGTTATCGACCTTCTCCAAATGAAGCTCCTGAAGTTCCCGGCTAACGGTGGCAAGATGGTTGTTGAGGATATCCCTGCTGACCAGATGGACAAGGCTGAGGAGATGCACAACGCTTTGATCGAGGCTGCTGCTGAGAACGATGAGGCTTTGATGGACAAATTCTTCGAAGAGGGAACGTTGTCTGAGGAAGAGATGATTCGTGGTCTGAAGTTAGGTATTGCTAACCGTGGTACTTTCCCGGTTATCTGTGTTGCCGCTAAGACTGATCAAGGTATGGATCGTCTTTTGGATTTGATTGTTAAGAACTGTCCTGCTCCTAACGAGGCTCCCGCTGCTAAGGCTACCAATGGTAACGAGCATGGTTGCAACGCTGCTGAGCCGTTCGTAGGTTTTGTATTCAAGACCGCTATCGAGCAACACCTCGGAGAGGTTGCCTTCATCAAGATTTATGATGGTGAAGTTACCAAGGCTGCTGACCTCTTGAACACCACTACCAACACCAAGGAGAGAATCTCCCAGCTGTTAGTGTTCGCCGGCAAGAACAGAGTTGAGGTTGAAAAGGCTGTGGCTGGTGATATCGTCGCTACCATTAAGCTGAAAAATACTCCTACTGGCACTACCCTCGTAGCTAAGGGTGATGACCAGATCGTTCCGACTGCATATCCGGATCCTAAGTTCCGCACCGCCGTTAAGGCTGTCAACAGCTCTGACGATGAGAAACTGGGTGCCGCTTTGAACGAGATCCGCAAGACTGACCCGACCTTCCTCATGGAGCAATCCAAGGAGTTGAAACAGTTGATTATCTCTGGTCAGGGTGAGCAGCACCTCAACATCGTGAAATGGATGATTGAGAAGCTGAACAAGATTGAAGTTGAATACTATGCTCCGAAGATTCCGTATCGTGAGACCATCACGAAGTCTGCTGAAGCTATGTATCGTCATAAAAAACAATCCGGTGGTTCCGGTCAATTTGGTGAGGTTCACATGCTCATCGAGTCCTACTATGAGGGCATGCCTACCCAGAGCAAATATCCGATCCGTGCCACTGAGACCTACGATCTGCCTTGGGGTGGTAAGTTGATCTACAACAACTGTATCGTGGGTGGTGCTATCGACGCACGCTTCATGCCTGCTATCTTGAAGGGTATCATGGAAAAGATGGAAGAGGGTCCTCTGACCGGTTCCTATGCTCGTGACATCGTCGTTAACATTTACGATGGTAAAATGCACCCGGTAGACTCTAACGAGTTGGCATTCAAATTGGCTGGCCGTAACGCTTTCAAAGAGGCCTTCAAGAATGCTGGTCCGAAGATTCTGGAACCCATTTACGATGTGGACATTTTCGTTCCCGCAGAGCGTATGGGTGATGTGATGACTGACCTCCAGGGCCGTCGTGGTATCATGATGGGTATGGACAGCGAAGGTGCTTTCCAGAACATCCACGCTAAGATTCCGTTGGCAGAGTTGAACAAATACTCCACCACACTGAGCTCCATCACCTCCGGCCGTGCTTCCTACAGCATGAAGTTCGCTGAATATCAGCAGGTTCCTACCGATGTTCAAAGCGAGATCATCAAGAAGTACGAAGAGGAGAACAAAGACGAAGAATAGTCGTACTATATTATATTATGGAAACGCCCGACTTTCTGTCGGGCGTTTTTTATACGGGCGAAAGCGATTCGCCCTTACGCGTGAGGATATCCTAGCTGCTCCCTTATCGATGGGGATCTCCGTTGGGGCGAATAATTATTCGCCCGTACGATATAGATGGGCGAATGCAATTCGCTCGTACGGTATAGGAGGGCGAATGCGATTCGCCCGTATGGTATCTGGGAGGTAGATCTGCGATAGGGGTATCTGGTTGGGGCGAATTGAATTCGCCCATAGGATAGATATAGGAGGGCGAATGCGATTCGCCCTTACGCCCTCGCTACTAGCCCTTACGCCCTCGCTACTAGCCCTTACGCCCTTACGTCCGTACTAGGCCCTTACGATAGGCTCACGCGCGGGTCGAGCCAGCCGTAGATGATGTCGCAGACGATGTTGATGATGATCAGCACGATGGAGACGTAGAGCAGGGAGCCCATGACTACGGGGAAGTCGTACTTATCGAGGGCATCCACGATGACGACGCCCATACCTTTCCAGTCGAAGATGTACTCCACGAAGACAGCACCTGCCAGCAGACCGGCGAGCCAGCCGGAGATGGCGGTGATGACGGGGTTCAAGGCATTCTTCAGGGAGTGCTTGATGATGATGGTTTTCTTGGAGAGACCTTTAGCCTTGGCGGTGCGGATGTAGTCTTGGGAGAGCACATCCAGCAGGGAGTTCTTGGTCAGCTCCACTACGACGGCCAACGGTCGGATGCCGAGGGTGATGGCTGGCAAGATGAGATTTTTGAGGTCGAGGAACTGTCCGGTGCCGTAGTCGTCAACGGTGTAGAGGCTGCCGAACATGCTGAGGCCGGTGACGTCGGCCAGGAGGTAGGCGAAGATCCACGCGAACAGAATGGCGGCAAAGAAGGAGGGCACGGACATGCCCAAAACCGAGAAGACTAGCGCCACATGGTCGAACCAAGTGTCTTTGAATAAGGCACATAGAATGCCGATAACGATACCTACTATCAGTGCAAAGAAGATGGAAACCAGGGACAGCAGGACGGTCTTTGGGAAGGCCTCCCCGATGATTTCGCCCACGGGTCGTTTGCTCTGATAGGAGCGTCGCAGGTATGGAGCTTTAAGTACGACAGCCGATTTGCCCATGGGGATGAGCTTGACATAGTGGTAGTCGTTGTCATCCAAGTAGAAGAAGGACTCTTTGTCTTGGGTCTTGTACCAGGAGAGGGGAGAGACGTCGTTGAGGTAGGCGAGATATTGCACGCCGATAGGCAGGTCGAGGCCCATCTCCTTGCGGATGGCCTCTTCTGTCTGGAGGTCGCTGCGCTGGCCCATCATCATACGGGCGGGGTCTGATGGCAGCACGGTGAACAGGAAGAAGACCAGTGTCACCACGCCGAGCATCAGCAGCAGGCCATACAATATCTTTTTAACGATGTATCTCAGCATAGGTATCTGTTTCTACAATTCCACCACGATGGCGTTTTTAGCCTTTTTGCAGAGGCTCTTTGGCAGAATGATCTGATAGGTGTTATTGCCGCTCTTTTTAATGGTTGCCTTTTCGGAGAAGCCCTTCACTGGAGCTTTGCCAGTGCGTACTGTCAGAGGTTTGTCGCTGCTGAGGGTATATGTGGAGGGCATCATGCCGGTCTCGGGACAGAGAATGATGGCGAACTTTTTGCCCTGTTTGGTCTGGGTGAGACGGATGTCGTTGCAGGTGTAGGGGTAGAGCGGGCGGGTGGCGTAGATGGCATCGCCGTTGACGCGCATCCAGGCGCCGATCTCTTTCATGCGGGTGAGAGCAGTTTCGGGCAGCGTGCCGTCAGGACCAGGACCGACGTTGAGCAGGAAGTTACCACCTTTGGCGACGATGTCGACCAGGAGGTGAATCAACTTGTTAGTGCTCTTGTACTTGTCGGTAGCCACATAGGACCAGGAGTCGCCCATCGACATGCAGGTCTCCCACGGGTAGGGGAGCAGAGTGTCGGGGACGGTCTGTTCGGGTGTGCGGTAGTTCTCGTATCTGCCGTGCACGGTGCGGTCCACCACGATGAGGTCGGGGTTGTTGCTACGCGCTTTGGTGATGATCTTCTCCATGTTGATATCCTGGATCCAGCCTTGGCATCCGAGCCAGTCGCGCACCTCCTCGTCCACGCTCCATGCCGGACGTACCCAGCCGCCGTCGAGCCAGAGCAGGTCGATGTCGCCATAGTTGTGCATCAGCTCCTGGATCTGCCGGTCGGTGAAGTCACAGAACTTCTGCCAGCGCTCGGGATAGGTCGCAGGGTTATAGTTGACATTGCGGTCGGGGGTGGCCCACTCGGGAGCCCAGTAGTCCTCATTGTGCCAGTCGGCTTTCGAGAAGTAGAGCCCAGTCCAGAGCCCTTTGGCGCGGAAGGCGTCTACCACAGCCTTGGTGATGTCTGCCTTGGCGTTTTTGGAGAAGGGACAAGAGGGGTCCGTGGTGGAGTAAGTTGTCTCCTTCGTGTCGAAGAGACAGAAACCGTCGTGGTGTTTGGTGGTGAAGACGAAATATTTCATGCCGGCGTCCTTAGCAGCGTCGGCCCATTGGTCGGGATTGAAATTGGTCGGGTTAAAAGTCTTGTTCAGAGCTTGATAGCGAGCTTTGTAGTCGGTGTATGGCTCGCCTTTGCGGTCTATCCAGGGTTCGTTGCAGATGGACCAGGACTCCACGATGCCCCATTGGGAGTAGATGCCCCAGTGCATCATGAAGCCGAATTTGAGATCCTGCCACTCGCTGATACGGTTCAGGATGACGGGGTCGGTTTCAAACTGCTGTTCTTTTTGCTGAGCATAGCCGTTTTGAAGAAAGAGTATGCACAGAAGGGCGAAAAAGAGCGTAAGTTTTTTATTCATGTGAGGTTTATTTTAATGAGTGGATAAACGTTTTTTCATATCCGTAGCCGGATAATATTCAAAGGCGCCGATGTCGGGAACGCCGTTACGCATGCGTCCCAGCAGGTCGGTGGTGATGCCTAAGCCGGTCATGCCCGCATCGATGGCGGGAGAGGTCTCCTGCAAGTTGTAGTCCTGTACGTAGTTGCCGACGAATTGGGGATCTTTATTGATGCATTGGATGAAATGGTCGTCAAATTCTGTCTTTCTGACGATACAGTTCTGGAACGTATAGTTGACATTGGCACCGTCCATTGTGGAGGTGGCGAATTCGCCGTCGGAGCGGTTGCCGTAGATGATGCTGTTGCGGCAGTTCAGGTTGGCGTCACCGACCATATAGACGGTTTCGTACTCGCCGTTAGAGTTTATAGTGACCACATCAAAGAAGTTGCCGACGACGGCGGAGGGGTTGGTATGTCCAGAGTAGTTGGCCACAGTGACGTGGTTCAGGTCAAAGTTACCCACCTGCATCACAATGCTATAGTTCTGATTATTGCTGATTTGGCAGTTATTCATCTCCAAGTTGGCTGCGCGCACCAGCACACCGACATCGGCATTGTTGTGGATGATGCTGTTGTTGACGATGGTCTTGTTGGAACGGCTGGTGTTGTAATCGGTGATGGCGGAGCATTGCAGACCGATGGTGGCGTTGGTGATAATGGCATTGTTGATGACATTGTCCTGATGACTGCTCTCGTTGATCCAGATTCTGTTCCATTGGGCATAGTCGGTGTCGTAGAATGACTCCAGCCGGTCTCCGGAGAATCTCACGGGTTCCTCGGGGGTACCGTTGACCTGCAGGTTGCCGTCGCGGAAGACCCAGAGGCCGCCAGCCTTATGGACGTAAATTTGGGTGCCCGGGTCGATGATAAGTTGTCCCAAAGAGTCCACCACAGCCCAATCGTAGATGACCCATGGCTTGTCGTTGGTCCAGTGTGCCACCTCATGTTCGTGCGCGATGATTTTATAGCGCATGCTGCTGTTGGTGTGGTCGGGGAGGATAAAGTGCGCATCCTGCCCGAAGGCGATGAGTTGTACCTGTTGGAAAATATTGTCGTTGGAGAACAGGATGGAGTCGGCGATCAGATAAGGTGTGTTCTGGTTGGTCGGGTTGATGAGGGCGCGGACGAAGACGAAGAGGCTGTCGTGGGCGGGAATCTCCACGTTGTGGAACTCGTAGCCCGACTGGCCGTCCACGTTGATGTTGTAGTACGACTGATTGCCACCGGCAAGTCGGATGTCAACGGTCAGTGCCTCATCGTTGGGGTTGATGACCCTGAAGTTCTTGGTGACCGTGGTGACGGTGGTGAAGACCGTGTCGAAGAGAACGGTGTCGGATGAGAAGGTCAATTTCTCATCCAAAACATTGTGACGGTTACATTGTGTGCATAGCGTCAGAATGCAGAAAGGGATGCATAGGAGGTAACCGATATGTCTGAAGAGACGTGTCATTTTTCAATAAATAGTTCTTTAAAATGAAAAAATGTGCAAGTCACATTTTGCAGCGGCAAAGATAGTGATTTTTTGCAGAAAAGGGTACGTGTCTATATATTTATTAAAAGTTGTATCTTTGCCGTTCCTAAAGAACAATAAATATGAAAAAAATCCTCATCACCGGCGGTGCCGGTTTCATCGGTTCCCACGTTGTTAGACACTTTGTCAACAAATATCCTCAATATGAAATCTTTAACCTTGATAAACTGACCTACGCCGGCAATCTCGAGAATCTCACGGATGTAGAGAAGATGCCCAATTATCACTTTGTCAAAGGCGATATTGAAGATGCCGAATTCATCATGAATCTGTTCCAGAAAGAGCAGTTCGATGGTGTCATCCATCTGGCTGCCGAGTCTCATGTGGACCGCTCCATCACCAATCCGCTGCAGTTCATCCATACTAATGTGCTCGGCACCGTTCAGCTGTTGCACGCTGCCAAGACGACCTGGAATGGAAATTATGAGGGTAAGAAGTTCTATCAGATCTCCACGGATGAGGTCTATGGCGCATTAGGAGATACGGGTCTCTTCAGCGAGACGACGCCCTACAACCCGCACAGTCCCTATTCTGCAGCTAAGGCATCCGCAGACCATTTTGTGCGCGCTTACCATGACACTTTCGGCATGCCGACGGTCATCTCCAACTGCTCCAACAACTATGGTCCTAACCAATTCCCAGAAAAGCTTATCCCATTGTTTATCAACAATATAAAACACAATAAACCGCTGCCAGTCTATGGTCAGGGTCTCAATGTGCGCGACTGGCTCTATGTGGAGGACCATGTGGAGGCCATCGACCTCATTTTCCATCAGGCCAAGCCGGGTAGCACCTACAATATCGGCGGTAATAATGAGTGGCGCAACATCGATCTTATTAAGAAGTTGATTGAGATTATGGACCGTAAATTAGGTCGCCCGGAAGGAACATCTCTGTCGCTTATCACCTACGTCACAGACCGCGCAGGCCATGACCTTCGCTATGCCATCGACGCTTCCAAGATCAAGAACGAGTTGGGTTGGGAGCCCAAGGTTCGTTTTGACGAAGGTTTTGAGAAGACTGTCGACTGGTATCTCAACAACGAGGAGTGGTTCAGCCATGTGACCTCTGGCGAGTACGAGGAGTATTACCAGAAGATGTACGGAAATCGATAAACGGTGTTTGTTTTATGACATTGAAAAACCCCGCAAGCCATTGGTCTGCGGGGTTTTGTCTTCTTGGCGTTTTTTTATAGATACCCGATGGCGGCCCACTGGGCTCCGGATGGAATCGCTGCGTCTCCGCCTTTGATGCAGAGGAACAGTAGTCCGACGGGGAAGAGGATGACCCCGAAGGTGGCTCCGCAACCGATGGCTGCGCCGCGTCGGTTCTTGCCCTCGTCGCGCTTTACGCCGTTGTTCAACGCGACCACCTGCCCGTCAACAGTGGTGGTGCTCACAGCTGTGGCGGTGATGATGGCGGGACGGCCCATGCCACGTCGTTTTTCGTATTGGATATCAAGTATCACAGGAGTGCCCGCGGCAATCACTACATTGCCGTTCATTTTGACATCTGCAGAGACTACGGCGCTTTCGTTGTTGTTTCTCAGATGATCATTGGAAATACGTTTCGTCGTGACAATACCTACATCTACTCTTTGTTGCGCAGACAGTGAAACCGGCACCCATAATAACAGTGCCAAACATGCATAAATAAGCTTTTTCATAAAATTGTTTTTTGAGATTGTTTGTTTTGAATTCTGCTGCAAAAGTAGTCAGTACAAGAAGTTGTAAAATTCAATTGTAACCAAATGCCTTATTTTTGTCACGAAAACAGCAAAGATTGTCATCAACACCAATCACAAAAAGAGGTATTTTTGCAATGACATTCATGTACAAAATTAATTTAATCTTTTTCACATGGACCTTATAGACAATATCTTTAAAATCTTCGCTGCTATTTTGATGTTTTCATCTCTGATTCTGCTGTTCTATTTTCTTATCCGCGCTGTATACCAAGAGATAAAAAAGATAAAGAATCAGAAAACAAAATTGATCTTGGAAGAGGAGGTGAAAGAGTTGACAGCCAAAAATCAAGCGTTAGAACAGGAAAATGAGGAGCTGAAACAGACGCTGGCTCGTATGGACAACTCTGCCTCTGTTAATCGTCAGTTTATTAATATCGGAACACTTAAGGTCCAGAGTGAAACAATACAATATATTGTTTCACAATCATTTGAACAGTTAGATGGAGGTAATCCTCGTATTAAGGTCATCCATTATATTGCATCTACAAAAACTGATGCCGTATATGGTACTTTTGAAAATATTTTGGAACAGTTGTCAGGGGATTTTATGCAGATCAATAAAAACCAGATTGTTAATTTGAGAGAGGTTCATAAGCTTCAGGGTTCCAATTTGTTTCTTAACAACATTAAGGAACCGTTCTGTATTTCCGACCTCAAGAAAGAGGAGTTGGAGCTGCGCTTAGCGAACTTGTAGAAAGTCCTTTTCAAAGCCTTATTATTTTTTTGGAGGTGGGAGATAGATTTTTTATATTTGCCCCTCCTATTAGGAAATGGATTTTTATAATTAACAAACTGATAATCAATATGATAATTAAAGATGAATTCGTCACTCGCCATAATGGACCGAGCAAGGACGAGCAACAGCAGATGCTGAAGACCATCGGTGTGAGCACCATGGATGAACTTATTGACAAAACCATCCCGGCAGCCATTCGTCTGCCGAAGCCGTTGGACCTGCCCGCTGGTCTGACTGAGGGCGAATATCTTGGTAAGATTCGCGCTTTGATGGCCAAGAATAAGATTTACAAATCTTACATCGGTATGGGTCATTACAACACCTACACTCCAGCTGTTATTTTGCGTAATATCTTCGAGAATCCGGGTTGGTATACTGCCTATACTCCGTATCAGGCTGAGATTTCCCAGGGTCGTATCGAGGCTCTGTTGAACTACCAGACCATGGTCAGCAGTTTGACGGGCATGCCGTTGGCAAATGCTTCCATGTTGGACGACGCCACCGCCGCTGGTGAGATGATGCTGATGTTCTATCGTCTCCGCAGCCGCGAGCAGCAGAAGAACAACGTCTGCAAATATTTCGTTTCCGAGGATGTTTTCCAGCACTGCATCGGCGTGATGAAGACGAATGCCGCTCCTCAAGGCATTGAGTTGGTCATCGGCAAGGCTGACAAGGTTGAGTTGGATGACACCTATTTCGGAGCTATGATTCAGTATCCGAATCAGCATGGTGCTATCCACAACTTCTCTGCATTTGTTGAGAATGCACACGCACATAATATCCTCGTGGGTGTGGCTACCGACCTGCTCTCTTTGACACTGCTGACGCCTCCGGGCGAGTGGGGCGCCGACTGTGTTGTTGGACCTACCCAGCGTTTCGGTCAGCCGATGGGCTATGGTAGTCCTGCCGCTGGTTTCTTCGCATGTCGTGAAGAGTACCTCCGCCAGACTCCGGGTCGTATCATCGGTGTTACCGTGGACGCTCAGGGCAACCGCGCCGTTCGTATGGCTCTCCAGACTCGTGAGCAGCACATCAAACGCGACCGTGCTACCTCCAACATCTGTACTGCCAGCGCACTGACCGCCATTATGGCTGGTTTCTATGCTATGTGGCACGGACCTAAAGGTCTGCGCGACAAGGCTGTCAAGATCAACGTGCTCGCAGGTGTCCTCGCTAAGGAAGCTGCCAAGTATGGTTACAAGCAGCATAACGAGTACTATTTCGACACTCTCTGTCTGCAAGTTCCTGCCGGCATCACCACTAAAGATGTGGAAAAGGTTGCTCTTGAGAAGAAGGTCAACTTCCGCTACTGGTGCGACGAGTGTTTCACTATCGCTTTGGACGAGACCGTCGTCTTGGCTGATGTTAACCTGATGCTCGAGATTCTGGCTACTGCTGCTGGCAAACAGTTCACTCCGTATGTTTGCGACGGCACATGCAACACTCTCGACCTGCACATTCCTGCCGAGCTGACTCGTAAATCCGAATTTCTGCAGCAAGGTATTTTCAACAAATATCACTCCGAGACAGAGATGATGCGCTATATGAAGATGTTAGAGGTTAAAGACCTCTCTCTGAACCGCGCTATGATTCCGCTGGGCTCATGTACCATGAAACTCAACGCTGCTGCTGAGATGCTGCCGTTGAGCTGGGCTGAGACCTGCAACATCCATCCTTACGCTCCTGCTGATCAGGCCGAGGGCTTCCAGGAGATGTTGAAATCCGTCTGCGAGTGGCTCTGCAAGATTACGGGCTTCAAGGCTATCTCTCTGCAACCTAACTCTGGTGCTGCTGGTGAGTATGCTGGTATGACCGTCATCCGCAACTATCATATCAGCCGTGGCGAGGGACACCGTAATGTATGTTTGATCCCCGCTTCCGCGCACGGTACCAACCCTGCCTCTTCCGCTAAGGCTGGCAACAAGATTGTCGTGGTGAAATCCACCGAGAATGGTGAAGTGGATGTGGAAGACCTCCGCGCTAAGGCTGAACAATACAAGGACAACCTCTCCTGCTTGATGATCACCTATCCGTCTACCCACGGTGTGTTTGAAGAGGCTATCCTCGACATCATCAAGATTATCCACGAGAATGGTGGTCTCGTCTATATGGACGGTGCCAACATGAATGCTCAGGTGGGTCTGACCTCTCCGGGCAATATGGGTGCTGACGTTTGTCACCTCAACCTGCACAAGACCTTTGCCATGCCTCACGGCGGTGGCGGTCCTGGCGTAGGCCCGATTGGAGTTGCCGAGCATTTGGTAGACTTCCTGCCGAACCATGCAATGGTGAAAGTGGGTGGCGAACATGGCAGCCAGGTGGCTTCCTTCCCTTACGGTAGCGCTTATCTGATTCCTATCACCTACGGTTATCTGCAGATGTTAGGTGGCGAAGGTCTCGCTGATGTGACCCGCTGTGCTATTCTCAACGCCAACTACATGCGTGCCCGTCTCCAGGGACACTACAAGATTCTCTATACTGGTGTCAATGGCATGTGTGCTCATGAGATGATTCTCGACTGCAATGAGTTCGACAAGACCGCTGGCGTACAGGTTGGCGACATCGCTAAACGTCTGATGGACTATGGTTTCCATGCTCCTACCGTTGCCTTCCCAGT
This sequence comes from Bacteroidales bacterium, assembly GCA_024686335.1. Taxonomy (GTDB): domain Bacteria; phylum Bacteroidota; class Bacteroidia; order Bacteroidales; family WCHB1-69; genus F23-D06. The sequence continues at coordinate 22,416 of JAILCI010000063.1, read as the reverse complement.
TCATGGCACCTTGATGGTAGAACCTACCGAGAGTGAGCCGCTGAGCGAGCTGGATCGCTTCTGTGACGCTATGATTTCCATCCGTCAGGAGATTCGTGACATTGAAGAGGGTCGTGCTGACCGCGAGAACAATGTCATCAAGAATGCTCCGCACACCATGAACGTGGTCTGCGCCGACACTTGGGACAGACCTTACACACGTCAGCAGGCTGCCTTCCCGATGCCGCACACCGAGAAGTACTGGCCTACCGTTGGTAAGATTGACGACGCTTACGGTGACAGAAACCTTGTCTGCAAACTTGACAAGTAAGACGAAATCCTTATAACAACGAGATGCCGCAAGAAATTGCGGCATTTTTTTTTACAAGGTATTTTGATAATTCTCAACTTTTCTCTTGATAGAAAAGTTGCCAAAAGATCAAGCCGACATGAATCCCGCCCGCTCTGTCCGCCCTCTGACATCGGCGGCAAACGGGAACAAAAATGCAGCATGTAGCAAAAGGGAAAATACACGGAAGGCATGCATTTTTGTAAACGCAAGCGCCTTTGCACGCCGCTGTTGGAGGCCGGCCATTCACGCCGCGTCCGCACCGCATGTCGGCCTGCCCGCCCGCGTGTTCTATGGGCAGGTGCCTCTGTAAATCATGTTGCGGTTAAAATGCAATTTTTTTGACTTTGAACTCATCTTTGTTATGCCATCATGTATATACCTCCCTTAAATTATGAAGAAGATGAATGTAAGAGTCACTGTAATTTATGATGCTCGATGTACACATCGACCCCACAAATTATCTATTTTGAATTGTCGTACTTAAAAGAAAATTCGTACATTTGCGCTCTCATTATTAAACTTGGGGTGATGTTTTTCCTGTTGAAGAAGATGAAAACATTGCTTCCAAGGGCGATATGAGATTTGTTGTTAGAAATAATTATTGTTATGAAAAAGATATTACTAAGTTTTTTGCTTGCATTTTGCAGTTTCGGCTTTCTGATGGCCGACGAGGGTATGTGGTTACCCATTTTCTTGAATTATAATGAGGCTGAGATGCAGTCGCTTGGGTTCAAGTTGACGGCTGAGGACGTGTACAGCGTTAACCACCACAGTATGAAAGATGCCATTGTCCTCTTTGGCGGAGGTTGTACAGGTGAGCTTATCTCTTCACAAGGTTTGCTCCTTACTAATCACCACTGTGGCTATTCCAATGTGCAGGCTCATAGTACTATGGAGCATAATTACTTGCAGGATGGATTCTGGGCTAAGTCTATGTCCGAAGAGATTCCGACGCCAGGTCTTACCGTCACTTTCCTCATCTATATGGAGGATGTGACAAAGCCTGTGCTAAAAGGTGTCAACAGTACTACTCCAGAAAATGAGCGTCAAGAGTTGGTCAAGAAGAATATTGAAGAGATTATTAATAGGGTAGAGACTACCACTCCATTCAAAGCGGCTATCAAGCCCTTCTATTATGGTAATCAATACTTTATGTTTGTTACACAGACCTATCGCGATGTTCGTCTGGTGGGTGTCCCGCCGGAGAGCATAGGCAAGTTTGGTGGTGATAGTGACAACTGGATGTGGCCGCGCCATACTGGTGACTTTTCTCTTTGGCGTATCTATACGGATAAGGATGGTATGCCCGCAGACTACTCTCCCGAAAATATACCGATGAAACCTGCCAAATGGTTCCCAATCTCTATCGGTGGAGTGGATGAAAAAGATTTCACGCTTGTATTTGGCTATCCTGGCACCACTCATCAGTTCTACACTTCTGATGCAGTAGATATTGTAGCCAACGTACAGAATCCCATCGCTATCCAAGCTCGTACTATCCGTCTGGATGCTATGAAACGTTACATGAATCAGGATCCTCGCATTCGTTTGATGTATTCCGCTAAAGCCAATAGCATTTCCAACGGATGGAAAAAATGGCAAGGCGAAAGCAAGGGTATTCGTGAGAGTAAGGTTGTCGAACTCAAGCAAAAAGAGGAGGCCGAGTTTACCAATTGGGTTAACGCCACAGCTTCCCGTAAACAAGAACTCGGCAATTTGCTTCCCGATATGAGGAAACTCTATCAAGACTATCGCAAGCAGATCCAGTCCACAACTTACATTGGAGAATGTCTCTTCGGTATCGAGATGGTAAGCAAAGTGGTTCATCCTTATGTCCGCACGCTTGTGATGGGCAAGGAAGAGGAGTTTGCTGCCAATAGAGACCGCCTCGTCACCAACTATCAGAAATTTACGGAGAGCTATTATCAGCCTATCGATAAGGAGTGCTTTGTGAATTTGCTGACCTACTATTTCACGACACAAGATCAGGCCCAAATTCCGGCATCCCTCCAGAAATACTGTCTCGACGAGGCTACCGTTAAACAGATGATGGAACAGTTGTGGGACAAGATGGCTGTAACAGCTCCCTATTTCACCGATCAAGCCAAATTCTTGGATTTCTTGTCCAAGGCCAACTATAAAAAGATCGCTAAGACGGCCAACTCCGAAATTGTGACACTCTATAATGAGCTCTATAAGATTTACGTTGCGACTTATAATGAATCTCGTGGTACCAACGGCAAGTTGGATATGCTCTATCGCGAGTATGTGAATGCTTTGATGAGTAAGGATACGGATAAAGTCTTCTATCCGGATGCCAACTTGACAATGCGTGTCACCTATGGCCAAGTGGATGGTTTCACCCCTGCCGACGGTGTCAGCTATACCCATTATACCACTTTGGACGGCATCATTGCCAAAGAGGATCCCGATGTGTATGACTATAAGGTGGATCCCAAACTGAAAGAGTTATGGGAAAAGAAAGACTATGGTCGCTATGCCAACAAGAAGGGAGAGCTTCCAGTCGCCTTCATCGCTAGTAACCACACTACGGGCGGTAACTCCGGCAGCCCGGTTATCAATGCTAACGGCCATCTCATAGGTACCAACTTCGACCGTGTTTGGGAAGGTACTATGAGTGATATCCACTATGATGTGAGTCGTTGTCGCAACATCAGTCTTGATGCCCGTTACTTCCTTTTTATTGTGGACAAATTTGCTAATGCTCAGAATCTTATCGACGAAATGACTATTGTGGAAGACTAATCCCTAATTCCTTAAACTATGATCTCTTTTGACGACATCGATAAATATGACAGGCTGTATGCGTTTTTCATGCGCTACCTTTGCTTGGCGCATAACCATATCTACTATCGGAATTTCTACATTCTAAATCAGGAGAACATTCCGCCTAAGGGACAGCCGACTTTGGTCATTGCCAACCACCAGAACGGTCTGATGGATGCATTGGCTATTCTGCATACCATGTTTAAAGATGAGCGTCAACCCGTCTTCATTGCGCGAGGTGACATTTTCAAGAAAGACGGTGTGGCCAAGATTCTCCGTTTCCTGAAAATCATGCCCACCTTCCGAACCCGAGACGGTAACGTGGACGATGTCAGAAGTAATATTGGCTTATTCAATCGCGCCGGTGCGGTATTAGGCAATGGCGGTACAGTGGTTATATTCCCGGAGGCTGCTCATCAGCATGGTCACTATATGAGCACATTTAAGAAAGGGTTTGCCCGTATCGCTTTTGCTGCCGAAGAGATGAAAGATTATTCCCTCGGCCTCAAGATATTGCCACTTAACATCCATTACTCCAATTACTTCAATTTCCATAGTGATTTGATGGTTACGGTTGGGGAACCATTCACTTTTGAGGAGTTTTTCGATATGTACAAGGAGAATCATGACACGGCGTATCACGCCCTTATGGATAAGGCCCGTGCGCGCGTGAAGGAGATGACCCCTGACATCGACATTCCTGAATACTACAATGAAATAGAGAGCCTCACCCAGATGATGAGCGAGCCGTTGCTGCGCAGTAAGAGACTGCGTGTCAACTACCTGCCAAATCAGAAGGATGCCGCCATGACTATCATCGCAAATGTGAAGCGGTATAAGGAGAATCAGCCCGATGCATTCGAGAATTTGATGCTGAAAACTCGCGAGTATATGTCTCTATTGCAAAAGACCAATTTGAACCATTGGGTTGTCAATAGAAAGTTGCATATCCCGGCTGTCTCATTGCGTATTTTCTTGATGTTGATTACGTTACCACTATTCCTATTTGGCTATATCAATAATTTTGTGCCGCGGTTTATCACTAAGCATTTTGCCAACAAGGCGAAAGATCCTATGTTCCACTCCTCTTTCCAATATGTCGTTGGGGCACTTCTTGCTTTCCCGGTGTGGTATCTGATTCTTCTCGCAATTGTATGGATTATCAGTAAACATTTCTGGATAGCATTGCTTTATCTTTTGGTGACATTCGGCACAGCCTTCTTGGTGCATCATTATAAAATTCACCTTAAGAAACTATTCTGTGTGTTCCGCGCTCGTCGTATCCGGAATTCAAAAGAGTACAAGCGTTTGTCAGAGCTCAATACAGAGATAACAGATACGATGTCGCAACTGCTGTTCTAATTTTATTTTCGAAGATGATTCAAATCAATAAACTCTCTGTCAACTTCACGGGTGACTTCTTGTTTCATGATATCTCATTCGTGGCGGGCGACCGTGACCGTATCGGCCTGGTAGGTCATAATGGGGCCGGGAAGTCCACACTTCTAAAGATTATTCATCGTGAGATGGAACCGACGTCGGGTACGATGGTCATCACTACTGGATTTAAGACTGGCTACCTGCCGCAGGAGTTGGCCGAGACCTCTTACAAAACAGTTTGGGAAGAGACGATGTCGGCCTTTGTGGAGGTGCGGCAGTTGGAAAACAAGATTCAGCGACTCACAAATGAATTGTCAGTGCGAACTGATTATGAGTCAGATGAGTACGCACAGTTGGCACAGCAGTTGTCCGACGCCAACGACCGTCACCAACACTTGGGCGGAAATACCATCGAGGGTGAGGCAGAAAAGGTCCTTGTGGGTATGGGTTTCAAGCGCAGCGATTTCCAACGTCCGATGGCAGAGTTCAGCAATGGATGGCAGATGCGTGTCTGTTTGACCAAGATTCTGCTGCAGAAACCAGAGATCGTCCTTCTCGATGAGCCGACAAACCATCTTGACATTGAATCTATACAATGGTTGGAGGATTATCTTGCCAACTATAGCGGTTGTGTAATTTTGGTTTCCCACGACCGTGCTTTTCTGGATCGCGTTACCAACCGTACAGTAGAAATCACTTGCGGTACAATTCAGGATTATAAGTGCAGTTATTCGCAATATGTAGAGCAGCGGCTTGAGCGCATCGAGCATCAGCAGGCTGCCTATGAGAACCAGCAACAGCAGATAGCTCAGATTGAGCGCTTCATTGAGCGTTTCCGCTATAAGGCTACGAAGGCCCGTCAGGTGCAGAGCCGTATCAAGATGCTTGAGAAAATGGACCGAGTTGAGATTGACGACTACGACTCTTCATCCATCACCTTTAAGTTCCCACCTGCACCACACTCAGGGCGTATGGTGGTGGATGCCAAGCAGTTGTCGTTAGGTTATGGTACACTCAATGTGTTGGATAAGATTGATTTCCACTTGGAACGTGGCGAGCGCGTGGCTTTTGTGGGTCGTAATGGTGAGGGCAAGTCTACCATGGTCAAGGCCATTGTAGGCGAACTGGCCCCACAGGGCGGACAGCTGGAGTTGGGATACCAGGTCGTCATCGGCTACTATGCCCAGAATCAGGCCAAACTTCTAGATCCCGAGAAGACCGTCTTCGAGACTATCGATGATGTGGCTGTGGGCGATATCCGTCCTAAGATTCGTACCATCCTCGGCAGTTTTCTTTTCGATACAGAGGCAACAGAAAAGAAGGTTAAGGTGCTTTCTGGTGGTGAGAAAGCCCGTCTGGCACTTGCCAAACTGCTACTCTCACCTTTTAATCTGCTTATCCTCGATGAGCCTACCAATCATCTTGATATGCCTTCTAAAGATGTGCTCAAGAACGCTCTTCTGCAATATGAGGGCAGCCTGATCCTCGTCTCCCATGACCGTGATTTTCTGCAAGGACTTTCCACTAAGACTTACGAATTTAAAGACAGACAGTTGCGCGGTTACACGGGCGATGTCTACGATTTCTTGCAGCAGCGTAAGATAGAATCCCTCAATGAATTGCAGCGTAATGCAGCTGCTAATTCTGGAAATGGTGAGAAGACTATGTCGAGTAACAAAGAGAGTTACGAGCGTCGTAAAGAGCAGGAGGCTATCGACAGAAAGAAGAAAAACCGTATGCGCAAGTTGGAGTTGGAGATGGAAGAGTTGCAGCAGAAAGTTGCTGAGATAGAGGACAAATTGGCGCAACCGGAACGATTTTCCGCCGAAATTGCCTCTGGAGAGCTCTATAAAGCCTATGAGGAGACGAAGCAAAAATTAGAGGAGAAAGAGATGGAGTGGTTGGAAATCAGCGAGTAACGTAGATGGAGACTGATATTCCTCAAAGCCCCAAAAGTAGCAATTCATAATGCTTAAATGCATTATATCATAATTTAATAATTTCATATTTTAATAACTTAATAAAAAGTATTATGTTTTTCCAAGTTTATGGGGCAGGTGCCCTGGCTCAATGGGGAATGTTACTCGTAGTTCTCGTGGGTCTTATTCTGTTTAACGAGTTTGCACGCCGTACGAAAATGGGCGGCATCATCACCTTCTTCGTCATCCCCGTACTGTTGACGATTTACTTCGTGGCCATTGCTGTCGGTGCTCGTTCTGGCGCCGAGTGGGCCCTCAACAACCAGACGCACATGTACATGAACGGCTGGTTCCACTATGCAAAGCTGTATGCTGCACTCACCGGCTGTATCGGTTTCATGATGATCAAATACAAATGGGGCATCGGTGCCAAACATTGGTTCAAACCGTTCCCGTTCATCATCGTGGCTATCAACATCCTCATCGCTGTCGTTTCCGACTTTGAGAGTGCTGTCATGGGCTGGAACAAGTGGTGGCTCTCCTCTGAGGGCGTATGGCTCTATGGTGGCTGGCACAACGTCATGAATGGTATCGCTGGCCTGCTCAACATCTTCTGTATGACAGCATGGTGGAACGTATTCCCGTCCAAAGACAAGAAAGATATGATCTGGGCCGACATGACTTGGGTCTTCATCGTTGTCTATGACATCTGGAACTTCGCTTACACCTACAACTGTCTGCCTACTCACTCCTGGTATTGCGGTATCGCATTGTTGCTCGCCCCGACGATTGCAGCTTTGTTGTGGAATCGTGGCGGTTGGATCATGAACCGTGCCAACACACTAGCTATCTGGTGTATGTTCGCTCAGGTGTTCCCGCTCTTCCAAGAGACCTTTAAAGATGGTTTCCAGAAGTTCAGCTGGGCCGTTCTTCCTGTTCAATATCCGGAAGGTTTGGCTACCATCGAGCAGATCTATGAGGCTGCCGGCGGAGCTGCTGCCCCTGTAGGCACTACCGTTGACACCGTGGCTGGCAATCCGACCATGATGACCATCATCAGCGCCCTGGCTCTCATCACCAACGCCATCGCCTTGGGTTACATTATCTATCAAGCTAAGAAACGTCGCATCAATCCTTACAAAGAGGATGTCTTCGTTAACCAGAAGTACTACAAAGACGCTCTTGAGAGAGCTGACATGGAGTAATCCTATTCCTGTAGAGACGTTCCATGGAACGTCTCCTTAATAACCTAACAAAAAGCCGCCAGAGGAATAATATTCTTCGGCGGCTTGTTTTTAATATCATTATTGTTGGAAAAATGTAACTTTGCAGCGTTGTTAAAATCCATGGGATTACAGAATAATTTTTAAACAAAATACCTATGAAAAAAATATTCCTCCCCCTAATCGCCCTAATCGCATTGCTTCTTAACGCATGCTCATTCTCATTCAATTCCGAGACGAAGGAGATGAAGAAGCAGATAGAACAACTCCAGAAGGATGTTGCTGAGCTGCAGAAGAAGAATGGGATAACTCCTTCGTATCAGAATACTACGGAGTCCTCAGACAAGTCTGTCAGCAAAACCGAGAAACAGGATGAGACCGAGACAGCAGCTGTATCCAATAAGGAAGAACGCGCCATGGAGGCCGTCAAATACTGCCTCAAAATGTATGAACCGGAACTCGAATACACCAATATCCGTACCGTGCCACTATCAGATGGGACGGTGGATGTGATTATTGATTATCTGTGGTGTGGTTCAACAAGTCATACGTATTATAATGTCACTGTGTATTCAGATAATGAGTTTAGGGTGAATAGTAGTAGAGGTGTTGAAGGAAATTTTCCAATTCATGAGAAGTTTTCGATAAAGTAGTCTCAGGCTCCGAGTATCGCGCGTATAACACGTATTATTTCCCCCGCAGGTCTCCGGTCTCCAGTCGTGAGTCCGAAAAACATGCTTGGAGACGTGCTATAACGCGTCTCTACATGGAGATCCCGTTAATCAAGGGCGGAGACGTGCTATAGCGCGTCTCTACATGGAGATCCTGCATAATGATGGTCGATGCACGCATCGACCCTACAGGGACACCGAAACACATTGTCAACTAACAACTAACAACTATCAACTGTCAACTATCAACTGTCAACTATCAACTATTCCATCGTTTTCCCCAAATATTCCACCGTCAAATCGATCGGCAGGAAGGGGCAGACGGTGAAATTGTGGTCGTAGTACTCGAGGAGGTGGTACTCGCTGCCGGGCCAGATCTGGTGGTAGTGCTCGCTGCAGGTCCAGGGCACCAGAATGTCGCCAGTGCCGTGGATGAGGCAGACCTTACCCTGATATTTCGCAGAGGTCTCGAAGATCGGTAAACGTGTCGCCGTTCTCAAGTATCTTTCGCCAAGGGCAATGCCGTTATTCAGGACAAGACTGTCGGGCACGTCCAAGGGATTGAAGCGGATTCCGAACAACTCGCCACGGGCCACATCGTCTCGTATCGAGGGAGAGGGCGCCAGGAGGACCATGGATTTGATATCCTCAGGATGCTTGCCGGCGACCATCGCAGCCACCACGCCGCCCTGCGAGTGACCTATCAGCGCGATGTCGTCCACAAAGCGCAGATCCTGAGCGTAGGCTAACACCTGCTCCAAGTCCTCTATCTCGTTAGCAATGGTCATCTCGGAGAAACGGCCCTCGCTTTCGCCATGACCGTTGAAGTCGAAGGTCAACGTGGCATAGCCCTCGCCCTGCAGCTGACGTTCCGTCATCCGCAACAGCGGGAAGTTCTTGTCGGCGTTGAGTCCATGACAGAGTATTACGAGGTCGCGCTTTTCACCTGCCTCCATCTTCGGCGTGAAGAGACGCGCCGTCAGCGTGCCCTTGCTGCCGTCAATGGTGAAGGTCTTCTGCTCGCCAATGATCTCCTTCTCGGGCCACTCCTTGACGAACAGGTCGTAAAGCATATTCTCGATCTTGTAGGATAAGACGGTGCTAACCAGCACGTTGCCGTCAGGGTCGATCAGGTAAAGCGAGGGAATCCACTTGACGCCGTAGTCGGCAGCCACCTTCGACTGTCCCATGCGCTTCAGCTCGCTCACCTGCGTGTAGGGAATGCCCATCTGCTCTACACATTTGGTCCACTGCTCTTTGTCGGTGTCGAAGGAGACGCCGATGAACTCCACACCCTTGTCGTGGAACTTGTTATACAGATGGATGATCTCGGGAGCATCCTTGCGGCAGTCGGGACACCAGGAGGCCCAGAAGTCGATGACCGTGTATTTTCCTTTGCTGAAATTACTGAACTTCAGCATCTTGCCATCTAATGTCTGCAGCTGGAAGTCGGGCGCGGGGGTGCCGGGTTTCAACAGCTGGACGGCATATTTCTCGTCAAAGTCGGGAATCTGTGCCTGGAGAGTGGTGAAGGCTGCAAGGAAGAGCCATAATAGTGCGAGACGTGCGATATTTTTCATTGTGGATGGTTTTATTCGTTACTAACAAACCGCAAAAGTAATAAAAAGCAGAATAGGGTGGTGCACTCCCAAACTGAAAACTGCTAACTGGAAACTGCTAACTAACAATTGTCCCGTCCATCACCGTCGGAGACGTGCTATAGCGCGTCTCTACACAGTGATCCCGTACTAAAAACTGCTAACTGAAAACTGAAAACTGCTAACTGATAACTGCTAACTAACAATTGTTCCGTCCATCACCGTCGGAGACGTGCTATAGCGCGTCTCTACACAGTGATCCCGTACTAAAAACTGCTAACTGAAAACTGAAAACTGCTAACTGAATTATTTGTATATTTGCGCTCTAAAATTCTATTGATATGGGCTTATTATTAAACGATGAAAATGAGACACGGGAGTTCAACTACAAACCCCGTTTTTACGACCCTGATGCTGAGCAGGCAACGGGTGATCACAAGACCGACTTTGCCAACAAGTTGCACCGTGAGTGGAGCAGCAAGCGTCGTCATAATGCATCAAAGAAGCAGTTCGCGTTGCTGCCCATCCTGACGATGGTCTTCTTTGCGCTGCTGCTGGCTTTTGTCTTTTTCAAGTTTTTTGCATAATCTGTTGCGAAGAGGTCTATGAGTGACATTATCAAGATGCTGCCGGATGCGGTGGCGAATCAGATTGCTGCCGGGGAGGTGATCCAACGGCCTGCCTCGGTTGTGAAGGAGTTGCTGGAGAACTCTGTGGACTCGGGAGCCACTGAGATTCAGCTTATTGTGAAGGATGCGGGACGTACCTTGATACAGGTCATCGACAATGGCAAGGGCATGTCCTTCAACGATGCGCGCCTCTGCTTTGAGCGTCACGCCACCTCCAAGCTGCGCGCTGCCGACGATCTATACCATATCCGCACTAAGGGATTCCGCGGGGAGGCGCTCGCTTCCATCGCCGCTATCGCATACGTGGAGCTGAAGACCAAGCAGGCGGAGGAGACAATCGGCACGGCAGTCACCATCGAGGGCGCGGAGGTCAAGTGCCACGAGCACTGCGCCACCCAGGACGGCACCTCTATCGCCGTCAAGAACCTCTTCTTCAACGTGCCCGCGCGGCGCAACTTCCTCAAGTCCGACAATGTCGAGATGACCCATATCGAGGAGGAGTTCTACCGTGTCGCCCTCATCCACCACGACTTAGGCTTCACGCTTTATCATAACGGCAAGATGGTCTATCATCTCGAGCCCACCAACATGAAACAGCGCATTGTCAACATATTCGGCAACTCGTTTAAGGATAAGCTCTACCCGGTGGATCAGGAGACCGACATCTTGAATGTACACGGTTTCATCGCCAAGCCTGAGAACGCCAAGAAGAAGAAAGCGGAGCAGTATATGTTCATCAACGACCGCTACGTGCGCCATCCGCTGCTGAACTATGCGGTGGAGCAGGCCTACGCGCAGCTGATTCCGCAGGGCTATCGTCCGGCCTATTTCATCGCCATCGACGTGGATCCTGCCAATGTGGATATCAACGTGAGTCCCACCAAGGTGGAGGTGAAGCTGCAGGACGACAAGCTGCTCTTCGGTTTTGTGTTGGCTGCCGTCAAGAAGAGTCTTGGCACCATGGCGCTCTCGCCGCAGATAGACTTCGACTTGGACCCCATCTTCGAGCTTCCTAAGAGGCCCGCAGACCGTCCTATCGTCATGCCCAAGGTGGACCACAACCCCAACTACAATCCTTTCGACTCCGTGCCGCAATATAGAGGCAGTTCCTCGGGCTCCTCAAAACCGTACCAGTGGAATGAGCGTGTGGACACTCAGTCGTGGAATGACTTTTTGCAAGGCTTGAAGACGGAGAATATAGAGCGTCAGGAACCGGAGCAGTTGGCTGCCAATCTTATACCACAGGAGAGTTGCGAGCCACAGGAGATGCCAGAAGACTTTCCCTATTTTGTCGTCCGTGACCGCTATCTGTTCCTGCAACTCGGCGACCGCCCGATGGTGGTGAATGTCGTCAATGCACGGGAACGCATTCTCTACGAACGCAATATGAAGGCGCTAGAGGACACGCCCATCAGCGTGCAGCAGAGCCTCTTCCCGACAACTATCACGCTGACTCCCTCGCAAGCAGATCTGGCAGACTCGCTGAAGAGTGAATTCCAGCAGATGGGCTATGAGTTGGAGAAGATCGACATGACCCATTTCGCCGTTAACGGTACGCCGAACAACGAGTCGGAAGAGGGTGATATTCAGGACATTATCTCAACCATTCTGGATGAGTTCAAAAGTAATACTTTCTTGCATAAGACCGACAAATATCAGAATATCGCCTTGTGCATGGCCAGACAATACAAGGGTAGGCAGGTGCCGTTGCACACTGTTGAGGCGGTCAGGGAGTTCCTGCGCCAGCTCTTCAGCTGCGACTGTCCTACCGTGACCCCTTCCCAGAAGAAGATCATTCACTATTTTGATGCAGACTCGTTAGAATCTCTCTTTGGATAAGATGCCTCGGATAGAAGTTCAACATATTGATTTTCAGTATCATCAGCAGCCTATCTTCCGTGACCTCTCGGTGACGATAGAGGAGGGTGAGTTCTGTGCGGTCGTCGGGCCTAATGGTTCTGGCAAGACAACGCTCTTGAAGTGTATGGCGGGTCTGTTGACGCCCTCTTCCGGACAGGTCCTCGTCGGCGGACAGGAGTTGCGGCAATATAACCACATGGACTTTGCCCGCAAGGTCTCCTTTGTGCCGCAGCATCAGGACACCATTTTCGACATGTCGGTTTACGAGATGGTCATGATGGGCCGCAATCCCTATCAGAAGCATTGGCAGATGCAGTCTGGGGATGATGAGGAGATAGTGATGCGGATGTTAGAGCGATGTCATATTGCGCAATATAAAGACCGTAATATCAGCGCATTGAGTGGGGGAGAGCTACAGCGGACGCTCATCGCCCGGGCCATGGCGCAGCAGACGCCGGTGATGCTCCTCGACGAGCCTCTCTCCAATCTGGATGTCTCGCACAAGTTTGAGATCATGGATATCTTGGCGGAGTTGAATAGTGTGGAGAAGGCTACGGTCGTCATAGTCATCCACGACTTCACCATGGCCATTGAGTATGCGCGGCAGGCCCTGTTGATGCGGGAGGGCAAGATTCTGGACCATAATGACATCCATGCGGTCTTGACGCCAGAAAGTCTGCGAAAATGCTTCAATTTAGACGATTCTTTGTACGTCAGTGAGCGGGGAGTTGTGACGAGAATTGAAGGTTAACATATTTATTTATAACCACTTGACAAATTTTATTATTTGCATAGATGTCTATGTGAAAAAAAAGTGTACTTTTGCGCCCTCAAAGGAGAGATGGCAGAGCGGTCGAATGCGGCGGTCTTGAAAACCGTTGAGGGTCACACCTCCGGGGGTTCGAATCCCTCTCTCTCCGCAAGAAACCATCATAAGTAACATATTTTCAAAAACTTATGATGGTTTTTGTTTTATCGTGTGCAGGAAAATGTGCAGGATTTAGTGCCAGTGCACCTCCTTCTTGAATAAATCGGGATTTTTAGATAAGACTTCCTCCATTTTCTTTTTGCTGAAATAATTAGCATTCCCAACCATAAACTGAACACCTCTCCTTTTTAACACACCACTCTTGGATATGGCTTCAGCTTTATTGATGCCACACCTCAAGTATTTTGCTAACTCTCGTATTCCCTTTATAAAATCTGCATCATCACTACTGTTGACCGAGACAGATTCATCCGTAGTGTTTATTTCTGAATCCAATTTTTGGTTTTTTTCATCACCTTGCTCGCTTTGAATTAATCCAAAATCTAATTTTAAAGATTCAACTTCACAATCATCTAATTGAAGATATTTAGAGAACTCTAAAAAGTAATACAACTGCATGTCCCGACATTTCTTGGCCATAACTAAATAAGTGTAGTCTTTTTTCAGGCTTTCACTCTTGGTTGTCATGTAATCTTGTTTTATTCTTGTCAGGGTATCGGGTGTAGGAAAATCCGCATGAATCATTATATCTTTCACCTCAAAAAATCTCGTTTTGACGACTGGCAATTTCAACTCGCTATCAACCTCCATTATCGCAGATACAGCTCCTTTATATAGGTTGTCAATGTAAACACAATATTGGTCATCATCTGAACAACCATTGTAAACGGGAGGCTCCAATTCGCATTTGCTACATTCATTCAGAAAATCAGTAATTCTCTTCATAGTTGTTGTCGATTTTACGACGGCAAAGATAGAAATAATTGTGAGAATTAGCTATGATACGTTGTTTTTAAATAACTTCACCTACATAATGCTCCAATAGATATTCCACTATTGTAAATGATTCTTTGACCTCCTCGGTTTTTCCGCTCTCATATTTTACACGTGTACCCTTCCCATTTCTTTCAAAGGCAACAACTTTGCTGAGGTTGACGTAAACCACCTCGTTTTCTTTGCTTGTTAGTTTTAAAAATGCCATATTAATGTTTTTTTTAGTTTGTATGACGGCAAATCTATGATTTTTAGACATAGAAAACACGAAAAAAATAACGAAAATGCGAATATGCAGGCTTGATAAGATTTCTAGCAGAATCGCGTCGAAAACTGGCAGAAACGGCTTCGTTTTTGCTCACCCAATTTTGGCCATTTATTGGTGGAGGTTTGATTAGGGGGCGATTTTTCGGAGGATTTTTTGTTTTGCTTGTATTTTTTTTCCTCTCATTTTTTTGTATATTACAAGTGAGAACTTAAAAATTTTTAAAATGAACGACGTAAAAGTTAAAGCAATTCTGTTGGACTTCGACCAAACCCTTTTCGACACAAGGGCCGCCAAACCGTACCTACAAGGAAAACCCGACTGGGATACAATTTTGGCTAAAATAGCCGACTATCCGCTGTTTGACGGGTGGGAGCAAGTGTTTACAAAGCTGGGCCACGTACCTGTGGGGATTGTTTCTAGGAACACGAAAACAATGGTGTCCAAGGTGCTGAAATACAATAAATTGAACTTTGACCCCATGGTAACGAGGTATGGTAACAGCAAATACCCTTATCGGGCGCAACCCAAACCCGTCCTGTTCGACATAGCCATGCAGCACGAAAAGTATAAAGGCTTGAAAAACAGTGAGATAATATACATAGGAGACGAAGCATCGGACGTAGAGCAGGCCAACGAGTTCGGTTTTCTTTCTGGGGCCTGCTACTGGGGGTCTCTGGAGCCAGAAATGCTGGACCAAACTAACCCGACAGTTAGACTATACTCACCTCTTGACCTCCTGTCCCTAGTAGGATAAGGGGAGGCCTAACAATACATCTTCTTCAGCACCTCATCTTTTTTTGAAAATGCTAGATATTTATTGTATATTACAATAATGAAGACACGAGGGAACGACGGCTGATAAGCTGGTGTTCAAACAAAACTTCAAATTGGCAGACGGCACCCCGCAAGGTGATGAATGGGGTGATAAGCCTACACTAACGAGATAGCATCAGTATAAAGGTAGGCAGAGACGGAGGGTGGCAGTACCGCACAGATAGTGTGGGAGACATCAAAGCGAGAGTGACAGACCCCTTCACCGTCAAAAATGGCCAGCATATAGGTGGTACCACCACCGCTCACACAAGCCCGCTTGTCACCTTTCGGAAAGCGGGATTCCACAGGGGAGAGCCCCTTTGGTCTGGGTAAAGAAAACGGTTGTGTGAAGTTGAACTTGCTGGTTGTGTCAAATGCGCTTTTTTTCCCTATAAGGATAACTGTACCTTGTTCTGGAGCTCATTCAGCTGTGAGTTTGCAGCAAAACACTTGAAAAGTGTTTTCGTTGAATACGATAGGATTCAACGCATAAAGGCAATGCCCTTTCACTTAAACACAACTCAAACAACCTCAACGACAGCGACTTAAAGCTATCTTGAATACTTATAGACCTTTACTGACTTATAGTTCACGTCCAATATCTGAAAGTGACAGAGAACCAAACAAAGAAAATCTTTAATCGTACTTACCTGCTCAGCATTAAGCGATATGGTGCCTATAGAGGATAAGTTGCTCCAGTAGCTTTGGGTGAATTGTATAAAGAGGGGAAAATGAAGACACTCAAGAACTCTGGACTGTATCTGGTGTCGGTTTTTGGAAATTTTGAACGGTGATGCCTCTGGATTGTTCTTTATGGCTTGAGTGATTTTGGCGATGAGGTTATTAGCCCTGTCTTCTTCACGGTTTATGGATTGGCTTCTAATGTGGTAATAGATTCCACTTTCAGAGACGTTGTTAAGAATAGCGTTTTCTTTGACGCTCAACTTCGGATTGTATTGTATTGAGCTTTTTCGCGACATGTCAATCTTTGTTAATTATTTATGCTGAAAAACATGATTGAGTAAAAACACATCATCTTGTCTGAATTAAGATGTAAACTTCTTCTTTGGTAACCATTCCAATATATTCGGCTGCTTTCATTTGGTCACCGTTTGTCGTTACTATCCAAGGGGCATTGATGCGATAAAACTCCTCATCTTTCTCAAGAGTAGCCCACACCCTGAATGTTCCATCAGGATGTTCTTTCTCCATCTTCATGGCCATTTTCGTAGCCTCTTTTTCACTCTCAAAACGAGGGCATTCATCAACTATATTCTGACACTTTTCCGTATAATCGGGATGATATGCCATCCGACCTTTGGCACTATCGTAAAGATAGCGTAACTGTCCTTGGCTCATTCTAAAATCGTTGTTCATATACTTGGGATTTTAAAGCAAACTTTCAACATCAAGTTTTTATACTTCAAAAACTCACATTAATAATGACTACATTAGCAAAAACGAGCAAAAAAGGGTACTTAATATGACCAGCATAGTTACTCCTAAACAACCTGATTTTTCTTCTTGCTTACGAGTCTCAATTAATCCTTTTTTTCGTCCTTCTTCTGAAAGTGTTTTGTAAAAAGGAGAGAACCGCTCGTACTTGTATTGGTATTCCATATTGAGTGATTCTATATTCCCCAATGCGTTCAAGCAATCTTTTAACATTTTACAATATGCTTGATTGTTTATTAGCCTGCCTGTATAATCGTTGCGATTAATCATACATATTGTAACTACCAATAACATGTTTGATTCAACATCAAGAATCACGGATTCTGCTACAAGTGAACAAATCATTTGATACTCAATATTATTATACCCCAATTTGTTTTTAATAGAATTTAGGTGGGCTAACTCGCGGATACAAAAATCTTTAATTTTGGGACAACTTCCATCATGTGCTATGTTAGTGTTAAAGAGATAGTTGTTAATGTCTTTTTTTATCATATTCCACTCACCCATAATTTCATCACTAACAATACAACTATCAAAAGAATCTATGAACTCTCGGATGCCATTAAGGTGCTCTTTATATTTTGCAATGTTCTCCTCTTTATCACTTAACATTCTTGTTTTTTCCACATCAATGCTATCAAAATGGCTATGGATGTTGAAATTATTAAGAGTATCCAGTAATTCTTTATTTATCAGATGTTCGTTGTTCTTATTTTCCATATCTGTTTATTTACATTATAATGAAAATTGACTGCAAAGGTAGCATTTTTTCATAGTAATGATTGCTGTAAAATATCGTCAGCTTCAATATTGAAAACATAATGCTCCAACAAATACATGACAATGGTCAAGCTCTCTCGCACCTCCACTTTAGTCCCATTGTCGAAAATCACCGTTGTTCCCCGCCCCCTTCGGTTTAAGGTTGATACTTGGCTGAGGTTGATGAATACCTCATTGTTCTCCATGTTTGTCAGTTTAATCGCTTCCATATTCTTATTGTTTTTAGTTAGGCAGCAAAGCTATAACTTTTTCATTTACAAAACAATATAAAAAATCAAGAAGTGAAAACTGGCAGGATTCTTGACAAAAGTAGCACTTTCACCGACAAAAGTAGCACAAATTCCTATGTTTTTGTCATGGGCAAATGGGGCTATTTGGGCGTTGAGGTTGGATTTCGAGGTCAGATTTCGGAGGAAATAACCTCATCATTGTCAAAACCGAACATCGAGAATGAGGTTTTTAGTCTCATTCTTGATACGGATTGTTCAGCGTCAGAAAACAAGTCTTTCACCTAAGAATTATATACCCTTCTCATTCAACAGGTCTTTATTGTAGGTTGGCTCAGTATTGTTGCGGAGGCAATCTCGAATCATCATCAGGATTTTGCCCATTCTGTTCCCGCCTTGCGGCACGCCATTGGCATCAGACCAAACAGCCTAATCTGCTGATAGAAAGCCGCGCAAAAAGTACACAAACATTATAAACTGTCAAAAATTGCGTTAATATACGTATCTCTATAGTCATCCGCTGCCATTTGTTGAGCCTCTGTTTCCGACCATTTGTTTACTGGTAGAACGCAAAAATCCTTCTCGTTTTCAAAATCTGGAAGTTCTTTACACGATATTATTGATTCTGCTATTTTCTTCACCAAAAGAAAACACTTATATGGCTCTTTGAAAATTTGTTCCTCAGCAAAGCGTATAACGCACCAATTATTATCTGTAAAAAAAGTGTCTCGTTCTTCATCTATGCTTTTGAATACAGTACCATTTTTGTTTATTGAAGAATACTGATAATGAATTGGCTTTTTGTTGTCATACACATAGGGCTCATCTATTTCTATGTCTATGATTAAATTATCGCAAACAACAACATAATCTGGATAGTAAGCATCGTCTTCACTCGTTTTCAAAACTTTTCCATTTTCAAAAATCATCCAATCGCAGGTGGTATTACTTTTGTTTAATTGTGTTTTCATGTAACGATAGAAAAGCGGTTCAGACACCCCCTTTTTTATTTCTGTTGAATATTGTTGAGTAAACTTATCAAATGGATGATTGAATTTTTCTTTGAAAAGTTTCTTCCTGTGATTGACGGTGTTTTCAACAGACTGTATCTTTGCAATTTCTGCATTTATTTTAACGATATTTTTTTCATATTCAGCAAGATTGATTAAATATCTTTCCTTTTCCACGTCATATCTTTCAAGTTCTTTTTTGTATTTGTTGAGTTCGTTGGCATATTTTTCTTGCTCTTTGATATGAGGAAGATAGTAAATAGAAACGGGGATTGTTAGAAAAAATATTGCGATGAATACGACAAGAAAAGCAAGAGAAAATTGTGAGGCCTTAACAATGCCGACAATCATCAACAGGATAATGGCAATAGATATGAAATGGACTGGCTTCGGAATGTCTGTTAATGGTTTTCGTGGAGAAGAGGGCCGTATTGGTTCAGAAGGTCTATACAACTTGCTTGGCAAAGCGGGTTTTGAACGGAAAATATAATATAAGTCAAAAGGAATATACACTTCAGGATATTTCAAAGGATGAGAGTGTTTTATTTCATATAATTCTTTTTTTCTCTTTTCCGTAAGTACACGTAATAAGCTGTTCATAATGCAATTATTGAATTTCAATTACAAAAATATGACTTAAAAATCTTGCCAACAAAAATACATATTTATCCATTCTTCGTCCTGAAGAAATTGGCCCAATGCTCATATCTCCAAAACCGAACATCGAGGATGAGGTTTGGAGTCTCACTTTTGATTCTGACAAGCATAAGTGAACCTAAACCTCATCGTATTTTAATTATAATTCAGATTTTCAGAGTTTTACGGGTTTCAGTAATATCAAAAGTGAAATTGTCCAGATATTTTTTATTTTTGCAAAAAATAAAAAACATGTCGAGAAGGAAAACCATTAATGTCACAGGCATCTCCCAACTTGCCGATGTCGACCAAAAGGATATTTGGCTAATGTTTGTTTGTGTACAATGCAGACAAATAAACCTTTTTAAGGTTGGCCAAAAGCTCTTAACGCCAGAAGAAGCATACAACTATTTATCATTAGAATGTAAATATTGCGGTTATGTTCATTCAAAATATTCCGATTTGCCTTTAAGCTTGGAGAATTGGCAAAGTGAATTTTTAAAAAAATCTTCTATTAATTGTGAAAGATTTTGGAAAGCCTTCTTTCGAGAAGCGACTTCCAAACCTGAAAATTATTGGAAACAATGTAAAACTTGTGGAAGAATTCTCCCCTCAGAACAATTTGCAAAACATACAGGAAAAACCTTTGGAGTACTTGAAAAACAACTTGAATGTAAATCTTGTAAAGCTGCAATTAATGCAAAATTAAACCCTAAAAGAACGCCAGAACAGCTTAGAGAAGGTGGTGCCAACAGAAGACTGGGTGATTTATTGGCTGTTTTAGATGAAGATGAGGAATCAAGGATAGATATTCAAGACCTTTTTAACAGATTTGGTAGTAGATGTTTCAAGACAAAAAAACTATTAGATATAAATAATAGAAGCTCATGGCACGTTGACCACATTCTTCCTGCTAAATACTTTTACCCTTTAACCATTCAAAATGCAGCACTCCTCTCATCGGAAGCAAATGAACAAAAAAAAGCAAAATGGCCAAGCGAGTTCTATTCAGAGCAAGAACTGGTCGAATTATCCAAAATAACGGGAGCTGATTTAGGCTTGATTTCGAGCAAAAAACCTGTTTATAATACAAATATTGATGTTAACGCTGCAATTGATAAATTCCTCAATATTAGAAACAACACAAATTTGCCCCATAGAGTTGAGGAATTACGAACTATTATTACCAAGAATCATTTAATCGATTATGTGTCCGATGTAAATAAGAAAATATTGGGATTGGTCTAACTATTCTAAAATCAAATACTGGTGAGAAGTAACTCGACCAATGTCTCTAATACCGAATGATTCACAATCAGTTACATTTTCATCATACAATTTTGCTTTTTTGAACCAGTGTTTTCCTTTTTGCCTTAGGACCTCACCCATATTACATTTATCACTTTTCCCAAGATGCAGGACAAAATAACCATTTGTCTTTAACCTTTCTTTTGCTTGTTCAAATATAGTATCATAAACTGTAAAATCTGTCTTTTGTTTTTCATCCACAAATGAAAGAGATTCTGTTTCAAAATCTTCATAGTTCCATCCGAGGAACCAAAGCCTAATCCAATTGATAAGATAAAACCTTGTACTATCATAAAAAGGTGGAGAAGTTATGATAGCATCAATATCATGAATATTATCAGGCCAAACCTTTGTAGAATCACCCAACATAATATCACCTTCGACAAAACAATCTGGCAATTGAACAGTTGCTGCTTTTATGGTTTTGATTTTTAGTTTTTCAACAAGATTTTTATAAATATAATCGCCTGAAGGAGCATACGGTACGATGGGATGAGATTTCCTACTTAAAGCATAAGGTCTGTTTCCATGAAGAATGTGTAATAACGAGGCTAATACTAATTTTTCTTCTGAAGTTTTGGGTGGATTTTGTTGAAAAAACAACCTCGCCTTTAAAACTTCCATAAAGGTGTCTTGGTGGTAGTATTCTTTGATTGTTTTATTAAATCCAAAATCTTTATTAGCTTTGATGTATTCACTTGGAATCTCCACAGAAGCAATAAAGTTACTTAACTTCTCGATATAGTCAACACAAGACTCCACATTGTTTTTGTGAAGTTTTGGAGAAGCTATATAGTATGCTAATGGACTTAAGTCCATTCCATAAGCAGTAATGCCATTAAGAGCACCTTCAAATGGAATTGTACCAGCACCAGCAAATGGGTCAAAAACCACACCAGCCTTAGGAACAAAAACCTTAACAAGATGATAAGCTATAGCTGGTTTTAGTTTCCCTTGATACGAACATAAGGAATGATTTGGATTTCCCCAATTCCTTTTAGAAAAAGGAATTTGATGATGGGGCATATCTTTAATAAATCTACGCCACTTAGTATCAATATATTTGCTCATGACATTATCTTTTAGAATAAGTAAACTTAAGAAGAACCTGAGAAATAGTTTGGCCATTCCTTGATGTCCTATTTCTTAATACAATTCTTTCATTGAGAGCATATCCCAAAACATCTATTGTCTCAGCAAGAATCAAATCCGTTGGAATATGGACATTTGAAAATATGGAATCACCAATATCAATTAGAATATTAGCCTCTTGTCTTAAGTGTATTGTCAATCCTTGGAAAAAATTATACATTTCTTGAAAATAGCATTTCACCATTAATGGAATGCGAGAGTCATAAGACCTTTGTTCAAGTTCTTGTAATGTTTGTTTCAACAATTGGCTTTGAGTCTTATTAGGCAAAAGTCCATATTCTCGTTTAACATCATTGATTCCACTTGTTAATGCTTTATCTCTGAAATATCGCAAATCCATTTCAGTTTTTATGTGTTTTAAAAACCACAGTTCTAACTTTGTGTTTCTGAAATAATTAGTTCCGTTCAAATACGGTGGGCTTGTGATTACATCGGAAATAAGATTAACGGGAGATACTTTGCCTATATCTTTTGCATTTTCTGTAATCAAAGAGTGTTTGTGTGTCAAAAAGTAGTTGCAATTATCTACGTCTGAAGAAATGTCTTTAATTTTCTTAGGTAGAACATCTACAATACTTTTCATAGTGGTTTTCCTCTCTTTTTC
>JAILCI010000035.1 GCA_024686335.1 Bacteroidales bacterium | reverse complement strand
CTTGATTGCCGTTGCCGCCTCCAGTGTCGTGCGGTTCTGGATTCTGTCGGCGGGTGTCCGTTCGGGGATGAGGTAAAGCCGCAGGAACTCCTTCGGCTGCCGTTTGCCGTCCGTGTAGGTGTCCAGATAGATGCTCCGGTTCCCGTTCGCCAGTTCCTTGAATCTGATTCTCACCGGCTCCTTGACTTTCTGATACTGTTTCTTTGCCATAGACATTCACTTTTAAATCGTCGGCAAAGATAAAATTTATTTCAATATGGGGGGACAAACAAGGTACAAAAATAATCAAAAAAAGGTCATATAGGCAAAAACAAGGAAACAGCCTTCTATATGTAATATATTGATATATAGTTGTTTTGGTTGTTCTTATTTGTTTTTGTTTGAGCTATTGAATTTGTGCGGGGTTATTAGGATAACGTGCCTTCAGCACGCCTTACGTCTTCGCGTTCTTCGCGTCTCTGCGTTAAAATTCCATGAGCGCGAATGGATAAATCTGCGTTCATCTGCGAAAGAGATTCCCCCGCAATTACAATTCCATGAAGATTTATTTTTCCTCTCCAGAAGTCGCAAGAATTATGTAGTTTTGCAACTTATAATTTTATTTTGTTATGGAAGATTTAGGAAGACGAATTATAGAGGCCCTCTCCACGGGCAAGACGGAAAAACTGAATTACAAACAGATAGCGGCTAAGGTCGGCATCTTCGACAAGAAGGGTAGGGAGCAGGTCAAACAGACTATCGAACGTCTGGTGGCCGCCAAACAGCTCCTCAAGTCCGGCCGCGGCAAGTATCGCATCAACTATAAACAGGTCACGGGCAAGGATACGCACCGCAACTATGTGGTGGGCCGTATCGAGATGAAACGCAGCGGTATGGCCTTTGTGGTGCCGCAGGATGAGCCCGTCAACAAGACCGACGAGTCTCTCTCCGACGACATCTTCATCGCTGACGGCAACCTCGGCAATGCACTGCACAACGATATCGTCAAGGTGCTCCTCTTTCCAACCCGTCCCGGCAAACGTCGTGAAGGTCAGGTGGTTGAAGTCGTGACCCGCAGCAAGAAACAACTCGTGGGTACCGTCAGCATCCAGAAGGGTGTGGCCTACTTCATCCCCGACAATGCCTATTTCCGTCGCGACGTCATCATCCCTGGCCGACTGCTCAAGAAAGCGAAGAGCGGCGACAAGGTGGTGGTGGTTATCGTGGACTGGGTTCAGGGCACGCGCAGTCCGCTGGGCGAGGTGATCCACGTGCTCGGCAAACCCGGCGGCAACGAGGTGGAGATGCTCTCCATCCTTGCTGAGAACGACTTCCCGCTCAAGTTCCCGAAAGCTGTGGAGGAGGAAGCTGAAGCTATCCCTGTGGAGATTCCGGAACATGAGCTGAGAAAACGCCGTGATTTCCGCAATGTGACTACTTTCACCATCGACCCGGAAGATGCTAAGGACTTTGATGATGCCCTCTCTTTTGAAGATCTCGGCAACGGTCTCTATCGTGTGGGTATCCACATCGCCGACGTGTCTCACTACGTCAAACGGGGTTCCGCTATCGATGCCGAAGCCTATGAGCGTGCTACATCCGTCTATCTCGTGGACCGCACCATCCCGATGCTTCCCGAGGCGCTCTCCAACAACCTCTGCTCTTTGCGCCCGCACGAGGACAAGCTCTGCTACAGCGCTGTCTTCGACATCGACGAGAATGCCAAAGTGCACAAAGAGTGGTTTGGCCACACAGTCATCAACTCCGACCGCCGTTTCAACTATGAGGAGGCACAGGAAATCATTGAGACTGGTCAAGGCGATTTAGCGGAGGTGATCCTGCAGCTGCATAAGATTGCCCAGGTGCTCCGTAAGAAGCGTTTCGACAATAACGCTGTCAACTTCGAGACCGAGGAGGTGAAGTTCAAGTTGGACGAAAACGCACATCCTATCGGCGTCTATCTCAAGGTCCAGAAAGAGGCCAACTGGCTCATTGAGGAGTTTATGTTGCTCGCCAACCGCCGGGTGGCAGAGAAGGTCGGCAAGAAACGCGCCAACCTGTCTGAACCCAATGTCTTTGTCTATCGTGTACACGACAAACCGCTCGATGAGAAGCTGAATACCTTCAAGAATTTCGTCAAGAAGTTAGGTTTTGATTTGAAGACCTCGTCTGTGAAGTCGCTCAATTCTTCGCTCAACAACATGTTGGCGGAGCAGAAGGGCAAACCTGATTATAACATGCTCAGCAAACTCTCCATCCGCATCATGGCGCGTGCAGAGTATTCCACCGACAACATCGGCCACTATGGCTTGGCATTTCCGTATTATACTCACTTCACGTCGCCCATCCGTCGTTATCCCGACTTGATGGTACATCGTCTGTTGGACCGCTATCTGGCTAATAAAGAGTCTGTTGACCGTGAAGAATATTCGGAATATTGCAAACACTGTTCACAGAAGGAGCAGCAAGCTACTCAGGCTGAACGCGACTCGGTGAAATACAAACAGGCTGAGTATCTGATGGATAAGGTGGGTGAAATCTTCGATGCGACCATCTCCGGTATCTCCAAGTGGGGCGTCTATGCCGAACTGACTGAGTCTCATTGCGAAGGATTGATTCCGATGCGGTCGTTTGATGATGACTTCTACTATATTGATGAAGAGAACTATACGCTCGTCGGTCTGCACAAAGGCCGATCCCTGCGATTCGGTGATACCATCAAGGTGAAGGTCGTCTCCGTCGATTTGCTCAAGAAGCAGATGAACTTCGATATCATCTTCGATGAGAAGTGATAACGCGGAGATTTTTTTCTCCCGCAGATTACGCAGATTACGCAGATGGACGCAGATTATTATTTTAGATCCTTGCGGATCTTGGATGACGCGGATTTTGTTCGCTGCGCTCATGGATGTTTAACGCAGAGACGCAGAGGACGCGGAGAGGAGTTATCAGTTGGCAGTTTTCAGTTTTCAGTTAAAGTACGGAGTCACTTTGTAGAGACGCGCTATAGCACGTCTCCGACGGGGTTTTACGGGTTGGTTTCCCGCTGATGGAGTTTTTTTTCTCCCGCAGATTTTATTCGCTGCGCTCACAGATGTTTAACGCAGAGACGCAGAGGACGCGAAGAGGAGTTATCAGTTGGCAGTTTTCAGTTTTCAGTTAAAGTACGGAGTCACTTTGTAGAGACACTCTATAGCACGTCTCCGACGGTGATATGTGGGACAATTCTCAATTTTCAGTTCAACGATCAAACGATCAAACAATTCAACAATTCAACAGTTCAACAATTCTCTATTCAGGCATCAACCTGGAATATTTGTCTAATTTCTGTTTCAGCACTTTAATCTGACTGGCGTTGGAGGTAGGGTCTTCGCTAAGCAGTTCTAACATGGAAGAGATGCTGATTACGGCCCAATAAGCTACACTAGTCTGGTCAATGGCATTGTCGGCGCACGTGATGGCGTTGCTGTACAGCTCTTTAGCCTTGTCTACATCATCTTCAGTATCATAGATGGCGCCCCGGAGCCAGTAGTTACGCACAAGGTCCCCTTCAACAGCCTCTCGGTATTCCCCATTGTAGAAGACGAGCAGGATGGAGTCGGATTTGTCCAACTCTTCGAGACCCATATAGGGCAACTCCGCCTCTGCATAGGCAAGGGCATTACGGTAGTATTGGTAGGAGAGTTTGAATGACTGGTTGTCTGGATCAACTGACGTTGGAATCAGACTTTTCATATAGTGGGTCAGTGTGTCGCGAATGCCGATGGCTTTGAGAAACCACTGTTTTCTGTTGGAGGTGTCCACATCGGCCATCTCTTCGTAACAAGCAGCCAGCGGCATGGCAGTCTCGATAAAGTTCATTTGCCATCGGGCATAGGATGTGTCTTTGTAGAAATACTCGCCTAATTCCAGACATTTTTCATAGTAGGGGATAGCCTGCTCAAAAGAGTCTACGTCGAGGTAGGCATCCGCCAGCGCATGATGAGCTTGTATGTACGGAAGATTCAGAGATCCATCATCATAAGATGAGTAAGTGCTCAGCTCCTCTATAGATGTTATTAACTCTTTGTTGCATTGGGTCTTGAGAGTAGGATCGTCACTTAGCGTTGACATTCCGCGCAGACTCTCGGCATAATTGCTTAGATATTTGCTGCCCATGTTGGTGAACTGTTTGTAGTATTTGACCTTATCACCCTGAACTTTGATGTACTGTTCCACGTCATTCATCTCCCCATAGTATTCTTCCATGAGTTGAAGGAGACTCTCGTAACGATTCGAAGGGCTCTCTAACGGGTAGGCACTATAATAAGTCTCTGACTGGTCAAATAGCTGATATGCTTTATCTAGATTGGCTTGTCGGAACATTCTGGCGCCTTTTGAAAAAAAGATCTCTCCAAGATACCTTAAAGCTGTACTGTCGCCGGTGGCGATGGATTTCTTCAACCATTTTTCGGCTGTCTTGTATAGTTTAGCTCCTCCAGCAGCGTCATTCTGAGCATAGCAGACATCACCTTCATACCAGTAGGCTCCTCCCTTCATTTTCAGATATTGCGGCATGAGGTCGGCTGGTATGTTGGGTTCCTCTTGCAGAATCTTGCGGTAGGCAGCCTTTGCCTCGTCATACTGCTTGGATAAAAGATATGCGTCACCCATTTGGAGGTAATTGGCCAGGTAAGGAATCCACATCGATTGGTCGGCTGCTGCAGCCTTCTTGTAGTAATCGATTGCCTTCTGATACTGCAAGATTCCTGCCGAATACTCCTCCCAAATGTACAATTGCTCTGCAATATTGTTGTAATGCTGGGCTTTGGCAGCCTCGAACGGAATGTTGTCCTTTTTAGCTTTCTCGCGAAGAAGCTCGTCGGTGAACTCTGTCAAATCTTGGTTTCCTGTAGATTGATCTTTACCGGCCAGAAAGGCCTCTGCATAGGTGTTGAAGCGCATGTAGTTATCGTAGAAAATGCCTGGGAAGAGTTTCTCTAAAGTCTCGTATGAGTTGTGGTAGTCTTGATATCTGCTCTTAACTACGCTCTCCTCCTTATCATTGTTGAAAATACATTCGCCATAGAGGTCGGCGGCGACCTTCATATTGGGGACAGCATAGTATTCAGGATACTTTGGAAGAAGTTTTTTCAAAATATCATTGATCTTTTCAGCTAAAGGAGTCAGAGACTCATATTCAATATTGTAATCTTGATATAGCTTATATAAATCGTAGGTCTTGAATGCATAGAGAATCTCGGCCATCTGGTTGTCGGGGTTGCTGTGGTATAAATCTTCTGCCATTTTCATCGATTTGGCGGCAAGTTCGACTTCTTTGTTGTTTAAATAGGGCATCTTCAAATCTTTAATGAGTTTCATGGGTGAAGAGTGATCCCATATATTGATGATGGTTTTATGGAAGGCCCCAACGTTGTACGATTCCATATAGCGATCATGATATGCGAGCAGACTGTCGATGGACGCCAAGGCTTTCAGAGTGTCGTTTGAGAGAGCGTATGCGTATATAAGGGGTGGGTAGAATGCGCTAATCATCTGATTAAAAAAATTGCTGGGGTGCTGACGGGCAGTCTCTTTGAGGATAGAGATGGTTTGCTCACTTCTTTCACACATCTTTTCCCCTTCATACATGAACGGATCCGGTTCAAAAAATGCGACGTCCAGTGGCGAGTGTTTCCGATTTTTTTCAATATCACAAACTCTTTGCCATTCGTCATATTCCTCCTGAGCACTCAATGCGGCAAGATAGGTGGCGGCACAATCTTCTCCAAAATTCTGTTCATAAAGCAGACGGTAAAGGGGAATAGTGTTGGTGGTATCTTCGTTGATATGGTTGAGTTTGGAAATGGTCAAATAACGAGCCACACGCTCTAAGTTTTCCTTGTCGGTATTATTGGGTACCATCTGTTCCTTAGCCATCTTGAGCGCCTCTTCCAGCTCACCGTCAAGCAGTTGCCTTTTTATATTGTCTGGCATCGTGAGGTCGTTGTGAGTGATGGTGACGATGCTAATGGCATTGCATAGGGTTAGATCTGCCCATCTGTTTAAACCATCATCAAGGTCAACCATGCTGTTTTTGAACTTCTCTTTGAATTCCGGTTTGTCTTTCACTCTCTGATAATAGTCTCTCGCATTGTCTCCTGTGTAGGACATTACTTTGTCGAAAAAATTCAAGAAGACGCTGCTTACCTCTTGTTGGAAAACCTCTTCAGGAATCATGTTGATAAACATCGTGTCACTGCTTTGAAAGATGTTTTTCTGATAGATGCCTAATGAGCCCAGATGGGTGTAGCCGGGGAAGGTCCACCGCTCTCCACTGATGTATTCGCCTTTGTATTGGGCGGGGAGGGTTGCCACCGCCACACCTTTAGCGTTGGTTTTCAGTTGGATGCCATAAAGGTTCGTGGTGGCGCCTTCCAGCGGTTTCCCGCTGATCCTGTCGATGACTTTGTATACCTGTTTAACCTGCGCTGCACCAGGCATGATGATTCCTGCAATCAAAAGAATGCATAGAAAGAGAGGACGAAGTGACTTCATTTTATGTTTGATTTAATTGATGATTCTGCAAAATTACAATAATTTTAATATAAGATGCAGAATTGTTGAAAGGTTGCAGTACTACTTTTTTATGAAGTTATTAAGATATGAAGATATGAAGAAGAGGCGCAAATAATACTGCATTTTAATGCATGTCGAAGGGTTTTGTCGATCTGTCGATTTGCTCATTGTCCAGTTCCTTCATAATCCTATTGGTTTCCAACAGAACGATAATGATATTCCGGTAGTGGAGAATGTCGTCAAAGGTCAGGGCGCGTCCTTTCCGGTCTTTCAACCACTTTTGCGCAGGCTGATATCCGCCTATGTAGAAATTCCACGCCACTTCCGGCACATTGCTGAAACATTGTGTTTTGTTGAAGTAGACGTTGCCATCCTTGTAGGTTAATTTCTCCACAATGTTATCCCCGCTGGTAGTAAATTGTGCGATTTCCGGCATCGGCGGCACGAATTCCATTAAGTGTAGCATGCGCAGTTGCGTGCCATAGTGCACAATTCTGTCAAAGGCTTCCTTGTCTGTCGGATATGGAATGCGGGGAAAGTCAACTTTCAGAAACTCCTTATACTTGGTACGATATGAAGGGATGTGAAGTACGCCATAAATGTAGTCAAAGATTTGCTCAGGCGTTGCCGGTCCCACAACACTCTCAATCCTGGACCAAATTCCCTTGTCGAGGTTGGGTATTCGGTTGGAGGGGTCAATACCCGGCTGCATGTTGTCGGGGTAAAGGTAGAGGGGAAATACATATCCAGTTTCTCCTGTTTGTAGAGACACATAACAAATGTCTGTTACAGAATTTGAAACAAGAATGTGTTGAAAATCAAAACTTGTTTGTTGCCTACAAGTACATATGCACAAATTATCACATAACGTGTGCTTCATTACTTCATATCTTGCTCTTACTACTTTACTCAAATCATAATCGATCCATTGTATATCAAATGGTCGATAGAAATACCTTATATTATTAGATGTGTTAAAAGGTATAGTTGAAACAAGTTCTTTGTCATGGTGTGTTTTCACTCCACTTGTACTTACAAGCATTAGTTCATCTACGCCAAATCCCTTCTCATACTCTTCTTGTGCAGAAAAATCTTTGGGAACGAAAAAGTATTGAGGTGATTGCGGCTGCAACAAATCCCAATCCATAGATGACAGGTCGTGCGTTTCCAAAAACTCGTATTTGCTTTGGCGGTTTCCAAAAAGGTCTTTATGGAACACTTGAGCATCTCCAGTATATGTTTCCTGACTTTTCACAAAGATGTTAATACTTACGCCTTGCATAATGTCAAACACGTTCTCGTCTTTACTGCCGTCAGCACAAGTTTCCTTCTTGCGGGTGTTGCCATGCAAATCCAATATGTATATCTTATCAAAGGTGTCCAACAAACTCCTACGCATTTGGCGGTGTATCAGTCCGTCAATAAAACTATTGTTGCTGATATACGCTAATATTCCGGTCCCATTCTTCTGAACATAGTACTGCCCCAAACGGATAAACTTGATATAGTCATCAGAAAGAGGTTGTATGTTCCTTTCGTTAAGGTTCTTTTTGTACTCATACATCAAGTGGGATATCCACTCCCCGTTGTTGTTACTACTTACACTATACGGTGGGTTGCCGATCATAACCATCACGGGGGTGTCGCGTTTCACGATGCTCGCTTCGGTGGCTTCGGTGGCCAACCAATGGGCAAAGAGTGTACCGGTGTCCTTGTTGTACTCTTCCAGGGAGTTTGTCAAATACACTTTTAATCGCTGGTTCGTGTCTTTTGTGGTGGGTACGCTGCCGATGGTGTTGAGCAGCATGTCCAGTTTCAGGTGGGCAATGGCATATGGCGCCATCATTAATTCAAATCCGTTGAGGCGAGGAATAAGGTGGTCGCTTACATAGTTGGTCCACATGCCCTGCATTCCCATATCGCACAGGTTTTGATAGACTTGGCGAATGGTTTGCGACAGAAAAGTGCCCGTACCCGTGGCTGGGTCGAGTATCTGCACTTTGTGGTACTCTTTTAGTACATGAGCCTTCCCGTCTTTGCTTTTCTTATCATTAGTGCCATCAACGGCTCTATCTACCTTTATCTTGGAAGTGTCGGCCAATCCCATAGGCAGATGAAAGTCGTCTTTCAAGATTTGGTCAACGGCCCTAACAATGAAATTGACAACCGGTTGCGGGGTATAATAAACGCCACAACTTTTTTTGCTTGCGGGGTCGTAGTTCCTCAAAAAGTCCTCATAGAAGTACATCATTGGATCGGTCTGCTGAGTATCCTCTCCATAGTTGCCCATTATCTTTTCCATATCAGTCACTCGGAAGGCTGCTACCAAATCGTCAACAATCCACGCAATTCTATCGTCAAGATCAAATCCTGCAATGCTCTGGAAAATCTGTCTTAGGAACGGGTTTGTCTTAGGAATGAGCGTTGCGGCTTCCAAACGAGAGAAAGTTTCAGGGGTTTCGTCATGCAAACGAGCGGCGAACATTCCGTAACAGATAGTTTGGGCATAAATGTCCGCTAATGTCTTATGCGTCAGGTCATGGAGGAGCACTTGCTTGAAGGCTGCCATTTGTCCGGCCAATTCACTCGTTCCTTCCTTATCGGCATCTAAACTTCTCTCAATGACATCCGCTAACAATCGGGCTTTGTTCGCCATAATATTGGCTAACTTTTCTGAGGAGGTAATCTTCTGCGGCTGGGCATGGGCAAGTTTTTCAATGAGTTGCAGGAAGGTCGGCTCATTAGAGGTAATGGGTGTAATCTTCCCGCCTTTCACTTCCGCAATACGGACGCTATCCACAAAATTTCCATCAACATATAAATGAAAATCCAGATAGTCGGTAAAGACAATGTTGTCGAGAGAGGACTTATACCGGTTGAACTGCTCTCTATGCTGGCGTGTGCCGTCAAGGTCGGGATCGGATATGTCCTTGCACTCTACGAATGCCATTGGGGTGTCGCCTTTGGAAAGAATGAAGTCGGGCGCTCCACACTCAATCCGTGCAGGTTCATTGGTTGCCTTATATTCGGGAAGCAGTGCAGAGAGAAGCGTTTGCAGGGCAGGGCGGTAACTATGCTCACGAGCATACCCGGTGCTATACTGAGCATTTAATTCTTCTATATAATGTTTTACGGCTGAATGCATAATGAAAAATTAAAATGCAAAAGTAAGAAATTAATCTTAATGAGATCTATTCTTGGATATGAAAAGGCAACATGATAGATGTAATTCATGTTGCCTTTGAGTTATGTTCAGTTGTTTATTACTTGGAGAAATAGAGATCCCAGTCTGTTGTGAGGGAACGCATCTGCTGGAAGAGTTTGGCGGTTATGTCGTCATAACCCTCTTTTACCCATCCTTGCGGAGGTGCGAATTCAACGGCTTTCTTCTCGCAGAGCTTCATCTTCAGTCCCTTAAACAGATCTCCGATGATGCTGTTGTCGACGCTTTTACTGCCGTAGAAGGTGTTCTTTGTCTTTTTGGGGAAGTTCTCTGCCACCACCCAACCCAGGTCGGGATGGAAGCGATAGAGCTCTCCGAAGGTGCACTCGCCAGTGTTCTCGTCGTATTCCGTCAACTCGAGACGGTAACGGCCCGTGGAGACGGTCCCAAAAGTGCCCTCGCTGTTCATAATCGAATTGATATAGAGAGCTGCTAAAGGATCGTCGCAGTTCAGTTGGACATCGCTGCAGAGATACTGCCCGCCGTCGAGCACGAGATATCGCTTGCCATCATTTTCTTTGATGATGCCGGAGATTTTCATGGGGACGAAGAACATCTTGAAGGAGAGTGAGCCCGGTTTCCCGTTGACTAACTGCTCTACGGTATATGTATGATTGCCGTCAAGCATGCAGGTAAGGAAGCCGTAGGTCTCCTTCCCGTATGGACTTTCGATATCTTTGGCAGCACTCATCTCCATATAAACGTCGAAACTTATTGCCACGTCGGATTTTGTCATGCCATCCTGATGAGCGACATAGTGACCCGTGTTGGAGACCTCTTCAATGCTGTCTTTCTCGGGTATTTTGGTAAATTTAGCCACAAAGGCGAGATCGCGGCCGTTGATGGTCACGCCCGCGGGCAGTTTGCTGTTGTAGTAACCGGGTGTGGTACACTCCCAGCCTGAGACTTTCCAACCCTCCTTAGGCGTGGCGCCGAGGGGGACATTGTCTCCCAGATGGTATTTGCCGGCGCCTCTGACGGTACCTCCTTCAGCAGGACTGCCAGTTACGCTGACAGTGTATTCCATGCGATGGGTGGTCTTTGGCCCGATGGGTTTGGGATCTTCTGGAGTGATCTTTATGAGTGTGTCCGGAAGGATGGAGATGAGGCTGTCCTTTGGAATCCTGATGGGGTTGTTCGGGTCCGGGGTGATGGCCGTCACGTCATGGTCCCAGTCATAGATGATGACAAACTCGCCCTCTTGGTTGATGAAACCATGATAGCGCACTCTGTTGTGGTCAAGATAAGCCTTGGCGTATCCTGAGGAGGTGAAATCGCCAATCTGGTAGCTGTTGGGGTATTTTTTGGAGATGGCCGGATGCTGGATGAGGGTCGTGCCGTCGGGTGTGATTACTCGATCACGGTTGACCGTTGCGATGCCGAGTTTCTCAAAGTTAGGGTAAAAGCCAAAATCATCCCACGGACTCTCAATGAATGGAATATATCTCACCACGTTGAAGTCTCTGTCGACGACGATGCTCCACTTTTGGAAAGTCTCCGGATCTTCATGGATAGCATAGCCATCGTAGAAGGAGGTGCCCTTGCCGGCTTCAAAGACCTTTTCGCCTTTCATGTTGTAATATTTGCGTTTGCTGCCGTCGATGATAAAGAGACCCTCTTTTACATCGCTGATATCGTTGAAATAGGTCTCATATTGGACTATTTCCGGTGTCAGGACCTTTTGGCCGGTCTTGTCGATGAAGTAGATATCTTGGCCCTCCTGGACTAGTGCGTAGCCTTCGCTAAAAGAGCGGCACTTGTCGAAGCGTGCAGGAATGACCACCTTCCCTTTGTCGTTGATGTAGCCCCATTTGCTGCCGAAGCCGCTGGGATTCACCTGGCTGTAGGCGCGCATCCCGTCTTTCAATGGCGGCACGGTCCAGTCCTTGTTGTCGAAACGATTCGGTATGGAGACGAGGTCGCCATATACGCGCTCTCCGTTGACATTGATATAGATGTAGTCTAACTTGGAGCCATTCTTCTTTCCGATGAGAGCCACGCCATCCACAAAGTTAGTGGCAGGCCCTGTCCAGTCCGCCGGCAATTCCTTTACTGAGCCGTCGAGATAAAGAATGTATTGCGGCTTGTTGTACGTTTCGTCTTTCTTATACATGATGACTGCGCCCTCCAGCATTTGCGGGTCGCGATTGCCGTTCTTTCCCCAGTCGAAATCGAACAGTTTGCGACCGTCTTCGAGAAAGAATCCGAAAGTGTTGCCATTCATCACAGTCCATGCGCCGTCCTCCAGTTCAGAGACCCAATAGACTTCCGAGGGCAGTTTGACAAAATGTGTCTCGTCGGTGATGACAAGAGGCTTCGGTTGTTGAGCATAAAGAGCCACGCTGGCGAACGTCAGCAGAAGGAAAAGGAGACGATGCTTCATAATAGATTTTTTTGATGATTAATAATTTTCCGTGGTGCAAATTGACCACCGCAAAATTAACAAAAAAAAGATACAAAAAGCAAAAATGAGTTATCAGTTTTCAGTTTTCAGTTTTCAGTTAAAGTGCGGAGTCACTTTGTAGCGACACTCTATAGCACGTCTCCGACGTTGATAGACGGGACATTTTTCAATTTTCAGTTCAACGATTCAACGATTAAACAATTAAACAATCAGTTCTCCCCAAACTGCGAGGACGCAGTTTGCTCCGAGGACGCAGTTTGCTCCGAGGACGCAGCTTGCTCCGGAGCTCAACAATTCAACAGTTCAACGATCAAACAACTCAACAATAATTCTCCCGCAGATTACGCAGATAAACGCAGATTATTATTTTAGATCCTTGCGGATCTTGGATGACGCGGATTTTATTCGCTGCGCTCATAGTCGTCTCCGCACATTGATTGCGTGCTGGAGGCACGCCATCCTAATAACCCCGCACGTTAGTGTGGGGTAGGATGACGCGGTGGTAAACCAGCGTGCCGAAGGTACGCCACTATTATTGCCCTGATGATGACAGTAGATTGTGGTTGACAGAGCCCCGGAGGGGCGACAGACTACAGGCAGGGGTGTAAACCCCTGTACATAATGGCCGGTTGAGGCCAATAGAGCCCCGAAGGGGCGAAAGTAAAAACAATAACAAAAAGGAATTCTGTCACCCCTTCGGGGTTCAATAATAATCGCGACTCATCTTCCACAGGGGTTTACACCCCTGCCTGTAGTCTTTCAGCCCTTCAGGCTTTCAATTTTCAGTTCAACGATTAAACAATTAAACAATCAGTTGTCTCCAAACTGCGAGGACGCAGTTTGCTCCGAGGACGCAGTTTGCTCCGAGGACGCAGTGTGCTCCGGAGCTCAACAATTCAACAGTTCAACGATCAAACAACTCAACAATAATTCTCCCGCAGATTACGCAGATAAACGCGGATTATTATTTTAGATCCTTGCGGATCTTAGATGACGCGGATTTTATTCGCTGCGCTCATAGTCGTCTCCGCACATTGATTGCGTGCTGGAGGCACGCCATCCTAATAACCCCGCACGTTAGTGTGGGGTAGGACGACGCGGTGGCAAACCAGCGTGCCGAAGGTACGCCACTATTATTGCCCTGATGATGACAGTAGATTGTGGTTGACAGAGCCCCGAAGGGGCGAAAGTAA
>JAILCI010000029.1 GCA_024686335.1 Bacteroidales bacterium | reverse complement strand
TTCTCCTGGGTGACAACCGTCCAGCCCGTCGGCTTCACGGTCGTTCTGCCGTTGTCCGGAGTGGCTGTCGTGTAGCTCTCGAAGCCCACGGTCACGTCAAGCTGTGTGTAGATGCATGCCGGGAAGCTGTTGTAGTTGGTTTCGTCGGTGTACACGGCGTACAGGGAGCTGCTGTCGGATGCCGGGGTGTACGGACTCGTGACAAATGTGGGAGCCGTGGTAGTCTCGTTAACCGGGGCGGTTGCCCAGCCAGCAAAGCTCCAGTCATCACAGCTGATCGTCGCGGTGGGAAGAGTGATAGTGGCGGCATTTATGGAGACCGTCTCGCAGTCGCCCGTGCCTTCATAGAAGTAAACCGTATAAGTTTTCATCTCTATTCCCATATTATCCACAAAGATGGCGCCGTCGCCGAAGTTGGCGTTGGCAGCGAATTGCAGAATAACCGATTTGCCGGCATAGTCAGCCAAGGAGATTGTTGCTCTTGTAAAATCACCGGGATCACTATAGTCGTAGTCGGTGGCGTTGGAGTATGTATTCAATGTATTGAATGTTTCGCCACCATCTTCAGAAATATTGACCGTAAAGTTACCACAGTTAGCACGATGGGAGTAGTCAAACGAGAACTCATATTCCCCTTCAGCAGGTAGGTCAAAAGTGGGGGTGTTGATTACGGCCGTTCCGTCGTCTACAATGAAATTGTACATGCGAAGCATCTTGTTTTCACTGTAACTATAAGTACCCCAAATGTAATGAGGATTAGAGTTTAGTGTGGTAGATGTCGAAGAAGAGTTGTCCCAGCAATCCGGTACTATGGATGCGGCAAAACTCTCAAAGTCCTCACTCCACGGGAAGGTGCTGATGGCTTCACATAGGGTTGTAAAGGTCAATGTGCTTGACCATACTTCTGTGTTGCAGGCAGCCTGTATTTGCACCTGATAATTGGTGGCGGCGGTCAGACCGGCAAGTGTGTGAGGTGTATTCACATTTTCTTCCGTTGTCCAGTTTTCACCATCGGTGCTGTAGCGAAGGTTGAACGCGGTTTGGCCGTATGCATTCCAGGTGATTATGGCAGAAGTAGTGGTCTCTCCGCTCACGGCTAGTCCGTCAGGCGTCTGACAGGCGCTGACAGTGGTAAAGGTAGTGACCTCCGTCTCGTGACCGGTTTCACCTTCGCAGTTGCTCTTTACCTTTACCTCGTATTGCGTCTCAGAATTAAGGCCAGTGATTGTGTAGAAAGTATCTGTTACACCAGTAGCCGTTTGCCATTCACCTGCCTCCTGGTAAACACCGCAGTGAATGTTATCGATGTGCAGGTCGTTGTCACCATTGCTGGACACTGTTGATTCGCCATAGAAGGCTATCTTCACGTTCAGGCCTTGGTAGGCTGAAAGGTCGATAGAAACACTTTCGCCCGTAGTGGCTATGTTGTTATAGACATATGCTGAGCCGGTGTTGTTCCATTCGCGTAGGATGGTCCAAGTATCGTTGGCATTAATCAAGACAACAAATCGGTCGTCGTCTTGAGCAGTATCGTTTTCAATTGGATTACCGTTACCGTAATCAGTCAAAGCGAGGTCGAAACTCAGATTTTGGGTAAGGTTGAACTCAGGCGTCACAAGCCAATGCTTACAGTTAGTGCCATAGATATTGAGTTTTGCATTATATGTACCTAAGGCATAGCTGTTGTTAGCATACCAGCTGGAAGATGAGGACAAGGTGGCAGTGCCATCCAGCACGTCATCCACCAAGCCGCTATATCTTGTCCAACCCGATGGAATGCCAGACACGTCAAAATCTTCATATATACCCTCCGCCACGTATGCTGCCGTTCTGTACATCACGTCGTAGCTGTCACTTTCACCAGCCCAGGAAACTGTGGCGCCGGTGGCGGTAATACTACCATCAGTAATTTCCAGCTCTGTCGGGGCGGGGCAGGCTATCAGAGTGGTGAAGGTCACTATAGTACTCCACTCGCTGAACTCGCTGCCGCAGACGGCACGCACCTTAACGGTGTCTTTGGTGTCTTCTGCAAGGCCAGACAGAGTGTAGGGATTCTCGGTAACGTCGATAAGGTTGGTCTCATCATTGTTGAGACAGATCTGCCATGCGGTAGCGTCGGAAGTCCATTGCAACTGGGCCGTGTGGGCGGTAACGCTGTTCGCAACAACGGCCAAATCCGTAGGTTTCGGGCATGCCGGCGGCACATCAATGGTAATGTCGTCAATATAGGCTCCATTGTATATATAAGACGAACTACTAGAGTAGGCCGCGTCAATCATAATGGCAATGTAGTGGGCCGTGGCATCAGCAGGAACGTTATAGGTGAATTCCTGGTAGGAATCGGTCAGTGGTTGCTCGGCAATCATGCTGAAGGTGCTGGCATCCGTCGGGTCGGTAATCGTACCAATTCTGAAGGTACTGGAAGTGTCATAACCCTTGGCGCTCAGTGTGATCTGCTTGCCAGCCAGGTTCTCCATCTCAGGCAGAATGGCATATTGTGGTTGTGGGTCGTAACTGCTATATGAGGAGGAATAAGCGGAAAAGAAACGCAGGCAGTTGGGTGTTGAGTTGGCATATGTGAAATAGCCATCGGCATAAACAGTGGGATAGCCGAAATAGTTAGAGTATGTCGTCGTGTTGATGCGGCTCCAGCAATTAGGCAAGATGTTGGTGCTGCCGCTGGTGGTACCAGTTAAGTTGTCGAAGTTCTCTGTATAAGGATAGTCAGAGATAGCTTCGCAGGCAGTAACGAAACCTAATGCTTCTGAAGGTTCACTTTGATCGGTCTCGGAGCAATTGGCCACCACGTAGTAGCTATATTCGGTATCAGCATCCAAGCCTTCCAATGTATAAGGATTGGTAACGTTGGGAACTTCAGTATAGGTTCCGTCAGTAATCTTCGTATAGTAGAGTGTCCAAGCCGTCTCTCCGCTGTTAGCCGTCCAGCTCAGTTGGACCGTATGGGCGGTAACGCTGTTCACAACAACGGCCAAATCCGTAGGCTCTAAACAGTTGGGTAACTCTTCGACAGTGATATCGTCGACATAAACACCACGGTAGGAACTGCTAGAACTAGCAGGGGTCATCTTGAGGGCGATATAGGAGCCATCTCCCGTATAAGTGTCGAAGTTTACTGTAAACTGCTCGTACGTAGTGCTAGCGGGAGTGATTATTCCTACAGAATCGAAAGTGGAGATGTCGGTCGGATCGGACATCACACCTACAACGAGAGAACTTGGATATGAAATAGAGTAAAGTCTAGAAAAGAGTTTGATTCGAAGAGTGTTGATGTTCTGCATCTCTGGCAAAATGGCATATTGGTCTGTATAAGAATAAGAAGAATAAGAAGAATAATAAGAGTAGAACCGAAGGTGGTTGCTGCCTGTGTTGGAGTAGGAAGAACTGTTGTAAATTAAAGGATAGCCATCATAAGAGGAATAGGTAGTTCCATTGTAATAGTTCCAGCAGTTAGGCAAGACGTTTTCGGCAGTGCTGCTATTCGCACCCGTCATGTTGTCGAAGTTCTCACTCCACGGGAATACAGTGATGACGCCACAGGCGGTATTGAAATGGAACACTTCAGAAGGTTCGCTGACGTCAGTAGCGGAACAGTTTGCTACCACATAATATTCATAAGCGGTACTGGAAACTAATCCCTCCAGCGTATAAGGATTGGTGGTAACAGCAACATTGGTGTATTCTGTTTCGGAAATCTTCTTATAATAGATTGTCCAAGATTCTTCGCCGCTGTTGGCAGTCCAACTCAATTCGGCTGTGTTAGTTGTGACATTGGTGGTGTCCAAGTCAGAGGGTTCAAGGCAGGAGGGGACAATTTTTACCGTAACATCGTCGACAAACCAATAATAACTGGTAGAACAGTCAAACTGACGCATAGCGATGTAGGCGTCGACAGGAACGCCCTCAACGTTGAAGTCGACCTTCTTCTTGACGTATGAGGCGCTTGACCAGTCGCTGTAGGTGTATGTGTCGAGAGCGACAAAACTGCTAGTATCAGTAAGGTCAGTCAGATATCCGACAGCAAAAGAACCACAGGAGGAGCTTGTAGATTCCGGGCGGGTCCAGAACTCCACGCGGAGAGTGTTGGTGGCTTCCGTAAACTGCGGCAGAACTATCATATTTTTGGTGGTGCCTGAGAATTTCAAAGATGTTGTACTTTCGTGAGCATAGGTAGAATTAGAATTGCGTGCTGCGCCGGCAATAGGCGTCCAACAGTCAAACGGGGGTTCTGTTTCGAAATCGTATGTATAAGGAATGCCCTGGGCGGCGCAGGCAGTGGTATAGGAGAGAGTATCGGACCACACCTCAGGATTACAAGCAGCCTGAATTAGAACCTGGTAAGTGGTGCTGGGTTGCAGGGAATTGATAGTCATGGTGGGACTAACGTTCTCTAAAAGTGTCCATTCTTCCCCTTCGGTTCTATATTTAAAGTTGAAATCATCGAGACCATAGTCATTCCAGTCGATTTCAAGAGAAGTGGCAGTGACTCCTACCAGTTCAAATCCGTCAGGATCTTGACAGGCACTGGCAGTGGTAAAGGTCAGGATATCACTCACATGTCCTTCTTCACCCTCGCATC
Organism: Bacteroidales bacterium; assembly: GCA_024686335.1. GTDB lineage: Bacteria > Bacteroidota > Bacteroidia > Bacteroidales > WCHB1-69 > F23-D06. The sequence continues at coordinate 59,489 of JAILCI010000029.1, read as the reverse complement.
CGCTTTCTACCTTCACTTGGTAGGTGGTTTCAGGATTGATGGCTGGATCGTTGATCGTATAGGGTCGAGACATGGTGGTATAGGATATCCAATTGGAGACAGAATGGTTCACTATGGTAATGTCATCCACATAGAAGCAGTCATGATAATAGTCTCCACTACCATCCTTGGTATAGTACCAACGAAGTGTATGTTCACCAGCAGCCAGCTCATAACTGTATTCGATCCAATCGCCAGCGCCACTGATAGCACTAATCTTATTGGTGCCATCGATGCTGAAATAGCCCTTGTCCCAACTTGATTCAGAAGAGATTTTGGCCCAGAAGGTAAGGGTAGCTGATTCGGTCAAATTCACTGTGAGAAGCATGTCGGAGGTTGAACTGTTAACTCCTCCATTACCACTCTTAATGGAATATGTACCATTATGCTTATCAGCATTTGTGATTATCCAAGGCGTGGTGCCGTTGGTAAAATCGGTACTGACAGCATTATTCTCAAAGTCATAAGAGGCGATTGTGTTAGCAATGTCTTCTCCTATCATCACAATGGAGTAGTCAGATGTTCCTTCCCAATTCAGTTTGGCACCATGGGCGGTCACATCACTGATGGTAAGGTTTGTCGGGGCGGGGCAGGCTATCGGGGTGGTGAAGGTCACGCTGGAGCTCCACTCGCTGGTCTCATCACCGCAGACGGCACGCACCTTAACAGTGTCTTTCGTATTATCCTCGAGGCCCATCAGGGTGTAGGGATTTTCTGTCACGTCGATGAGGTTGTCTTCATCACCGTTGAGACAGATCTGCCATGCGGTGGCATCGGAGGTCCAGCTCAGTTGGACTGTGTGGGCGGTGATAGTGCCGTCAACGACTTGCAATCCTTCAGGCGCTGGGCAGGTGGCCAGGGTGGTGAACTGAATCTCGGCAGGGTCGCTGTCGCCTTCGGTATAGTTGGCTCTCACGCGGAAGTCGTAGAGGGTGCCGGCTGCCAAGGCAACGAGGTCCTTTTGGGTAACGTTGGCGGGGAGGCTGTTCCAAGTGTCAGGCCACGTAGGTGTAGTGGCGTATTTGTATTGGTATTGGTAGCCCGTAGGCGTGGCGTTGGCGGGTGCGGTCCACGTCACCGTGGCACTTTCTGCGGTGATATCGGAAACTTCAAGGTTGCGTGGCTTGGGAGTGGAGGTGGGGAGGATGCCAAGCTGGATTTGGCTCTTCGAGGTGATAACATTATAGTTATTTGCACTTGGAGAGGTGGGATCGATGTTACTGGCATCTTGGTAGAAATACAAGCCTTGGTTGGTGGCTGTAGTAAAGGAAGACCAAGAGGTACCGCCTAGGTAACTACCCGTATTGTCATCAACGACAATGATAAGGTTACCTCCGGTGTAGTCAAAGCCATTACCAGCCAATGTGATGGTAGTCCAATCACCAGCAATAAAAGTCACGCTACCAGTGTAAACCAGATCGGCACTCGTCACGTTGACATAGTCTGTCGTAGACGTAAAAGATTCCTTATCGGAGTTGATCATGTATATATCCACGTTGCGTGTATAAGCTTTGTTTCCTTTGAAGCTAATGCTCTTGATTGTACCTGCTTGGCCGATTTCAGTGGCAGTATAAATCTGTTGTGTGTAGGAATAATTGTAATTTGTATGTGTTGGCAAATAGTAGAAGGTGCTTGTGCCAGAGCCAATGGACACGGTTTGTACTAACGTGGGCATAAATACTACGATATCGCTCCATTCACTTTCATCATCTGCAGCGCAAACGGCTTTCACACGAGCGTAGTAGGTGGTTTCAGCGGTAAGACCCGTGAGGTTTTTAGAAGCCGTCCCGCTCACATTTACAGAGGTGGCATTGGAAAAATCGCTGCTGGTACTATATTCCAGCGTCCAATTGGTAGCACTACCCGTTTCGGTCCAACTTAACGTGGCAGAAGTGCTCGTCACGTTTGATGATGCCAGATTTGTCGGTTTGGGGCAAGAAGAAGGAGTCTCGTAAGAAAAGGTGGTTCTCGGAATAAATTGTATGCCACTGTAGGAGGAATAACCTTGCCAAGCAGTGTTTTCAGTGGTCGTTTTACCATAAAATGATGCACTTTTCCAACTACCTGTTTGAGTGATGTAAAATCCCACTAAAAGATTACCTCCTTGGTAATTGTAGTAATTACTGAAGTTAACATCCATAGTGCTGCTGTTAGCGTTTAAGACGCCGGAGTAAACGATTGTTGCATCCGTTGTACCAAGAAAGCCGGTCAATGTTGTTTGGTTAACTTCCTTCATAAACACTTGAAATTCGGCGTTCCAGGCAGCAGTAGCTTGAGACGACAAGTAGAATGTCATCTTAGTAATATCCATTCCAATCATGTCTTGGAGTTCAGTTGCAGGAATAATGTATTCGCATTTCAAGCCGCTATCATCAACATATAAGCCATAAATTGGGACATAGCTGTTTGTTCCCGTTTCTGTTTCGTACACGGTCAATGTGTTCTGTGCGTTTGCCCACGGCAGACAAAAAAGCGTGAGCACAAGTAAAAGTAGTAGATTTTTTCTCATATTTGTAAATTTTTAATTAATATATTCTGACCAAAAATTATCAACATTGAGATGTGCAAAAATAGGGATTTTTTTTGCAAAAACAATACGGAAAGTTGATTTTTTTAAGAAAAAATGAGAAAATATGACAACTCTTTATAAATCTATAAATTAGATTTTCCCCTCGCGGGTTTAGAAGGAGGTTGGTCTCCCGCAGATCCCGCTGATAAACGCTGATTTATCTGTTCGCTGCGCTCACAAATGATCTTAACGCAGAGACGCTAAGAACGCGAAGTTATTTCTCCCGCAAATCTCGCTGGTAGTTTCTCCCGCAGATTACGCAGATCTCGCAGATGAACGCAGATTAATATTTAGATCCTGACGGATCTTTTTTATCTCGCGGATTGTTTGCTCGCAGATAAACACTACCGACATTGAACACAGGTGGCGCTATCATAAATATTCTACCGATACCCGCAGACCCTACAGGACTGCGATATGGAGTCCGCACATTTCATTCCACCGATACCCGCAGACATATCGGCCTGCTAATTAGGAATTTATCTATCATCTATTATCTCTAATCTATTATCTAAAAAAGCCCCGGCACATCTCTGCGCCGAGGCTTTCTAGTTCAAGTGAGGGAGAACTCCCCTACTTCTTCACGACCTTTCTCACAGCCACGCCCTGAGGCATCGTCACACGCAGGACGTATACGCCACTAGGCATATTGCTCAGGTCAATCACACGCTCCTCGGTGTAGACTGCCACCAAAACGCCAATCTGGCTGTACACCTCTACCCTATTCACAACGTCGGCTGAGATCGTGATCTTGCCGGTGGTCGGGTTCGGGTACACCGTCATGGTTGTGATGTCGTAGTCCTCGACACCCAGCGGGGACATGACCTCCTCGATGTCTTCGTTGGCGGTCTCGTCAACATACTCCTCGGCGGTCTCCTCCTCGGTCTGAGGATCCTCTGCAACAGCATCGGGCGATGTCGTGATTTGTGACAGGTTGATGTCGTCGATGTACATCGTGCTTCTGCCCCATGTGCCGTCGTAGAGATTACGGAATGCTATGAAGGTTCCCTCGCCCGTGTAGCCGCTGAAGTCAACCGTGTGCTGCTGCTGGTTCGTAGCCCCGTTGTGGCTGATGGTCTCCACCACCACGAAAGTGCTCGGGTCGTTGACGTCCGTCATCACGCCCACCTCCAGGCTGCTGGCGGCGTACGGCTGGCGGACGTAGAACTCCATCTGCAAGTCGCTAACCTCCACGCCCTCAACCTTAAGCTCAGGCATCGAGTATAGGCAGCGGCCGTCAAGCATCAGGGTATAAGAACCGCTGTGGGCAAAATAGGACTCCTCGAAGATCTGGGGCGCATACTCGCTGCCGAAGTTGTAGTACTTCTGAGCTACCGTCCAGCAGGAGAGTCCCTCCTCGGCTGCTGCGTCGTCGAAACTATTCACGTATGGCAATGAGGTGATGCCGCAGTCGTCAGCGACAGGAACATCCAGCACGATATTGTCTATGTATTGAGGGCTTCTGCCCCACGTGCCGTCGTATGCATTGCGGAACGCTATGTAGCGGCCCGTACCCGTGTAGCCGCTGAAGTCAACAACATGGTACCGCTGGCCCGTGTAGCCGTTGTTGCCGATGGTCTTCACCACCACAAACGTGCTCGGGTCATTGACATCCGTCATCACACCCACCTCCAGACTGCTGGCTGCGTACGGCTGACGCACATAGAGCTCCATCTGGAGATTTGCGACAGACACCAGCTCCTCGTTCTCATCCACAGCCGTCAGCTCAGGCATAGCGTACAGGCAGCGGCCGTCAAGCAGCAGAGTGTTCTCACCGCTCTGAGCGAATGAGGAGAGTGCATAGATTTGAGGCGCATATTCGCTGCTAAAGTTGTAGTACTTTTCAGACACTGTCCAGCAGGAGAGTTCATCAGCTGCCGTAGTCTGGTCGAAGTTGTTCTCGTAAGGAAGGCTGGCAATGCCGCAGTCGCCACTTCCCGGAACAGCCAACACGATGTCGTCGATGTATTGCGGGCTTCTGCCCCATGTGCCGTCATACAGGTTGCGGAACGCGATGTAACGGCCAGCACCGGTATACTCGCTGAAGTTCACGACATGGCGCTGCTGCCCTGAATTGCCGTTATAGCTGAATGTTGCCACGGTAACGAAGCTGTTGGCATCGTTGAGGTCGCTCATCACGCCAACCTCAAGGCTGCTGCCAGAGTATGGCTGGCGCGCGTAGAACTCCATCTGCAAATCGCTGACATCCACATCCGTGACTTTCAGCTCTGGCATGGCGTAGATGCAGCGACCGTCGAGCAACAGGGTATTCTCGCCACTGTTGGCATAAGCGGAGAGGGTGAAAATCTGAGGAGCGTAGGTTGATGCAAAGTTGTAGTACTTCTGGGCTACTGTCCAGCATGCGAGTTCCGACTCGGCTGTAGTAGCATCGAAATTGTTCTCATAAGGAAGGGTTGTGATACCGCAAAGGGACTCGTTCACCTTGAGAGTAACATCATCGATATAGTTGAAACTCTTGCGCATGCCAGCCTCTTCAGACTCTTGGGAGCTCTTGTTTCGGAATGCAATATAGCGACCTTCTCCCGTGTAGTTGCTAAAATCGACAACTCTGTAGTTGACAGCACCACCCACATTGTTGATAGTACCAACCAAAACAAAGCTGTTAGGATTAGTCAAGTCAGTCATCACGCCCACCTCCAGGCTCTGGAAGTCGTACGGCTGACGTACATACATCTCAAGCACCATATTGCTGATCACAATACCGTCAGCGACCTTTGGCATAGCGAGCAAGGTAAGGCTGTCGATGAACAGGCTGTAGTCACCCTCGTGGGCATACGGTGCGCAGTAGAACACCTCCGGACGGCCCTTCAGTGACTTGGCAACCGGGTTCTCCTGGGTCACAACCGTCCAGCCCGTAGGTTTCACAGTCGTCCTGCCGTTATCTGGAGTGGCCGTCGTGTAGATCTCGAAGCCCTCCGCCACGCCAAGCTGCGTGTACACGCATGTCGGGAAACTGTTGTAGTTCGTTCCGTCAGTGTATATAGCATAGAGGAACATGCTGTCTTGTGCTGGAGTATAAGGGCTTGCAAGAATTGTAGGAGCTGTCGTCGTTTCATTCACCGGAGTAGTAGTCCAACCTTCAAATTCCCAATCTTCACAGGTGGTGGTTGCTTCAGGAAGAGTGATGGAGCTGCCTTTCAGAGAAACCGTTCCGCAGTCGCCAGTACCTTCGAAGAAGTAGACTGTATAGTTGCCGACACAAGGAGTAGTGGTGTACTCGCCCGTGGTGTAATGCTTGTATAATTGTACAGGACTGGTTCCTTGAGTAGTTGTTTTATAAGGTTTAAAATGACCATCTTGGGTAGGATTGAACAGGATAATACGGTTAGTGATTGAAGCGTTTGTGATAGTTGCATCGCCATCAGTGTTAAAGGAGACCGTCCAGGATGTTGTGGCTGTAACCGTAGTATTCAAATCCAGATAAGAGTCATCAATATCACATTCCAGATATTGATTGTCAGCATTCTTGAAGGCAAATGTGCCGCTAGTTGAACCATCGACCACCCATAGAGGATATAATCCTGCAGGATGAGTTTCATAGGCAGCCGGGACGCCATCATAAAGTTCAATATAGGACAACTCTTTAGAATTATCCTCACTAACAAGGTAAACCACATCACCGGCAGCGATTTCAGTAGCGGCGGCCCAGGTTTCTTCTCCAGACATATAGACAGCATACAGGGTAACGTCAGCCTCGGGAGCATATTGGCTGCCAGCTGCATAAATGTTCAAAGGAGTTTCAGTGGTACCTGCTTCCACAGCAGTCTCTGACCAACCGACGAAGTTGTAACCGTCGCAAGTTGTTGAGCATGTCGGAAGGGTAACGTTACTACCGGTCATCGTAGTTTCATCACATGTGCCGGAGCCGGCATTGAGGGTGACGGTGTATGCAGTTGCGCCAAATTTGTAAAGGGCTACAGGTTCTTGACCAGATGCATAACATGAGAAGATTGAACTGCTTGGATTATAACGCAAATTGTTACGATTATTATCTCCTTGTGCCACAATACTTGCAGCGCCATCGGTAATCGTAACAGCCCATTGGCCATTAGCATCCAGAGTGGTTTCTGTTTTTAAGTGATTAGAGGAAGAACTTGCTGCATAAATATATCCAGACCCCGTATAGAATGTGAAATTATTTTCTACTTTTCCAACGGTGAAGATTTGAACATTATCATTAATGGTCAGCGTATTGCCGACTTTTGTAATAGCCACCTGACCTCTATTGTTTGAGTTTTGGGTAGTACTCATGGCGTAGTTATATTCAGCAGCAGCAATGACAACCTGGTCACCAGCTGACAATGTGGACGGATCGGTAACCAGCACCCACTCACCAGGGACAATCTCAGTAGCAGTAGCAGTGATAGCAACAGCGTGTTCCGGCATAGTGAATTCATATATGCCAGAGGTGTTGATTTGAGAGGTCACATCTTCTCCATCCACCATTAATGTCTGAAGTGAATAGCCTGACAATGCACTAACTTGGATTTCTATGGCCGTTCCATTTGTCAATTGTGCAGAACCTTCACCTGTAATAATGGCATCGGTTTGACCGCCGGTGTATACAGAAAGATCCACATTGCTCAGTTCGCTCACTGTCAATGTATATTGTTGAGGTGCGGCAGATTGAGTGATGGTAACAAGATCGGAATAGACGTAGTCATCGCCATCCAGAGCATACACTTTGAAATAAGCCGTACGGGCTTCATTGGCCGTATTAGGACCAACAACATAGTTAACATTGTTTTCAGTATTGATTTCTGCATCAATCCAAGTATATGTAGCTGATGTGATGCCATCAGACTCGAAGAATTCGATGTCTGCTACTACATCACTAATATTTTGGTACGTTACGTTAAGAGTACCATCAGCGCCGGCATAAGGCACATTCTCTGTGGGAGCGGCGACGGTGATGGAAGGAGTAGTGTTCGCTTCATAATATACCGTAACAGAGGTAAATCCGCAAGTGCCGCCTATGGTTGCAGTGATAGCGGAAGTGCCATCAGTAGGAGTGACTGTAACAGTTGTTGAACTTGCCGTTGCTGCGGCATTGTTCCATGTACTATTTTTAAGAACAGTTGCATAATTTTCAGTTGTGGCTTGGAACACTACACTGGTGATAATATAGCCGGAAACCGGTGCGATTGTCAGATTGCTATATGCATAAAAACGAGTACTGGTGTATGAATGTCCGCTCGTGCCAGGATAATAATTGTTTGTGTTAGTGCTTGCCTCACCCTTGGCTACTCCCATAGTAGCAAAATTACTTGTCCAAGTCATTTCATTTTCAGTGGCGGTGGCGGTTTCGTCTATGCTCAAATTCCATGTAACATTTGCAGGTTCAGGAGCTGTAACACTGCCGGAAAGATTGACGGTAGAAGATGTGGCGCCTGTAGAACTGACCGTAATGGTACCTGAATAATCAGCTGTCTGTAACCCGAATTTCAGACGGACATATATTGTCGTAGCTTCAACAGTACCTTCGGTTTGAGTAAGAGTTAAGCTACTGGTATAGCTGTCACTTTCTGAAAGGGATATTTCAAAGTTACTGTTCGCATCCAATGCCACCGTGATGTTGTCGGAAAGGTTCTCGCCAGAAACAGATATTGATTGAGCCGCACTTGGACCATTGTCAACTACATAAGAAAGGTTTGTAATCGTATAAGGGGAAACACTGACCACAGGATCGGAAGTTGCTTCCACCACGGGGGCTTCGAAAATTTGCAATTCTTGAGTGGTATTATATAGTGTAGGGAAACCTACAATAGTATATGTACGACTAAGATCTATGTTTGAAAGAGCAGATCCTACCTTGTATAATTGAATGTCCTCACCGCCTAAAGAAACATAGTATTTGTTACTACTTTGTGTAATTGTAGCACCGGTGATTTGGAAATACTGGCTGAGCACATTATTGAAAGTGTAGCTCCAATCAGATGCAGAAACAGTAGTAGGATCGGGAGCTGTCCCAGAAGTGGGTGTCACACCCTCAAGATTAGTTATTTGAGGGTTACTATTATGTGGTGCATAAGTGACAGACGCTGTACCACTGATTGTCTGGCCAGCTGTGAGACCATGTTCATTCTTATACATAACAACAGCACCGCTGGCATCTTGGATATAGGCATATTTTCCATTAACGTAAGTGACGACAGCATTATCAAGCGTGACATAGTAGTTTCCAGATTCAGTAAGGGCTGTTAAAGCAGCTATATTGGCATAAGGTTGAACTTTTGTGAATTCAGCGGTGGCCACATCACTGGCTTCAGTGCCCGAGTATGCAATGGCCTTGACAGTGGTAGTTGCGTTAATGGTGAATGGAACTGTATATGATGTGCTTGAAGATGTTGGTTCATCACCATCGGTAGTATAATGAATAGTTGCCCCTGAGGTGGAACATGTCAATGTAACTTCCTGTGAATTGAGAAATTCACCACCGTTTGGACTTATGGTCGGTGTGGCAACGGTTTGGGTGCTGCTGGAAGCGTGATAATACTCTACCTTTGATATAGTAATCAAACCATTACTGGAACCTGACGCACAATCAAATTCGATTTTGTAATACAAATTAGCTGTAGGCGTAGACAATGTAACACTTTGCGTACCTGCAGACTTAGTAAAAGTATCAGCACTTGTCCAACTTGAACTATCAGGACTAGTATACAGAGTGATTGAATTAATTTTACTTGTAGTAAGAGCATCAATAGTAAGATCGATTTTTGTTATGGCTTCTGTGTATGCGGAGACTGTTGTAATAGATCCGACAGAGGCATTGTTTTTTCGACCAAATTTAACATAACTCCAACCATTTTGATTGTTGTTGCCATTTACAATGGTCCATGAAAAACCGTTATTAGTAGCAGTCCACGTACTAGTATAATTTTGAGTGGAAGAATTGTTGTAATTAGAACCGAACAGACAAGTAGAATATACTTCATCTGTCTGTCCCCACACCCCGCTCACACTCATGAGCATGACGAGACATAAAGAGAATGCAAGCCGCGAAAATCGGCCCGAATTGAAATGTTGTAAAAGTTTTTGCATAAGTTTTATATTTTAGATTTATATTATTAATTATCAACCGATTACAAAGAAAAGACTCTTTGTATTTGGGATGGCAAAATTAGTAAAAATAATGGCTTGAGATATGCTATTTAATGGGAAATTACTAACAAAAAGGGGGAGTTATGAACATTCAAAAGTTCGCAACTCCCCGCTTGTAGTTCAAGTGTAAACCGTAAATCCCTAAGCCTTGTCTCTCAAGTCAATCATCTCCCCACACTTCATCAGAAATTCGGGCGTGTAATAGTCCATCATGCCTCCCAATGAGGTGAAGGTCATCTCCCCAAAATAGACCTTTCCTTTAAGATTATACAAATCAACCCGAACACATGGAAAACCTGAAGACAACTTCTCAGCCACTTCAATCATCCTATCCAAATTCAGAGGCTTATCTATTGTTTCCGTCTCAACAGGATAATAACTTGATGGTTTCAAATATTGTGGTACGGGATTCCAATCCAAATCAAAGAGATTCAATCTTGTAGATAATTTCTCCCTATTGGTACATGTCATGATATATGATGCCTTACCATTAAAACACCATACTTTATAATCCACAAGCGATTTCTGCCCCTCTTCAGCTGGCAATAACGCCTCCGCTATAACACATGGTTTTATCCCTTTATATTGAGGCTCGGCAGACAGAGCTCCTATGTGCTTCAGGTGCAACCAAGTGTCAATTATCTTCCGGGCAGCATCTTTATTCAGAGCATCCTTATCAGGTACAATCATATTGGTGCCCTTGCCGCACCCATTATTCGTCTTGAGGATAAAGGATTTTGGCAAACTGCCAAAATCGATATCGGCAGCATTGTCCCACACACCTAAGAGGTCAACCAGACACTCTTCCAGCCCTCGTTCTTTCACGAACTCTCTCACTCTGTACTTGTCTGCCAAGCGAGTCCACTCAGTAGTGTCAGTAAATAATTTAAGATAAAGAATCTTCTCATTCAAATCTCTAGGATGCTTCAAATGTGGAAACTTCTTGAAACGGGCAACATACCTCAGTTTCACCATGGTGACAGGTGAATGTTCGCCCAGCCAATTACAGACCTTAATTAAAGGAGAGAAGAAAATTTGGGTTGATTTTCTAGTTGTAACATGCATATTATAATCTCCTTCTGATATAATCTTTCAACGTATCTTTAATTATTGCCGGATGTGCCAGCATTTTCTTCAGGATGTCTTTATGGTTGGCTTTGCGATATACCTTATAGCATCGCATGATCTCTGCATGATACTCTTCCGAGTTGTCTTCAATCAGAAGTTGTTTATTGAGATAGTCAAAGCGGTATTCTTCCGGAACTTTCTTTTTTTCAACCACATGAGGCGCATATTCATCATCAATCCTTACATACTCGACTTGCGGCACGACAGTAGTGTCAGCAAAATCCACACTCACGATAGCGCCATATTTTGTGGGTTCCCATGGCATGTCAAAGACAAAATTCCCTATGGAGTAGAAGATGTAGTTGTCGCGATACACCTCATAGCCTTGCAGCACATGCGGGTGCATACCGACCACCATATCAAAGCCCAAGTCCACCAGCCAATGGGCAAAGTGCTTTTGTTGGGAAGAGGGTCTGTTGATGAACTCGTTTCCCCAATGGACAAAGAGAATCTTATATGCCTCTTGAGGAAGAGTGGCATACTCCTCCTCAATCTCCCTATATTCGGGGTTATGCCAATAGCAAGGGTTGTCAGAGAAGGCGTCTATGCGCTGTGAGAAAGCCGTGATGCTCACCACCCTACCCTGATGTTCAAAGATTTGCGATTTTTGGACATTGCTGCCGAAGCACCTCACCCCTTGAGAAGTCAAAAACTCTAGAGTGCGCTGGTAGGCTTCCGAACCATGCTGCATTGCATGGTTATTGGCAAGACCGTATAGATCAAAATGCTTTAAGCCAGAAAGACATTCCGGAGTGACACGGAACTGAAGCGCTGCCGTGCCCGTCCTCTCGCTCGTCTCGGAAGCCACGCCTTCAAAATTGCCTATCCAGCAATCTTCGGCAGCTCGCAGGATGTGTTGAAAAGGATCAAAGCCCTGTCCAATCTTACTTCCCACACCGAAACCCACGTCAAAGTAGCCATCGGTCAGACTAATATCACCAACGATTTTAAGCATAATTACAAATATTTGGAGAGGACACTCCAAGCTGTTTTATCAGAGTATTGCGTTCTTCTTTGAAATGACCTTTTTTTCATTTCTGAAAGCATAACTCTGTCATTGTAAAGAGACAGAATCTTCTTATTAAACTCCTGTTGACAATCGTCAAAAGGAATGATAAAGCCTGTCTTCTCATCATCTATAAACTCATGCGAGTGTTTCCACTCAGTGGCAATCACGGGTATACCGGCCATATAGGCATCCAAGACGCTCCCCGGGAACCCTTCCGTATAGATTGTCGTAGGGAGGAGCATGACATCATACTGGGTCAGGTGGCCGACCACCTCATCCTGCTGAAGTACGCCCTTGTAGTTTACGCAACTATGATATCGCTCCACCAAAGCGAGGAACTCGTCCTTATCTACCTCATTAATAGGACCATAGAAATCAACAGTAACGTTATAGTGGTTCTGTTCAATCTCTTTGGCAAAATTAAAAATGGTATCGTAGCCCTTATTCTTGTCCACTCTGGCCAAGAAGACCAGGCGCAGTGTCTCCGAAGTGGTCTCCATTTGTTGGGCATCTGAGGTCATAAAACGGAAGTTAGGGAACATTTCCGTATTGGTGAATCCTAATTCGGCTTTCAGATCGTTGTCAACCCTCACCATTTCAGGCATAAAGGCCTTGATTTTTTTGCTCAGTTTCAATTGCAGCGGGTGTGGCTCAAAGCGTTCGTTTCCCTTAAAATACTCCACCTGCCAGCCGCCGATGCAGATGTGGATAATGTCGTAGCGGAAAATTTTGGAAAGGTAGTAGGTGACGGGAAAAACGACAGTGAGATTATTCAGACAAGGGATGATAATCAGAGTGTTGCAGCGCAGCAAATACCAGAGCAGTTTGAATAAAGAGAAAGGGTTCTTGCGCACATGAATAGTATCGAAAGTATCGACACGGCCGGCATGGTTTTCCTGCAGCAGCCGGAAGACATTACGAGTCTTCACCGTCTGCCCATCCAACTGGTTGGTGTCGTAACCGAAAGCACCAAGAACAAGAAACCTCTGCATTATTTATTTACGTTCAGACAACAATACATATCGCCTATTTTCCTTCTGACCAGAACCCCACAAGACGAAACCAGCTTTCTCAACACCTTTTATTGAGCTAGCATTAATTTCATTAATAATCATATAAAAATCATACCTGTCTTTCCTTTTCACCTCATTTAAAATGTAGGTGAGCAGATAGGGATAATAACCGTTTCCCCTGTGTTCTGGAGCTGTCACACAAGGACCAATATGATATGATCTTTTCTTATCGGGTATAAAAGGGAAAAACCATATCGGCTTGACCACTTGACATTTGCATAATATTTCATCTTTAGCATCAAGCAGTTGATATTCACGGACCCGCTCACCGAATTATATGATTGACAGCAGTTGCCAGACCATCTTCTTCCATCCGGACCGCGGATATCTGACTACGACATGCAAATCATCGTAGCCAACCCCTTCTTTACCAAGGTATGCGCCTTGATGTGAAGAATTTTTATAGTACAGATAATTTATCTTATGGGAGTTCATCTTGACCATTTATACAATCTCACTAACGAACGCAGCTTGTTGTTTTTAATATATTTTTCAAAAGGAGTCAGGAAAAACAAAGGCGGCATCAAATACCATTTAAATATAACATTTAATTTGGCATAGGCTTTCCGAAATCCTAAATTATCAATCAAAAAGTCTTGAACTGAAGAATGTTCAGTGAGAGACCGGCTGCCATCGTTCGCAAATTTACAACCTTTATCAGAATAATATTTACATATGGTATATAGTAATCCGTAAGAGGGGTACAAATGGTTGAAATGCTCGTAATCCACCTTCCAAGTTACCAAGTCTACATGTTCAGCATTCGGATAGGAAACCGCATATGCAATAAGTTTTCCTTCATGTACCACAGACCAGAATTCGTGTCCGTTCTCTGCGGCTTCTTTCATGCCATCAATCCACTGTGTCTCCTGTTTTGGTGTCGAAGGGAAACCCTTCTTGGCATAACGTCTATGCTCAGACAAAAATATTTCATATCCGCTATTATTCACAATGTTCTTATAATCACACAATTGAATCACACTGTTATTCAAGCAACGGCGGATTTTATTACGCACTCTACTTTTATAATTATCAATATTAAAATCGGAATCCTTAACTACATAATAGTAATTGTGGTTTTCTGTTTTGTCATAATCAGATGTCCATCGAATATAAAAGGCTCCTTTATAGTGGTTGAATAGTGCTTTTTTGTCAACCGTGATATCTCTATAGGGTGGTGAAATCGATAGAATTCCTCTCTTATAGAACGCCCAATCCTTAAAATTCATAACTTTATCTTCTATATTTCAGCACTTTAGCCGGAACCCCAGCGACAACAGCATATTCTGGGACATCTTTTGTAACAACTGAACCCGCTCCTATGATTGAACCGGAGGCAACAGATACACCTGGTAAAATAATGACATTGGCACCTATCCATACATCATCGCCAATAGTCACCTGCTGTTTAGGAAGAAAGCCTTGTTCTCGCATAGGAATGTCTATTCGCATTGTATTATGCTTACTGGTGATTATTTTCACATCAGGTCCCATCATCACGTCATCACCCATCACAAGAGGACCTCTAACCACACAATTGATGCCTAGACCCGAATTATCTCCAATGCGTATGCCTACACCTCGACCAAAATCTGCGCCTCTCTCTACATTGACATTTTTACCACAGTAATCAAAGCATCCTCCAGCCACTTTACTTCTCAAAAAACGTATAAATCTACTTATTGTCAACGAATTATCTGTCGCCGGAAGCCAAGATAAGAAGCATTTATATATGATAAGACAAATAATTCTTTTCATTCCGTATCTGTTCTATAATAACTCACAATAACTATTTATAAAATCCTCTGCAGAGAATGACGCAAGAACTATCTCCCTACTTCTCACCCCCATTTCCATTCGCTTTTCGAGAGGTAAATCCAGGAAACGTTCAATGGCAGAAGCCATATCATCAACACTGAGAGGATTAAAGAGGAAGCCATTCACGCCATCTTCCATTATCCGAGGCACATCGCTCACGCTACTGCACAGCACTGGCAAGCCACAACTCATAGCTTCACACAGCACGTTCGGGAAACCTTCATATATTGACGGTAGACAAAAAACATCAGCATTACAATATTCATTGTGGATGCTGTCGGATGGGGTGTGTAAGACAAAATACTCTTCAGATGGCAACATTTTCAGTTTATCGTGGACCTCCTTTGAATAATCATCACCTAAATCTTTACCATACCAATCTACATAAAGTCTATAACCATCTCTAATCACCTTATTGACAGCTTCAACAAAACTGGGAACATTTTTGGGACGCATCAACGATCCTACACATATCATCCGAACATCAGAATGCCTGGAGATCATTTCATGATTTGGTTTAAACTTATCCGTATCCACAAAATTCGTTATAACTTTAACCTTAGCTGACAATCCAGGACAATTGCGAATGATAAACTGACCTTGGAAATGAGAATTTGAAACTATGAAATTTGCCCAACGATAAAAAAAGAACTTCAATTTTTCTCTTTTATCCAAACATTGTGTGGTACTTCGTTCAGAGACTATCAAATGGAACTTCGCGCCACATGCTTTTAACAAGCATGCTATTAAACTAGTTGAAACCGAATAAGATAAGACGACATCCGGTTTATATGATTTAATGTGCTTTCGCAGTGCAAAAAAACGACTTTGCGGGCTTGAGGCTTCTGGCAAAAAGCAACTATCGACTCTATTTTCCTGCAAATAGGGCAAATAGAACTCCTTCTTGATGTAATAACACACCTCCACCTCATAGCCTTTCTGCTTAAGCAAGACAGCAAGGCATGTCAATTGCCGTTCAGCGCCGCCAGAACCGAGGTTTTCTATCAAACAGAGAATACGTTTCATTTCTTATTCTGCCTGATGATTTGTTTTACAATGAGGTAGTAGGCGGTATGAAATTGCGTATGCCGCTAATACCCAAAACAATTTCACGTTCAATGCTTGCCCAGTCAAGAGCATGCCAGCCGCAGCCATACTTGTCACAAGAGGCCCCAAATTATTTTCCTTTTTATGAAATTGCCAAGCATCGTGATATATACAATAGACAAAAACAAGGAAAAAAACCAATCCTAATAAACCGGAATATAGAGCAACCTCAATAAAGACATTATGGGGATTAAGAGCTCCGCCAAAGGTGCTTAAGGCATAACTGTCGGCCCCACTGAAACCAACGCCCAAAACTGGATGCTGCTCTATCAAATCTAAATATTTTGCCCAAATATAGTCACGTCCTGAGGTGCTTCCCTCCTCAAGGGTAAGTTCCATTCTCATCATCAGAACCTCCTGTTTCAACACTATATGATAACCGAAATAGAGAACAAAGATTCCGAGAATGAGCCACACTGGTTTCAGCCCTTTACGTTTAGTGGACCTTAGAATAACAAAGAGCACCAGACCTACACCCAATATCAAAATAGAGACACGAGAAGCGGTCGCCAGCAGCAAAGAGACCATTGGGATAGCCATCAACAACAACCAGGGACGATAAATCCGGGTTTCTTTGGAATGATTTAAACAATAGTTCATCAGAAATAGTGTACCAACACCCATCTTGATGCCTAAGCCATTGGCGTTTTCCCCGAAAACGACGACACGCATATCTTCACTAATCGACACTCCAACACCCATAAAAAAGAACACACCAACTACAAATGAAGAAACTGAAAACCAGAGTAGACCTTCATTGAAGACTCTTTCATCACGTCGCTGATGGTTTAGCAAAAGCCAAAACATGATTAAGTTCAGGAACAATGTCGTGTCAAAAACAGTTCTCTGATTTTGCACATGGATGATGCTAGACAGCACCATCAGGAAAAACATGCTCCATACCGAGATAAGCGGCGTCTTCAGATCACGCACCCAAAAAAGAGATTTCGGCGTAAATATGGACACCCCCAGGTACAAGAATGCGGCCATCTTTGCCACACTGAAATGCTCTACAAAAGGTGAGAACACTTCAAAGTTCAATGAAGCAAAGAAGAGACACGCAAAAAAGTACTGAATGTTCTGTATGGTTGTGTACTGTTTGGACATAAACGCCTACCTAAAATAACCAACTCTACTGTTTAATGAGATTTTCCACCATCCAGCCGCAGAAGTCAAAGTGAGAGCCTTCGTGCCATTGAAGATCTTCGGTCCAGTACCCTTCACAATTATCGTATGCGCTAACAGAATAGCCATAACTGATCTCAACAATCAAAGGATTATCGCCACTGTCAAAAACAAAATCGAATGCGACACTCTGCGCACCAAGTTTTTCATTCACCTCAAAAGCGATTTTGATACATCTTTCATCTATTTGCGACTTGTCATAAAAAATCTCGCCACTACCGGATGCTCTAAAATCATCTTTTCTCGTCATTCTTTTCAGAGCGAACGCACGCTTTCCGACCACACAAACTCGGATATCATACCTGTTGTTGGGTATAAAATCTTGAAAATAGGCATAGCCTTTTTCCCGAGGATGCATTTTGGCAAATGTAGTTGGAATAAACAATCGGGCGAAACCTTTCAATACGCCGACAAAGGAGTCCTGCCCGTTACGCCATTTACGATAACGTTCTTTCAGATAACCCTTTCTGTCAAACTGAGGAAAGCCTTTTCCAAACGCTTTATTCACCAATCTTCTTGCCTCATTCCCGGTACGAGCCAGCATGACATTAGCAGCGCCTGCCCCACCCCTCAATTTAAAGACCTTCGGAAAGGTGGTATTTGAAATCCAATTCTCAGCCTCCTCTTTGGTATAAAAGACGTATGATGGCACCAATGGGGCTCCTACAGCTTCCAACAAATATTTTTGGCCCACCTTATCGTCAAAATGCCAAGTGGTACGATAATCTGGGAAACATTTAATGCCAGCAGTCTCTAACGAGTAGATCAGCTGCTTGGCAAAAAGCACATCTCGGTAATCGGCATGAGTATGATGCCACATAAATGCATCACATCCCTTAACTTGTTCAATGATATCTGAATCGTATACGTTGACAAGTTTGTATTCGTGATGATGTTCCTTACAATAAGTCACCCATCTATCGCTAAAACCACCGTGCTGATATATTGCTATTTTCATCGCGCTGTCATTCTTAATTATTATAATCCATCCAACCTGGTGACATCCTAATATCGATACCATAATTCTTCACTTCATCCAAATCAATCTCCTTGGAATCCACCTTTATAGCATATTTGAGGTTTTGGATATGGTTCCGGGCGGCATTTAATAAGGGAATTCTAGCCGGGTTGAGATGATAAAGTTCTCCGGCAACTACATCCATCAAATAGGGGTTGTTGGATATAGCCACGGCACCTAGTGGCGAAGGATCGGGATGAAGAGGGCCATCACCTTGACCTCCTATAATCCCATCCATGATAATGATCAACTGACGCTGCTGCGTGTCACGTACGCGGCCTTCAGCATCCCCATATAAAGCAATCGTATTGATATCCATTACGGTTCGCCATATGGTGTCATTGCCATACCAACCTGCATTTGCCATGGTAGCCTTATCGGGTTTTGACAGTTTCCACAACTCAGATCCGGCGATGCTAAACAATCGACCCCAAAAGGATCCCCTACGACGGTTGCCAGCATCTAAAAATCTATTCGACAGCGACCGCAACCAACTTTTCTCCTTATAATTGTCCCCACCCTCTTGAAGAGATCCTACCCGATGATGCGGCAGAAAATCTTTATCGCCATTGATACCGACAAGCAGTTTCAACGCATTGGTCATTCCGGCCATACGGTGCGTTTTGAGTTTGGGGATTGTGATTATCACATCATAATCGAACACATCTTTGGCAATGCAATACTTATGCATACCTTTGTGATGCACCTCCGCCATCCGGTCCGGATCATAACAAGTAACTCTGAATTTGTTCTCTTCTGTCGAAACAGGTTCAAGATAGGATTTCTGTCCCAAATCAAAAATCACATAATCGGATAGAGGATGCAAATCGCTAGAGACGGTGTTTTTCGAATCATCAGAGATCGTACGCCGAAAGTCTTTTATTACTATTGGCACACCATATTTTTTTGAGAGGTCATTGACTTTACTTTTAAACTCTTTGGTGATCATCTTATCCCATACACAGCCTTGAATAGGAGCATCCGCGATAAGGACTTTGGAAGGTGAAAAGCCAAGGATCTCTTCCAATATGGACAATAACAAATTATCATTCGTACGCAGACAGATATAGTCGCTCTCCACTAGTTCCTCTCTCACCCAATTAGGCTTCAGCAGAACACTTTTATGAGTTATGTCAACATCTGAAACATGAGTTGACATTAACCCGTGAACTATCGAGCGCAACTCCGACTTATCGGCGTATAACTTGGCCAATGAGTCAATGGTCCGCTCTTCATCAGAAGGATACAAAGTCTTTAACTCAACATACTGATCCATCGACACTCTTCTTTGGAGAGAGAAAATAGGCAAATATTAAAGCTGTTGCCAACGCCACTACCACCTGTTGCAAAATCGGCATTGAAAACAGAGACATTGACATAATGCCTTGAGAGATGAACAAATATTTCAACAGATAATAAGCTATCTTGCTGAATACGATAGAACTGGTAATCGCCAGCAATGGATTGATAGAGAATCTTCTGGAGAGAAGATCCAGGACAAAAACATTGAGTAGCAGTTCTAGCGAAATAAGGAACATCTTTGCCATGACGGGATGTCCAGTTATAATAAAAGAAAACAGCGGCATTGTCAATGCCAAAGCATATGCATTCCGCTTACTACCAAGGGTTATCGCACTAAGCAGAATCACTATTCTAAATGGTTCTATAACCCTAAGAGGGATAGCTGTCAAATGGGCAAGCGCCGGCAGAAAATATACCACCGACAAAGCCAGAACATCAAATATTGCTAATTGTAGAGTTTTTCTATTAAAAATCACCTCCATAACATCAATACTGTATTACAAATAAATAATTCTATCTCTTTTTGACATATTTCTCGTAGAGATTTATCAAAGTAGACCGTTCTACTATAAACAAAGACTTTCTGATTTCAAAATAATAGACAGTCAAAATGTACAAAACGCTAAGGACTACGACCATCCAAATATTCAGGTGAAATACCGTATGAAGAACGACCAAAGGTAACAGACTCAATATGGATATGAGAAATATGATGGAAAAATCCTTCCAAGGCATATATTGTTTTATGGAGACTTCCAACATCTTTCTCTCAAAGAAAATTTGGAATAATTTAGGTAGAATCATTCCTATCATCGCCGTTGTGATAGCGCCCCATATTCCATAATGCTTAATACTAAAATAGGCGCAAGGCAGGTAGACGATCATACTTAACAGATAGGCTCTCAAAGAATACTTGGTTTTGCCTGTTGCTCTCAAAACGGTTCCAGCACCCAACGCTCCAAAAAGAAAAGAGAAGATATAAATTCTGAAAAAGGGAACCGCATCCATATATTTCTCAGGGAACAAGAGATCAAAAATCTCTGGTGCAAATAAAAAGACAACAGCTATTATGGGAACCGAAAAAGAGAGGAGTTTGGTACAAAAACTCTTATACAACGAAAGCGTTCCTTCTTTATCTCCACCTTTATATGCTTCAGACATATTCAGGAGATTGACCTCTGCAACAGAATCATACACCTGATTCACGCCTGGAATTCCATAAAAGGCCAAGCTATAGACAGCATACTCTTCTGGGGAAATATATGATATACATAATATTTTATCTAGTTGCTTGGAAATTGTAGCCAACACGATGGCCAATCCAAACGGCACAGCATATTTCACCTGATCTATTAACAAACCAAAGTCGAACCACTTTCCTTGTACTCTGTTTTTTGAAAAATAAGAATAACAAAAGGTATAAGCAAAGACCAAAAACTGAAATACCAGAAGGGAATAGAAGATATATTTCAGATCATGAAAGACCAACGTGGCAATCACGACGAAGAGCACTTTTATAACAATCTCAATTGATGGGAAGAAAACGGAGGAGATTTTATCCCCTTTGATTACAAAAAGTGGGAATAGAAGATATGACGGAATAAACAGTAATATAGTGATTGCTATAATATGCTTGAAATCAGTCAAGCCATCGTCTTTCAGAAACAATTGAGATGTTATGGGTATCTCAATAAATGCAAATGCAAGGATTGCCGCTAATATTAGCACGACAAAAGTATTCCCGATTAATGATTTTTGTTCCTTTTGCGATGCTCCGGGATAAAAATAATACAAATTGGATTGCAGACCAAAAGAAAAGATACTCCCTGTAAAAGTTAAAACCATTAGAAACTGGGAATATAATCCGTAATCCCCTTGAGAGAGGTACCTGGTCAAAAACAACGGCACGATGAAGTTACACAGCATGGCCATAATCCTACCAGATGCTGTATAAATCGCAAAAGAGTTACTTCGTTTGACCATTGCTACAGACTACTCCTTGTTCTTGTTTTGAAGATACAGATTGAATGCCTCACAAGTGGTAGGCGGCATTATATTCTCTATATCGGTTTTCACCACTTTGGCTGGATTACCTGCGGCAATACAGTTCTCAGGAATGCTTTTAGTGACAACCGAATTAGATGCTATCACGCTATTGTTTCCGATAGTTACTCCTTTCAGGATACTGACATCCCGACCTATCCAACAATTCTCACCAATAATAACAGGTTTATGATCCGAATGCTTCCACAATCGAGACTCGTCGTCACCTTTAATTCTCATAAACTTCCGATACTCCGGATTAACAGGATGATTATTATTGTCCGTAATATGAACATTTTCCGCAATAGCTGTATAGTCTCCGACTACTACTTGATCAACTGAATATATATTAGTCTGGGTGCCCACTTTGGTATAATTGCCCAGTTGGATTTTTCCACCACTTTGGGAGTTCAGGTGTCCCCACATCCATACCCTATCACCAAAAGATATATCCTTTTTTGTTGAACCATCCGCTAAATAAACAGACGAATTCCACAAGAAAAGGAAATCATCATAGTGGCTACCTTTAAGCGTAACCATTTTTTTTAAAGTACGGATTTTACGCTTGGAGAGAATTCGCTTGACAAAAGATTTTATGCCCATCTCTTTTATTAAATGATTGATTTGTTACTTTTTATCCAAGAAATTAATTTGTTAGTAAATAACCTTGCTCCTTTATCATTCAGGTGGGTTCTGTCTTGGAAAAAGGACTTTTCCAAAGATATATCAGAATCGTCGCCATAATAAAGAAAGGGTACATTATATTGTAAGCACAATTGTCTTATGGGTTGACAGTAATCTTGATTAATAGATGCTTTGTACGAAGGGGAACAGCAACAGACCAGATTAATGCCCTTGCTTTTTGCCAGGGAAATAAGACGTTCAAAATAACGTATCTTTAGAGTATCAACATTCCCAGGCTCTTCATTATAAATTATCGGTTCTTGATCCATAATTCCATTTAAAGCCAGATATCCTTTAGGATAATTGGTCATCGGATGAAGATAGTTCCCAAATACACGCAAGCAAGTAGTGTTGTAACGATATAAGTTAGACAACATCATCACTCGAGTTTTAGGTTCTACAGACCAAAAAATTGAATCTATTCCTTTTTCATAATAATAAGGCTTCATTAAATCCAAATATTTCATATTATCATCCTCATACATGTCAAATCCGGTAACATCGTAAATGACAAGTTTAGGAGTATGACGGTCTGTTATCATTTTCATGAAGCCATAGCAAAGTAGGATACCATTTCCGTCCTCTCCTGTATTGTAACAGGTCATCTGCAAAGAATCTTCAATGAGGTCTGGAACATAATGGTGCTTTGCTCTAGAAGAACCGAATATCAGAACATCTTCTTTAGACTCTTTACAAACATAATGTCGGCTCCTAACTCCCCCACCTTTAGAATGATCATTCATATATTGGAACGCCAAACCGAACAAACAGTCTATAACGACGACCAAAAGAAAAAACAACAATATTTTTCGCAGGTATTTTCCCATAAGAGGCATCGTTAAAAATTCACATATATAAACTGTCCGCTATCAAGAACCCCCAAGGTAAGGATCATAACAAACAATACGACATAGACGCTCCAACGGAAAAAACTCTTTTGCAGAAAGGCAAATCTGTCAGGCAGGAACTCGACCCTAAAATCTTTAACTATAAGAATGGCAATCCCTAAAAATAGAATTATCTGGCTGAACACATCTAAACCTGACAGCTCTGGCACACCAAAATCACTAAAAATTTTGCCTACGACAATGCCAGCACTTGAGATATCTGGCATCCGAAAGAATATCCATGCAAAGTTTACCAACAAGAATGTTACAAATATTCGCAGCGTTCGTATTGTCTTACTTTTTCCTTCATACTTCTGCAAGCCTACTGCTTTTTCGATTATTTGAAAAAAGCCATGCATACATCCCCATATCACAAAAGTCCAGTTTGCTCCGTGCCAAATGCCGCTGACCAAGAAAGTGACAAAAATATTCCAATAATTTTTGATTTTGCCACATCTATTACCTCCCATCGGGATATAGATATGTTGTGTCAACCATCTCGTAAGCGTAATATGCCACCTGCGCCAAAAGTCAGTAATACTTATCGCAAAATAGGGCCGCCTGAAGTTGTCTGGCAAATTAAAACCAAGTGTCCTCGCGATACCAATCGCCATCAAAGAATAGCCTGCAAAATCACAATAGATCTGTATAGAGTAAAAAACACTTGCAACAAAACAAGTCGTTCCATTATAATGAATATAATTTGCATATACAGTATCCACAAACAGTCCTAATCGGTCTGCAATCACCAATTTGATGAACATACCCCACAGTAAAAATTTCAGGCCTTGTCTACCTTGGTCGTAATCAAAATGGTGTACCTCTTTAATTTGAGGTAACAACTCATTTGCAGCACTAATGGGACCAGAAGCAACTTGCGGAAAAAAGGAGACAAATAAGACATAATCAAGAATGTCCCTTTCAGCGTTTACCTTTCCATGATAAACATCCAACATATAACCTACAGCTTGAAAGGTGAAGAAGCTAATACCAACAGGAATAGCCCAATTGAGTCCTGGCATAGAGAACTTCAACCCGATCGCTGCAAGCCCATGAGAGACAGAATCATTGAGAAAGTTATAATATTTAAAAACCAGCAAAGGCAATAATGCTAAAAAAGCAAATAGCCAGGCAAGCCTTTTCTTTTTATGAGGTTGTTTGCCTTCAATTAATAAACTTCCAAAAAAGGTTATCAGCGTAACACCCATCAACACGATGGCAAACGCTGGTTTCCAGTTCATGTATAGCAAGTAGCTAGCCAGAATAAGGAATACCTTTCTCCACTGATTATACCTGACTGGAATAACCCAGTATAGGGCAAAAACAAGTGGGAAGACAAACCAGAAGTTTAATGAGTTAAAAGGCATTTAAGAGGCTTACTACAATCTCCCATCCACCAACTTCCTATCCAGCGTGCACTTCACATCAAAGATCACATGTTTCTCCTTCAGCAAACTGAGGAGATCCAAACCTTCGAATTTCTTATGAGCCACGGCGGCAATGCAGGCGTCGTAATGGTTAGCGGTTAGCGTAGAGAGGTTAGAGATGGTTTTAATGCCATATTCTTTTTCTACTATTTCCGGGTTGGCCCAGGGGTCATAGATAGTGATGTTAAGGTTGTATTCCTTGAGGGCATTGTAGATGTCGATAACCTTGGTGTTGCGCACGTCGGGGCAGTTCTCTTTAAAGGTGAAGCCAAGAATGAGAATCTGGCTGTTCAAGACCTGGATGCCCTTCTTCAACATCAACTTGGTGGTCTCCATGGCCACATACTCGCCCATGCCATCATTCATCCTACGGCCTGCCAAGATGATCTCCGGATTGTAGCCATAACGCTTTGCACACTGTGCCAGATAATAGGGATCCACACCAATGCAGTGACCACCCACCAATCCCGGACGGAAAGGCAGAAAATTCCACTTGGTGCCCGCAGCCTCCAACACATCAAGCGTATCGATGCCCATCTTGTGGAAAATCTTGCTCAACTCGTTGACAAAGGCAATGTTGATGTCCCTCTGGCTATTCTCAATGACTTTGGCTGCCTCCGCCACCTTAATGCTGGGGGCAAGATGCGTACCGGCAGTGATGACACTGCTATAGACCTCATTAATGTACTCCCCAATCTCAGGCGTACTGCCCGAGGTCACCTTCTTGATGTGCTCTACCGTATGCTGCTTGTCGCCCGGGTTGATACGCTCAGGACTGTATCCGCCATAGAAATCCACATTCATTTTCAAACCAGAAACTTTCTCCACCACAGGGATACAGTCGTCCTCAGTCACACCAGGATAGACGGTAGACTCATAGACAACCACATCACCTTTACTGATAACCTTGCCTACAGTAGTGGAGGCCCCGACGAGCGGAGTCAAGTCGGGATTGTTGTCACTGTCCACAGGTGTCGGCACCGCAACAACATAAAAATTGCAATCGCGAATCTGCTCTATGTCGCTCGTGCAGACGAATCCATGATTCTTGATGGCATCTTGCAAGAGTTCATCACTGACCTCAAGGGTGGCATCATGACCAGCCATCAAGGCATCGCAACGCGTTTGATTCATGTCGAAACCGACGGTCGGGTATTTAGTTGAGAAAAGACGGGCCAAAGGAAGACCAACGTAGCCAAGGCCGATTACACAAATTTTAGTTTCTTTCATTGTATTGATTGTTTAGCGGTTAGCGGTTATGGGTTAGCGATTGGGGAATTCGTGAGTTAAAGTTTTTTCATAAATGAATTACGCAAACCCGAGAGCTGCTTACCTATTGTGGTTATTCTTTCTTTTTCGTTATTAAATTCATCGTCAGTGATGTATTTCAGATCATGAGCTATGTCAAGCTGACATAATGTTTCAGTCAAAGATCCATACGCAATCTCAATAAAATGTATTTTCTCCTTAACGGAAAATCGCCCTGATCCTTCTGCTATATTTGATGTTACAGAAACAACAGATCTCCTCAATTGATCACCTAAAGCATAAAATTCGTATTTAGGAAATTTTGATAGGAGGTGATATATTTCTGCTATAAGAAGTTTTGACTCTTTATATACACGTAGATCAAAAAATGAAAATGTATTCATGGTCTATTTATTTTGTTGTGTGTTACGCTAACCATTAACCATTAACCATTAACCATTAACCATTAACCGCTAACCTATAACCGCTAACCTATAAATTCTCCCGGTACCACGCAATCGCTTCATTCAATCCGCGGGCAAAATCATATTGCGGATCGTAACCGAGGAGTTGTTTGGCTTTTGAAATGTCAGCATTGCTGTGTCTAATGTCTCCGGGGCGGTTGGGCCCGAAAATGGGTTCTATATCCTTACCCAATGCTTTGGTAAGGTCATAGTATATGTCAATGAGGTATTCTCTACCTCCATAGGCGATATTAAAAGCCTCGCCACTGGCCTCATCGGGTGCAAGACATGCTTTCAAGTTTGCCTCGATGACGTTTTCAATGTATGTAAAGTCACGGCTCTGCTTGCCATCGCCATTAATTGTGGGCCGCTCGTCATTCAGCAGCAATTTAATGAACTTAGGGATGACAGCGGCGTATGCGCCATTGGGGTCTTGGCGACGGCCAAAGACATTAAAATAGCGTAGGCCTATGGTCTTGAGACCATAATGTTTGGAATATTGTTTGGCCCACTCCTCATCGCAACGTTTGGTTACGGCGTAAGGACTGAGCAGATTGCCCTCCACGCCCTCTTCTTTGGGCAGATGTTCCTCATCGCCATAAACAGAAGAGCTGGAGGCATAAACAAAGGTCTTGACTTTATTCTGACGGGCAGCCTCCAACATATTGAGCGTACCTTGGATATTGTTTAACGAGTAAAACAAAGGCATTTCAATACTTCTCGGAACACTCCCCCATGCCGCCTCATGCATCACATAGTCGACACCCTCACAAGCCTTCATACAGGTATCCAAATCTTTAATATCGCCTTTGATGAATTTGAAGTTGGGATGATTCAAAAAGGAGGCTATATTCTCCTGCTTACCTGTACTCAAGTCGTCCACACAGCGGACTTTGTGGCCCATCTTTAATACAGCTTCACAGAGATTAGAACCGACAAAACCGGCGCCACCGGTGATGAGAAAAAGGGTGTTGGATGGAAAAGATAATTCAGTGTAATGCATTCTAATTAACAATTGTCTCCACAAACCAAGGATCTTCGTGGAGTTGTTTCTTTTTTAGACCTAGTATAAAACTTGGAAAAATGATAAGTGAAATACGAGTGATACGCGGAGTTGATGCCCGACGTATCACACGTATTTACACAAATCTTATTGATTAGCAATCAACTATTTGTTGATTTAGTCGCGGTGACCTTTACCAAAGTGGAAAGTGAGACCGACATTAGCCTGCCAACGGAAATTGGTGTTGTAGAACATATAATACTTGCCTTCTGCAAAGAGAGCAACGTAAGGACAGAACTGGTACTCAAGACCGCCACCTACTTCGCCGCCGACGCCCCAGCTACCTTTACCCCAATTATCCTCGGGATCGAAGACCAGGTCATGTTTTTCGCAATAGGCCTTGCGCCAACGTTCTGTATTGTGGATTTCACCACGGATACCGACAGAAGGATAGAGATAGAGACCACCTACGATAGGGATCAAATACTGAGCTTGTACAGATGCACCAACCCAATACCATCTCTCCAGTCCATCCAAGGAAAGACGGGTACGATAGTTGTTATTTGCGCAGTTGATGTCGAGCACCAAACCAGCAGTGTTAGCCACAGCAGCGTTGCCATAACCATAGTAGAAACCATAGTCCACCTTGTTGGGCTTGCTCATCACAGTACCGTGGAATTTAGGATGTTTGTTATTCGTAGGATTACCACTTGAAGAAATTGCTTGCGCTGAAGCAAAGGATGCCGTCATCAAGAAACAGACGGCAAGAATAATTGTTTTTTTCATTTTTTTGAATTTTAATTTTGAATTGTTTGTAATTAATTTGAATTGTTTATGTTATTATCGAATAGAATCACTAAGTGACCGCATATCTCATTTTCAATTTTCAATT
This sequence comes from Bacteroidales bacterium, assembly GCA_024686335.1. Taxonomy (GTDB): domain Bacteria; phylum Bacteroidota; class Bacteroidia; order Bacteroidales; family WCHB1-69; genus F23-D06. The sequence continues at coordinate 31,468 of JAILCI010000029.1, read as the reverse complement.
TTTAATTTTTAATTCTCTTATCATCTCCGCATGCCTCACCTTAGCTTCCCAAAAGTGTATATTGCGTAAGGAGTGAAGGTCCGAACCAGCAAGGTTGTAGAAGCCTTTCTTTAGAAGCCATTTGGCTTTCTTCTGCGCCTCGGGACCATAACCTCCAGCCAACGATGAAAGATTTAGTTGAAAGAGAATCTCTTTCTCTTTAAGGGTTCGGTAATCGCTTTTATTCATGTAGACGTACCTCTCGGGATGTGCCAGTACTGGGAAATAGCCATGCGACTTTATTTGTTGCAGTATATCAAGCATATCCATAGGCGGATTGAAATAGGATGTCTCAACCAAAAGACGATTTCCATCCTCACCCAATGGAAGCAGGTCATTGTTGTGCAATCGCTCCTCAAAGAGCTGATCCATCATATATTCAGCAGCAAGGTGCAGTTTAATGGGTCCTGTGTATGCTGCCTTCAATTCTTCAAAGCGAGACTTCAGTCCTTCCGTCGTATTAGGGATGTCCTCCATTATGTGCGGTGTACACCAGACTTCCGAAATGCCAATTTCCTCATAGCGCTTCAGCACCTGCAGCGACATCTCCTGGGTCTTCACCCCGTCATCCACACCAAAAAGAATATGGGAGTGATAGTCGGTGAAACCGGAGAGTTGGGATTTTATGGAGGATTTTGAGAATAAACCCATCTTTTGCTTTACGGTGGCCGTTGGTTATTATTAAGTTATGAAGTTATGAAATTATTAAACTATGAAATTGGCTGTTGGCCAATGACCCCGCACTTCATTTTCAATTTTCAATTTTCAATTCTAATCTGCGTTCATCTGCGCAATCTGCGGGGAAAATATAACATCGAGATCAGCGGGAAACACATCCTTTATCAACGTTGGAGACGTGCTATAACGCGTCTCTACAAAGTGCGCCCGCACCATCTACTATACCCTATACCCTATCCCCTATTCACTATTATCTATTATCTCCAAACTATTATCTTCGATTGGAGACGTGCTATAGCGCGTCTCTACAAAGCGACCCCGCACCATCTACTATACCCTATCCCCTATTCACTATCATCTATTATCTCTAAACTATTATCTTCGATTGGAGACGTGCTATAGCGCGTCTCTACAAAGTGACTCCGTACCATCTACTATACCCTATCCCCTATTCACTATTATCTATAATCTCTAAACTATTATCTTCGATTGGAGACGTGCTAATAGCGGGTCTCTACAAAGTGCGCCCGCACCATCTACTATACCCTATACCCTATCCCCTATTCACTATTATCTATTATCTCTAAACTATTATCTTCGATTGGAGACGTGCTAATAGCGCGTCTCTACAAAGTGACTCCGCACCATCTACTATACCCTATCCCCTATTCACTATTATCTATTATCTCTAAACTATTATCTTCGATTGGAGACGTGCTAATAGCGCGTCTCTACAAAGTGACCCCGCAATTCAACTATCAACTGTCAACTGTCAACTTTTAACTGATGGTCGATGCACGCATCGACCCTACTGGGTTATTCCTCCTTATGGTAGTACCCGTAGTGGCTGTAACCGTACTTGTAACCATACTTGTAACCGTAATGACCGTAGCCATAACGGCCATCAGAACCGGTGGTGGCATTCAGAATGACAGACATATTATTGAACTTGTGACTAGTATGAAGATCTTCAAGTTCTGATAGCATGCTGCGCTCGAGAAGACCAGCACGGACAACAAAGATAGTACGATCCACATACTTATTAATAATCTGCGGATCGGCGACAATGTCGATAGGTGGACAGTCTATGAGAACATAGTCATACTCTCCACGCAACTGTGCAATAACATTGGCAAAGAGTTCAGTTTCAAGAAGTTCTGTCGGATTCGGCGGGATAGTTCCCACTGGCAAATAATTAAGTGTTGTGTACTCATCACTCTTGACAATAACATTATGCACATCTTTTTCCTGACCTCCAAGAACATTGGCCAAGCCCCTCTTTGGAGAGAATATATAAGCAGAGAGAGAGGCGTGACGAAGGTCGCCATCAATCACAAGAACCTTTTTATTCTTAATAGCCAAAGCGATGGCCGTATTCATCGTAATGAATGACTTTCCAGAGGCAGGATTAAAGGATGTAAGCATAATCACATTAGAGTCCTTACCTTTCGACATGAACTCAAGATTAGTACGCAATACTCGGAAAGCCTCATTAACGACATCTCGACTTCCCTGCTTGACGACGACAACATCACCAAAACCAGTCGGAGAATCACCTGCGGTCCCATGTTTTCCGTGATGTTTAATCCTATCTCTCATCTCTTTAAGTTTCTTTTTCTCCTCCTTGACGCTGTAAGCCATAGGAATTTCTCCAATGAAAGGCATGGTTAGTTTTTCAAGATCCTTGCGACCGCGAACGGTGGTATCAAGATACTCCTGCAAAACAACAATAGCTATCGGAATCGCCAGACCTGCAATAAGTGCAGCTAAAAGAATGAGGGACTTGCGTGGCTTAGTGGGTAAGGATCCCCCATTAGGATGCTCAATAATACGTGTATTATATGCTGTGAAGGCTTGTGAAAGTTCGTTTTCCTCACGTTTTTGGAGCAAGAAGAGATACAGAGCCTCCTTCACCTTCTGCTGGCGCTCGACAGAAAGCAGATACTTAGCTTGGGTAGGATTGGCGGCCAAGCGAGCGTTAATCGTACGCTCGGTCAGCTGATAGTTTGACAATTGGGTGTTCAAGGTACTAAGCTGATTGTCAATTGAGGTGATAATGGCGCGGCGCAGGGATTCCAACTTCTCATCCAGATCGAGCACGAGTGGATTCTGCTCACTACTGTTGGCTACGAGGCTGTTACGGCGCAACATCATCGTATTATAATTAGCAATTTGACTTTCAATATGGGTGTTATTAATTCCAGAATTGACTGGCAACAGTTGATTTTTCCCTGATTCGTTTGTTAGATAGTTTCTGATATATCTGGTTATTGATATCTGGTTATTGAGTTCGGTGATACGAGCTGATGCCTCGCTATTTTGGTTAAGGTACATGTTGGAAACGGCCTGAACATCCGGCAAAAGGTTCTCGCTCTTAAATGATGAGATATCGCTATCCACATTTCCCAACTCCTGCTCAATGACTTGAAGACGCTCACTGATGAACTGAGATGTGCTAACCGTAATTTGGTTCTTATCTTTAAGCCAGTTGCCATTATAAACGGCAATAAGCATATTGAGAATATCATCACCACGTTTCACATTGATATCTTCCACAGAAAGAGCAAGCACATCAGTGTTTTTATCGGCTAGTGAAATGGTCACTTTAGAAGCATATTGACGGGCCGTACCGTTAATCGAGGAACGAGTGACATGAATAACGTCATATTTCTTGTTTTTCAAATATTCGGTCTTATTAATACAAAGCGGTCCTATTGGAGTGTTCACTGTATCTCCAATTCGCACCTCCAACTTGCCCTTTACCTCTTCACCATCTTTCACAAAATCAGATAAAGCAACCTTGCCCTTATTGATTTTGATATCAAATGCCGCGGTCATATTGTCGGGAACATCTACCAATGTAGCGGTCACAGGCAAAGTTTTGTCATACAATACAACTGAATGGAAAAGCCCGTCCTGTTTATAGTTCATGTCCAAGTGGAGGCGACGAACCACATCCGTCATGATGTCAATAGACTGCATGGTCTTCAGCTCATTGTTTATGTTTACACCTGAACGGAACAGACCCAAGTCGGAGAAGTCGCCCATGTCGGACGAAGAACTTCCCTTGGTGTCAGACTTGACGAGCAACTTGGCGTTGCGAGTATAGACTGGTGTTGTCTTTAGCAGATAGAACACGGCGCCAAAGAGCACAACAGCTACAGAGATAACGAACCAATACCACTTGGAAATACAATGATAGAAAAGACCTTTAAGTTGAATAGTATTTTCGTTCTGCTCGTTGTTATTTATATTTTCTTGCATGATTAAAATGTTTATCGATTATTTTGAAAGCTAACGAACAATTACGGTAATAGTGGTAGCTAGAGAAGAGAGCAAGGAGACAATAGAGATCCAGAAAGAACCTGATCGAATCGTATTGCCATTCACTGTAGATTCGTTAGCTCTCTTTTTATTAGGTTCTACGTAGATATAGTCATTTTGATGAATATAATAGACAGGAGAATTCACCACACTCTCAAACGAGCGCATATCCACCTGATAGGCATAGAGTTGACCAACTGTATCTGGTCTGAGAACTAATACATTGTCACGTTTCCCATATATGGTCATATCGCCTGCCATGGAAATGGCATCAAGTAAAGTAACACGGTCTCTAGTTATCTTATAAGTCCCTGGCGTCTTAACCTCTCCCATCACGTGGAACTGGAGATTCACATACTCCACCGAAACCACAGGGTCATTGACGAGGTTCTGGGATATAAGTTGCTGTTTTATATATGCGGCGACCTCATCACGGGTCATTCCCTCCACTTTAACACTGCCTAGCACTGGAAAATCAATAGTGCCATCTCCCCTGACAATATACCCAGAAGTACCTTGATTGGTAGCGCCCAACTGTTCATTGGTTTGACCTAATATTCTTGTTGTGTAGGGCAAATTGAAAAGAGCTGTCAGTTCAGGATCCTTGCTATTCACAATAATGGATATCTTGTCCTCAGGGCGAAGGGTTATCTCCGGTTCCAGTTTTTGGGTGCCGACGGTATCAGTCTTCACCATAATGTCCTGAAAATAGGTAATCTGCTTGTTCGTAGCGCAAGAAGCCATCAGCAGAAGGATGGCGATGAAGGGGATAATGCGTTTGATCATGATTTTATGGGGGATAAAAATTATTAAGCTATTAAACTATTAAACTATGAAGTTATGAAACTATGAAACTATGAAACTATGAAGTTATTAAGTTATGAAATTATGAAGCTATGAGATTATGAAGCTATGAAATTATGAGATTATGAAGATATGAAGTTATTAAGTTATTAAGTTATGAAATTATGAGGTTATGATGTTATGAAATTATGAGATTATGAGGTTGTTGGATTGTGTATGTATCGGAGAGGATATGAGATGAGGCATTTCAATTTTCAATTTTCAATTTTCAATTTTCAATTTTCAATTTTCAACTGTCAACTATTCCATCGGTTCGAGGTAGCACGATGGGATGTAGGTGGTGACGACGGCGACGATGCCTTCGATGGCAACGACGAGGCGCTTATTGCCGCGGATGCGTTTGATATAGCCTTCGGCGCCTTGGAAGGGTCCGCCGGTAACGTGGACATGCTGGCCTGTTTTGAAGTTGATGGCATCAGCGTCCATGTATTCCAGATTCTGTTCGCCGCTGCTGGAGACCAGTTTGAAGACCTTCATCTCCTGATCGGGGATGACGGCCGGCTGGCGGCTCAGACGGTAGGTGTAGAGCATGACCTTACCGTCGAACTTCTGCTGCACCTCTTCTGCCTCGGAGATAGAGCTCTGGAAAAACAAGAGCGAGTTGACAGCTGGTTTCTCAATGCGTTGCATCCTGCCTCCGACATTTTTCTCTTCGACTTTTACGGGGTAGTAACATTCAAAGGAGAGTTTCTTCAGCGCGGCGGACATTTCGACCACCTTGTTAAAAAACACCTTAAGTGCAAACCAGTGTTTAATGGTATCAGAGGACAAAAGAATGCAACAATTAACGGATTAGCAATAAGTTATACAAGTCTTTCACGAGTATTTTCCAGTTGGCAAAGGGCAAATCTCCCATTCCTCCTTCCATAAAAAAGGCACGGTAACGGGAGGGACATCCAATTGAATTACTTTTGGACTACGGCTCACCGACTGATCCAGTGGCAAGTGCCCGCCCTCCTGCAAAAAAATAGAAAAAAAGCTCTACTTTTTTTATGGCCGCAAAAGTACATTTTTTTTTCTTAACAAACAATATTTATATATTAGGCTATTGGGTGGATTTTTGAACATATTTAAAATTTACATTTTTTTAACAAAGAAGCAATAACAAGGGAAGCATACTTTCAACCAAAAGGGCGCCAAGGCCTTTAATATAACGGGATACGGATAGATTCCTTCTAAAAATAAATTAGATGAAAATATATTATTTTTGGCAAAAAAATCTTTTATCAATAAAATGAAGAGAGAAAGACAAGTAGATATGAAAAGAGAATAGGATAATTGAAAAAAGAATAGGAATAAAAAGGACCAATTCTGTTCTCAATAGTAGATGCGCAAATGGTCGATGCACGATTGGTCGATGCACGATTGGTCGATGCACGCATCGACCCTACGGGGCAACACCCTCTATTCCTGCGTATTCCTCCATAACGCCCAATTCCGAGACGTTGTCATGGGTAATGAAATCTTCAATTTTCCATTCATCTCCTTCTTTTACCATCAGGAGTGTTAGCGGAGTTTTCTCATTGAAGTTAGTGATGATGATGGAAACGCGAGCCTCGGTGTCAGAGATTTCCTCAACAGATTCGACAGCATAGGAGAGATTTCCCCAGTCTTGAGCCATAATCCAGTGGTCGTAATCAAGACAACCCACCTCGTAAGGGTGCTTGCTGTCGATGACTTCAACTATGGAATCAACCTTGAGATAGTGTTGCGACATGTATTTCCGATTGACTTCATCATAATTGATCTCACTTGAGGGATGCTGATTGTATAGGGAGAACACCTCATCGTAGATCTGTTTCACAGTCTCCTGAGCAGTGAGTTCGGAAGCAGTCTGATCTGATTCAACATTCTGGTTATCAGTGGATTTTTGATTGTTATTACAGCTCATTAGGAGAGCTAGGATGACGAAGATGGAGAGGATCTTTTTCATAATAGGGAAAGTGATTTGTTCGTTAGAATTTTTGAGGTTGCAAAATTAAGGAATTAGTTGATACGAGGGACGCAATGCATCACATTTTAGTAGCGTGTTTTCAACACGCGATTACATCGGGGGTATCATACCCGCACACTACCGAGCCATGCACACCACCGGTGCCATCCCACTGCACCAACCAACCCCACACTTGCGTGCGGGGTTACTAGAATAGCGTGCCTCCAGCACGCCTTGCTAGGGAGACTTATTCTTTACGTTAAAAAATCTGCGCGATGGGCGAAAATTAGCTCAGCACAACGTCCATGACCATCATCAACACAAAGCCGATGGAGAAACCGATGGTGGAGAGGTTGGTATGGGTGCCCTGGGCGGTTTCGGGAATGAGTTCCTCGACGACAACGTACATCATGGCACCGGCAGCGAAGGCCAAAAGGTAAGGCAAAGCGACACCCAGCGCAGAGGCCATCAAGATGATGAGCAGTGCGCCGATGGGCTCGACAACGCCACTGAGAGAACCTATTAAGAATGAACGCCAACGGGAATTTCCGGCAGCGAAAAGCGGCATTGAAATGATAGCACCCTCCGGGATATTCTGGATGGCAATACCGATGGAGACAGCCAAAGCGGCCGACAATGTGAGTCCATAGTCGGAGCCGGCGAAAACCACACCCACAGCCATACCCTCGGGCAAGTTGTGGATTGTGACGGCAAGAGCCAACATCGCCGTGCGTGACAGCTTCGTGCGGGGACCTTCGGAGTTGGAAGCACCCAGGTGCAAGTGAGGAGTTATCTCGTCGATCAGCAACAGAAAAGCAATACCCAAAAGGAAACCTACAGCGGCTGGCAGAATCCGATCCCCGCTCATCTCTATAGAGGGAATCAGCAACGACCAGAAACTGGCCGCAACCATCACACCAGAAGCAAAACCCAACAGTGTCTTCTGTAGCCGGTCCGGGATGTCCTTTTTCATAAAAAAGACAAAGGCCGAGCCTAACATGGTGCCCAGCAACGGTATGAATATGCCTAAGATAAGTGCGCTCATATCAAGTGTTAAAAAGTGAAAAAATAGAAGATTTTATTCGGGAAAATGGTACTGGCCTTTACCTTTTGAAGCCTTACCATACTGAATGGCGTGTTTCGGACAATAGTGATAACAAGCATTGCAAGTCGTACACTTACCATGCCACTTAGGACGACCATCTTCAAGCGTGATATTGTGGAACGGGCAGACCTCCACACACTTACCACAAGAGATACAGTCGTCAGTGCTGAAAAAAGGCTCATCGGACACCCATCGGTAGAAGTTCTTACCGATGACATTCGTTTTGAAACGAGGAAAGATGCCCCGTCGCATCTCAGCTGCCTGTTTGCAATCTTTAATATTTTGAATGACCTCAGGCAAGTGCGCTTTTGCCGCCTCAATTTTCTTTTGTGCCAGCTCGGGTTTGTCAACACTCATACCCGCCATATTGACGTAGGTATTGGGCATCACAAAACAGTAATTGGCATTCAACATCAAGCCCAGCGATTCTTGCAACTGCTGAGAGAACAAGCGATCTGCATATCCTCCGTTGTCGCCACAAGTGACCGCCATCCATACATATGTAGGCTTCTTTACCAGGCGTAATTTCTTCACAAACTCTACCACAAGACGAGGTGTCTGCCAAGAGTAAATCGGGAAGACGAAACCCAGCGATTCGCCTTCAACCAGATCGTAATCGAATTTTCCCGAACGCTCTTCCTCTGGGATGAAAAGCAGGCGCTCATTCAACGCTTTAGAGATACTTTTAGCTATAAAACGGCTGTTACCACAACCGGAAAAATAGAAGATCATAGTCGTCAGTAAAAAAACGGGCAAAGATACACAATCTACCACAAGTTGAGAACATCCAGGTTGAGTTGGCGAATGATTTATTAAACTATTAAATTATGAAGTTATTAAATTATGAAATCGGATCTCCGCACTTTAAAGTTGGGAGTTTTATCCCTGATGGCACATCAAAGATGACTACAAAGTCAAAAAAAACAATATGATTTACCGAGGCACCTGCCCATAGAGCACGCGGGCGGGCGGGCCGACATGCGGTGCGGACGCGGTGTGAATGGCCGGCCTCCAACAGCGGCGTGCAAAGGCGCTTGCGTTTACAAAAATGCATGCCTTCCGTGTCTTTTCCCGTTTGCTACATGCTGCATTTTTGTTCACGTTTGCCGCCGCTGTCAGAGGGCGGACAGAGCGGGTGGGATTCATGTCGGCTTGATCTTTTGGCAACTTTTCTATCAAGAGAAAAGTTGAAGAATTATAATTATGAAAGTTGCGTGCCATGAAGCCCCTGCCTTCCTAAAAAAACGTCTATTAGCAACATACAGGGTGGTATCAGGTATATAGTCCCTTTAAAGTTTCTATGTTATTATCATCGAAAATGTTTTGCAAAAAGCGCTGAATCCGTAATTATCAGCTGAGGCGAGCCATCCTCTTGGGTAACAATCGCACAGCCTGAAGGTAGATTCTCAGGGGTAAATACAAAATTTTCACCCTTGACGATATACTTCTCATAATCCCTCAACAGCCGATCACGATCCATCAAACGGCTCATGGCATCCAGAAATTTTTCCGGTGTAAAATCGTTCAAGAAGGGCTTGACCTCCTTCATCATAGCCTTCCAGGCGTTGGGATTGCCAGTCTCGTGCTCATAGACTCCCGCGAGATGAAAAGCATAGTTGAAACCACGCCAATAGAGTAACCAGATATAGGAACCATCGTCCCAAAAACGCTCATCAGCCTCCTCTCCCGTAACATTACGATGCGGGTTGTGGTAAAGTCCCTCCAAAGCCACATTGAAATAGGTGGCAAAATAGGCGGGATCGTCAAGGCCGGAAGCGACAATCTGATAAGCCGTCTGCATCTCATTAAAACCCTCTGAGAACCAAGCTGATCCATCGCTCAACCACTTATGGCCCACCTCGTGAGTGAAGAGGTCGCGACGACCAATTGTCAAAATCGTATCCTCTGTGGCATCATATCGGGATAGAAAACCATTGGAAAAACCATTGCCCGTCATCTCAAAAGTGTTTTCTCTGAATGGGAAAAAGAGCATAGAATAGGGCCCATCATACTCATACTCCCAGAAGTCTGTGATAGCATCATAAAAAGTCTTAAAATAGGCCTTCAAATCCGCCTTGTTTTTCTCGGGACTCTTTCGTAACGCCGTAACCATATAGTGCAGATGTCCATCGATCAGCACGGTGTCGACAGTCAGCAGAGAGTCGCCCGCCATGACCGATTCGGCGATGTCGCTAACTTTCCCCCGAAATGGTCCTGTGCCTTTGCCTGGGTTATACATGCAGAAGACAGGATAGTCGGGCAGGGACTTCCACTTTACAGAGACCGGAATCTCGTCACCATCCTGAGGAACCGCGAAGATGTTCTCAGTTCGCGAGAAAAGCATCTTATCATCGATATCGGGACGGAACATATCCCACAGACAACCGCCTGGAGACCCATAGCCCTTCGGAAGAGTGCAACGGACTGTATATGAAAAAGTTGCATTACCTTTCACAGGCAAAACCGTTAATTGTCGGGAATTTGGAGCCACCTCCACCCTACCCTTGCTGACAGTCAAATCCTGAAACCAGCTCATCTGGTCGGTAAAACCGCCATTATCGGTGGCGTATGTGAAGAGGAGAGTGTCTTGATCTGATTTCACAGTCACGGTGACACCAAGTCCATCCCCTTTCCAAGAGAGGAGATAATCAATCTGCTGAATCTGCGATTGGGCAACATGGGCGATGAGGAGGATGGAGAGGAGGAGAGGGATTTTTTTCATAGGGATAAATAATAAGGGGGCAAAAATAAAAAATTTCGTTGTCGGGGCGTATCGCATATTGAAAGGGGCGTATACGATACGCCCCTTCGGGATTTTTTTTTATATTTGCTGCTCATATCATCAAAAAAATCATCATTAATTCACAAATTTTATGAATAAATCATTAATATTATTTCTGCTCTTTATCGCCAGCATTATGCCCGTGAAGGCTTGCACTAATCTCATTGTGGGCAAGAAGGCTTCCGTGGACGGCAGTGTGATGTGCACCTACAACTGCGACGGCTTCGGCTTTGCGGGTTCGTTATTTTACAGTCCTGCGGCTCATCATGAGCCAGGCGAGATGATAGCCATCCACAACTGGAATCCTGCTATCAAAGACAAATACGTGAAAGAGGTTGAGCACACCTACAATGTTGTCGGATTCATGAACGAGCATCAGGTGACCATAGTGGAGAGCACCTTCGACGGACGTATGTCATTGGTTAACGTGACAGGCACATTCGACTACTTCAGTCTGATGCGCTTGGCCCTGCAGCGTTCCACCACGGCACGCGAGGCGATACGCTGCATGGCGGAGTTGGTGGCGGAGTACGGTTACAACAGCAGCGGAGAGAGCATCACCATCTGTGATCCTAACGAGGCATGGATCATGGAGATTATCGGCAAGGGACCGAAGCAGACGGGCGCCGTCTGGGTCGCCCTGCGCATCCCCGACGACTGCATCTGTGCCCACGCTAACTTGAGCCGTATCAGACAGTTCCCATTGGAGCAGAGAAGATCCTTTAAAAGCATCAGCAGTGAGAACCTGAAGCATATCAACCGTCCTGAGGTGGAGTGTGTCTATGCTGCCGATGTCATCACTTTTGCCCGTGACAAGGGCTTTTTTAATGGCAAAGACGAAGAGTTCTCCTTCCGCGATGCCTACTGTCCTATCGACTTTGAGAATGTACGTTACGCTGACGCCCGCGTCTGGAGTTTCTTCCGTCACCACAGCAGTCATGACGAAATGGACAAATATCTACCGTACATCAACGGAGAGTTTGATGTGTGCGACCATCTGCCGCTCTGGATAAAGCCCGACAAGCCACTCTCCTTGCGCGACCTGCAAAACGACATGCGTGACCATTTTGAGGGCACTCCTTTGGACATGACCGCCGATATGACCGCTGGTCCGTGGGGCATGCCCATCCGTCCGTTGCCGATGCACTTCCGCGACAAAGACGGAGTCAACTACTTCCGCGAGCGTCCTATTGGCACTCAGCAGTCGGGTTTCACGATGACCTGCCAGATGCGCTCGTGGCTTCCTGATGCCGTGGGAGGAGTAGTATGGTTCAATTGCGACGATGCCAACATGGTAGCCTACGTGCCGCTTTACTGTTGCATTACGCAGGTCCCAGACCCCTTCCGTCCCGAAAACAACCAGCGCACCGAGTTCTCATACGAGTCGGCCTTCTGGATGAACAACTGGGTGGCCAACATGATCTATCCACGCTACTCGATAATGATTGGCGATCTCCGCAAGGCGCAACAGGAGTTGGAAGACTATTACCACGCAGACCAAGACAGCGTGGAGACAGCCGTCAAGGAGATGACCTCAACCGACCGTCGCGACTACCTGAACCGCAAGAGCATAGAGTATGCCGATAAGATGATGAAGCGTTGGGACAAGCTAGCCAAGTATCTGATAGTGAAATACAACGACCAAGTTGTACGCCGCACCGACGAAAATGGCGAGTTCCAGCGTTGGGGCTATGAAACGTCAGGTTACGACCAGCAGTTCATCGACGCCATCGGTTCAGCAACTGGCGACAGGTATAAGTTGAAGAAGGTTATTGAGAGAAGGGAGAGATAACGGGAAGGAGCAAACAGCGTCCTCGCAGTTTGTATAGTTTTATGAAATTATTAAATTATTAAACTATGAAATTATGAAATTATGATGGGGTGAAATTGCAAATGGGCTCCGAACTGCGAGACGCAGTTTGCTACATTACGAACTGCGGGGACGCAGTTCGCTCCGGGGACGCAGTTTGTATAGTTTATAAAATTATTAAACTATTAAATTATGAAATTATGATGGGGTGAAATTGCAAATGGGCTCCGAACTGCGGGGACGCAGTTCGCTCCGAGGACGCAGTTTGTATAGTTTATGAAATTATTAAACTATTAAATTATGAAATTATAATGGGGTGAAATGGTAAATGGGCTCCGAACTGCGAGACGCAGTTTGCTACATTACGAACTGCGGGGCTTCGAACTGCGGGGACGCAGTTCGCTCCGGGGACGCAGTTTGTTTAGTTTATGAAATTATTAAACTATTAAATTATGAAATTATGATGGGAAAATAGCAACTGGACTCCGAACTGCGGGGACGCAGTTCGCTCCGGGGACGCAGTTTGTATAGTTTATGAAATTATTAAACTATTAAATTATGAAATTATAATGGGGTGAAATGGTAAATGGGCTTCGAACTGCGGGGACGCAGTTCGCTCCAAGGACGCAGTTTGTATAGTTTTATGAAATTATTAAACTATAAAATTAAGGGACAATATATCTGATGGCACCTTGTATGCCCAAGCATGTTGCTAATAGATGTTTTCTTGAGGGAGACAATGGCTTCATGGCAGGCAACTTCCATAAATATAATTCTTCAACTTTTCTCTTGATAGAAAAGTTGCCAAAAGATCAAGCCGACATGAATGCCACCCGCTCTGTCCGCCCTCTGACATCGGCGGCAAACGGGAACAAAAATGCAGCATGCAGCAAACGGAAAAATACACGGAAGGCATGCATTTTTGTAAACGCAAGCGCCTTTGCACGCCGCTGTTGGAGGCCGGCCATTCACACCGCGTCTGCACCGCATGTCGGCCTGCCCGCCCGCATGCTCTATGGGCATGTGCCTCGGTAAATCATGTTGGAGTTAAAATGCATTTTTTTTGACTTTGTACTCATCTTTATTTTGCCACCCTGATAACTCCTTTAAGTTATAGGGAAAAATAGCAACTGGGCTCCGAACTGCGGGGACGCAGTTCGCTCCGAGGACGCAGTTCGCTACAACTCAACAACATTTTTTCTATCTTTGCCCAGTAAAAACCACCTACTATGATTTCTATACCTGATTATAAAGAATATGTTCACATTGGCAAGCATCTCAAAGAGGTGCCCTATGATGTGACGCGACAGAAACTCTATTCACCTTTCGAACTCTATGCAAATTACGACCCGGATCATGATGAGACGAGAGAGACCTGTTACGACAGCGTTGTGTACAAGCACTACATGGAGCATGGGAAGCATGACTGTTGTGAAGAAGAGGCTTTGGCTCGAGCACTTCACGACCACTCCATTATGGTGGCGCTCGACGAGTTCCTGGACAAGCACAATCCTAGACTTAATGTCGGCATCATGGGCGGACATGCCCTGTTGCGCACTGACGAGATGTACCGCCAAATCGTCCTGCTCAGCAAAGAACTCACAGAGTTGGGATTCATGATGATCAGCGGTGGCGGTCCGGGTGCCATGGAAGCCACTCACTTGGGAGCATGGATGGCTGGACGAAGCACAGAAGAGGTTGATGACGCCCTACAGATACTGAGCGTAGCGCCATCATTTAAAGATGAACTGTGGATCAACTCTTCATTCCGTGTCATCCAAAAATACCCGCAGACAAAATATAAGAGTCTGGGCATACCGACCTGGCTTTACGGTCATGAACCGTCAACAGCTTTTGCCTCGCACATCGCCAAACTATTCCAAAACAGCATCCGGGAAGAGGGCATCCTGACCATCGCCTTCGGAGGCGTCGTCTATACTCCGGGAAGTGCCGGAACCATGCAGGAGATCTTCCAGGACGCCGTCCAAAACCACTATCTCTCTTTCGGCTACTCAAGTCCAATGGTCTTCCTGGGCAAGAAGTTCTGGAATGAGGAGATGCCCGTCTACCCATTCCTCCAGAGTCTCATGGCCTCCGGAAAATATAAGAACTTAATACTCAGCAACTATGATGGGAGTGAGGAGGTTATCAATGAGTTGGTAAGATTCAGGGAAGAGGAGAAGATGTAAGATGTAAGATGTAAGATGTAAGATGTAAGACGTTAGCTGTAAGAACAAAAAAAAATGAAATGGGATCGACAATTCGGGATCTCTATGTAGAGACGTTCCATGGAACGTCTCATATAATATTTGACAGTCATTTTTCAAATAGAAATATGGAAAATACAACAATTGAAAAAATGGATGCCGTATTGGCATCACAGAAGACATTTTTCAGGAAAGAGAACACGTTAAACGTGGATTTCCGCAAAGAGCAGCTCAAGAAGTTGCTGAATGCATTGGAAAGTCATGAAAAAGAACTTGCAGATGCGTTGTGGCAGGACCTGCACAAATCATACGAGGAGGCCTACCTCACAGAGATTTCCATAGTGAAAGCAGAGATTCGCGAAGCGATAAAGCATGTTAAGAAGTGGGCGCGTCGGGAACGGCACAGAACTCCGATAACTCTTTTTGGCTCGCGCAGCTACATTGTCAAGGAGCCTCTCGGAAGTGCACTTATCGTCTCCCCGTGGAACTATCCTGTGCAATTGCTATTGAATCCGCTGGTGGGCGCCATCGCTGCCGGTTGCACCGCCATCCTCAAACCATCACCCTATGTGCCTCACGTCTCTTCAGCTCTTGAAAAGATGATCAAGAGTGCCTTCTCGGAAGAGTATATCGCCGTGGCGCAAGGAAATCGCGAGGTCAACAAGCATCTCTTCAGCATGAAGTTCGACATGATCTTCTTCACCGGAAGTCCTGCTCTGGCCCGTCACGTGGCAGCCGCAGCAGCCGAGAACCTCGTGCCGATGGTCCTCGAGTTAGGCGGCAAGAGTCCCTGCATCATCGACAAGAGTGCAGATATCAAATTGGCTGCCAAGCGTTGCGCCTGGGGCAAGACTCTCAATGCTGGTCAGACTTGCATCGCCCCGGACTATATCTTGATTCACCAAGACGTAAAGGACAAATTCGTGCAAGAGTTTGCTAAGGCCATAAAAGAGTTGCATGGTGATGACATCATCAATAGCAAACATTTTGTGCGCATGGTCACCGACAAGGCCTTTGAGCGCGTAAGCAGCTATCTATCGGAAGGAAAAATCGTATACGGCGGACATACTGACGCCCAACAGCGATTCATCGAACCTACCCTGCTGGACAATATCCGTCCCGATGCCGATGTGCTGACCACTGAAATCTTCGGACCTGTCTTCCCATTGATCACCATCAACGACAGCAGCGACAGTTTTGAAAATCAGGTGGTCAACTACATCAATGACCGCGAAAAGCCACTTGCCTTGTACTATTTCGGCAACGAGAAGCAGGGTTGGAACATTGTGCGCCGCACCTCATCGGGCGGTTGCTGTCTCAACGACACCATCATGCACATAGCTAACGGCAATCTGCCTTTCGGTGGCGTGGGCAACTCCGGCATGGGCCACTATCATGGTATCCTGAGTTTCGAAGCGTTCTCACATCGTCGCTCTGTAGTCGCCTCCCCCACCCTGTTCGACCTGCCTTTCAGATATATGCCGTATAAGATGTTTGGGATGGTGAAGAAGATTATGTAAGACGTGAGACGTGAGACGGGAGACGGGAGACGTAAGACGTGAGACGTAAGACGTAAGACGTAAGATGTAAGACGTGAGACGTGAGACGTGAGACGTAAGAGGTAAGATGTAAGATGTAAAATCAGGGATGATGGGGTTACAGACCTGAAGCCTTAATAGTCCCGTAGTCCATTTTCAATTTTCAATTTTCAATTTTCAATTCAGCCTTTATTTTTCCAAAGGGCGAAAAAGATTTTTTGGTAACTTTGCGTCCTCGAAAAAAACGATGGAAATAGACGACAAAACGAACATCGGAAGCCTCTTCAACAGGATAGCGGGCACCTACGACCGGCTCAACCACCTGCTCTCGCTCAACACAGACCGCAGATGGCGTCGTCGTGCTGTACGCAAGCTAACTCCTTGTAAGAAAGCCCTTGACGTGGCAGTAGGCACCGCTGATCTCGCTATAGAAATAGCACGGCAGAACAAGTCCGAGCATATCACAGGCATTGATCTTTCCGAAGAGATGCTGCGCATTGGCAAAGATAAGATACGCAAGGCGCAACTGGAGAGTCGTATCAAACTTGAACAAGGCAGTGTGCTCGAACTTCCCTATTCAGATGAACAATTTGATGCCGTGACTTGTGCCTATGGAGTACGCAATTTCTCCGATCTTGAGAAAGGTTTACAAGAGATGTGCCGCGTTCTACGCCAAGATGGACAACTTGCCATTCTCGAGTTCTCCTATCCTGACAACAGCGTCATCCGTTTCTTCTACGATTTCTACTTCTCCAAAATACTACCTGCCATTGGACGAAGAGTCAGCAAGGACGCCACCGCATACAACTACCTCAACCACAGTGTCAAAGAGTTCATCTGGGGTGAGGAGATGGCCCAACGCCTCCGCGCTGCCGGTTTCCGTAATGTAACATTCAAGCCGATGACCTTCGGCATCACCACTCTCTATTTAGCACAAAAATGAATAATTTACTCCTCTGGATTCGCGTCATCCGTAGCCACACACTCTTTGCATCCCTCTGTCCGGTCCTTATCGGACTATTCGTTGCCAACAGTGTAAACGTACCCATCGGCATCTTCACAGCCATATGTGCTATGTCTCTGCAAGTACTGTCAAATCTCATCAACGACTACTACGATTTCAAACGCGGGACAGACAAGGCCGGACGTAAGGGCTTTAAACGGGCACTTGCAGAAGGCGAGGTCTCCATCGACCAAATAAAACACGCCATCTTTATCACCATAGGCATCGCCTTGTCAACAGGATTAGGACTTCTTATCTATTCTGGAATCATTCCCGGAGAAGGATTTAGAGTCGTCTACTGCCTGCCCATCCTGATCATCGGTCTCACCGCCTTTCTCTTCGCTTGGCTCTATACTGCCACTGACCACTCCCTTTCCTATTTAGGCATTGCGGATATCTTTGTCTTCCTATACTACGGAGTCATTGCCTCTACCGGCACCACCTATCTACAAACGCATACCTTTTCGACAACCTCCTTTTGGGCAGGCGGCGTATGCGGCCTCATCTCCATGTGCATATTGATAGCCAACAACCTGCGCGATATAGAGGAAGATCGTGCAGTGGGCAAAAAGACCTTCCCTGTACGTTTTGGAAAGCGCGCCGGCGAGATCGGCATGCTTATCGTAGTACTGCTGATGCCTGTACTTGCTTATCTGGCATATGGATGGAGTTTGCCGATGTTTATCATCATACCCGGTCTGCTCCTTTTCATTGCCACACTACGTGCAAAAGGCGCTCAATACAACAAATGTCTGCTAGGTGCCGTATTGCTAAATATCCTTTACGTGATCTTAGCTGCCATCACGCTATTCATTTAATAACACCTGCAAAAAAACCGAATATGAGACTTGTCATTCAACGTGTAACCGCTGCCTCAGTAACCATCGAAGGCAAAATTGAATCCTCTATTGGAACCGGACTGCTCATCTTAGTGGGCGTGGAACAGGGCGACAGTGAGGCTGATGCCGTCTGGCTGGCCGCCAAAACTGCCAATCTGCGCATCTTTGACGATGATGCAGGAGTGATGAATCTGTCGGTTAAGGACGTAGGCGGGGAGCTATTGGCTGTGTCACAGTTCACGTTGACGGCCTCCACCCGCAAGGGCAACCGGCCCGCATACTACCGTGCTGCCGGACACGAGTTGGCCATTCCTCTATACGAAAGTTATTGCAAACATTTGGCTGACGAATGTGGTAAACCTGTCAAAAAAGGTGTTTTCGGTGCCAATATGCAGGTAGGATTGGTCAACGACGGACCTGTCACGATCATCATCGACACGAAGTTGAAAGAGTAGGTTTGTTATCCCGCAGATTACGCAGATCTCGCAGATAGACGCAGATTATTTTTTTAGATCCTTACGGATCTTGGATCTCGCAGATTTTATTTGCTACGCTCATAATTGCCTCCGCACTTTGCCTGCGTGCAGAAGTCACGCTATCCTATTAACCCCGCACGTCAGTGTGGGGTATGACGGTGCGGTGTCATATCAGCGTGCCGAAGGTACGCAACTATTCTTGCCCTGATGATGACATGAGATTGTGTCTGACTGAGCCCCAAAGGGAGGGGTTCCGCTGTGCTCCACCACCTGCTTGTGTTCTGTCGCCCTTCGGGCTTCTTGATTACTCAGAGTTTTTTCCTCCCATAGATCTCACTGATGAACGCAAATATTATTTTAGATCCTTACGGATCTTGGATTCCGCAGATTATATGTTCGCTGCGCTCACTGATGTTTTTAACGCAAAGACGCAAAGGAACAAAGATTGTATTCCCCCACGGTTTTCAACAATTCAACAGTTCAACGATTCAACAACTCAACAAAAAAGGGCACCGATTTCTCGATGCCCCCTCATAATTATGGAAAAGGTTAAAAGTCTAAATCTTATTTAACTTCTTCGAAATCAACGTCTTGAACCTCAGAATCGTTACCACCGGTATTAGTGTTACCGCCTTGAGGGCCTTGTTGACCACCGGCTTGCTGGTTAAAGTCAGCACCAGGTTGAGCACCGCCATTCTGTTGGTACATCTTAGCGGAAGCTGCCTGCCAAGCGTTCTGCAACTCAGCGGTAGCGGCGTCGATGCCAGCGAAGTCTTTATTGTCGTGAGCGGTCTTCAGTTTAGCAGCTGCAGCCTCGATCTTGGCTCTGTCGTCAGCAGGAACCTTATCGCCAAACTCCTTGAGCTGTTTCTCGGTAGTAAATACCAAGCTGTCAGCACCATTCAGTTTATCGATTTCCTCCTTGGCTTTCTTATCAGCGTCAGCGTTGGCCTCAGCCTCAGCCTTCATTCTCTTGATTTCATCATCGCTCAAGCCGGAAGAAGCCTCGATACGAATCTTCTGCTCTTTACCGGTAGCCTTATCCTTAGCAGTAACGCTCAAGATACCGTTGGTATCGATATCGAAGGTAACCTCAATTTGAGGAACGCCACGCATTGCAGCGGGAATGCCATCGAGGTGGAAACGACCGATGCTCTTGTTCTGGGCAGCCATAGGACGCTCGCCCTGAAGAACGTGAATCTCCACAGAGGTCTGATTGTCGACAGCCGTGGTGAAGGTCTCCGTCTTCTTGGTAGGGATGGTAGTGTTGCTCTCGATAAGTTTTGTCATCACGCCACCGAGGGTTTCAAGACCGAGGGACAGCGGGGTAACGTCGAGCAAGAGGATATCTTTCACCTCACCGGTGAGGACACCACCTTGGATAGCAGCGCCGATAGCAACGACTTCATCAGGGTTAACGCCCTTAGACGGGGTCTTACCGAAGAATTTCTCAACGATATCCTGGATTGCGGGAATACGGGTAGAACCACCCACGAGAATAACCTCGTCAATATCAGCTGTTGTATAACCAGCATCAGAAAGAGCTTTCTTACACGGTTCAATTGTAGCACGGATCAGGTCGTCGCACAACTGCTCAAACTGCGCACGAGTAAGAGTACGTACCAAGTGTTGAGGAACACCGTCGATAGGCATGATATACGGCAAGTTAATCTCAGTAGAGTTTGAACTGGAAAGTTCGATTTTAGCCTTCTCAGCAGCCTCTTTCAGACGTTGCAATGCCATAGCATCCTTACGCAAATCTACGTTATAGTCTTTCATGAACTCTTCTGCTAACCAGTCGATGATCTTGTGGTCGAAGTCATCACCACCGAGGTGAGTATCACCATTAGTGGATTTTACTTCGAAGACGCCGTCACCAAGTTCGAGGATGGAGATATCGAAAGTACCGCCACCGAGGTCGAAAACAGCTACTTTAGAGTCAGATTTCTTTTTGTCCAGACCATAAGCCAAAGCAGCAGCTGTAGGCTCATTGATAATACGTTTCACAGTCAGACCGGCAATCTCGCCAGCCTCTTTAGTAGCCTGACGCTGTGAGTCGCTAAAGTACGCCGGAACGGTGATGACAGCCTCCGTCACTTCCTGACCGAGATAATCTTCAGCAGTCTTCTTCATTTTTTGAAGAATCATAGCAGAGATTTCCTGAGCAGTATAGCTACGATCGTCAATCTTCACCTTGGGCATGTTGTTAGCAGCACGCTCAACAGTGTAAGGTACACGCTCAATCTCTTTAATCACACGGTCATAGGTCTCACCCATGAAACGCTTGATAGAGAAGATAGTCTTTGTAGGGTTGGTGATAGCCTGACGTTTTGCAGGGTCACCGACCTTACGTTCATTGTTGCCGACAAAAGCCACGATTGAAGGGGTGGTTCTTCTGCCTTCGCTGTTCGGTATAACAACCGGCTCATTGCCTTCCATTACGGATACGCAAGAGTTTGTAGTTCCTAAGTCAATTCCAATTATTTTTCCCATAGTTGTATATTTTTTATTGTTATTACTAAATTTTGTGTGCTCTCGATTTTTTTCAGCACGAGAAACTATATAGCAACAATTGTGCCAAAAATTATTTTAGCCTTAGGAAACGACTGACATTATGTCATACCATATAAATAAAACAAAAAAAGGAACTATATACCTGATGACTCCTTGTATACACAAACATGTAGTTAATAGACGTTTTTTTAAGAGAGACAATGTCTTCATTGCAGACAACCCCCATAGATATAATTCTTCAACTTTTCTCTTGATAGAAAAGTTGCCAAAAGATCAAGCCGACATGAATCCCGTCCCGCTCTGTCCGCCCTCTGACAGCGGCGGCAAACGTGAACAAAAATGCAGCATGCTGCAAACGGAAAAATACACGGGAGGCATGCATTTTTGTAAACGCAAGCGCCTTTGCACGCCGCTGTTGGAGGCCGGCCATTCACACCGCGTCCGCACCGCATGTCGGCCTACCCGCCCGCGTGCTCTATGGGCAGGTGCCTCGGTAAAATCATGGTGTGGTTAAAATGTAATTTTTTCGACTTTGTAATCATCTTTGTTGTGCCATCATTCATATAACCCCCATAAAAAAAAGCGCTGGCAGAAATCTCTGTCAGCGCTCAACAGCCTATTATGAAGTTCTATTATTTGTGACCGGCACATTTATGCTCACCGGCACACTTATGCTCGCCTGACTTTGCTTCGCCAGCACATTTGTGCTCAGCAGACTTTGCCTCGCCAGCGCATTTGTGCTCAGCAGACTTTGCTTCACCTGCACATTTGTGCTCGCCTTCTTTAGCGGAACCGCATTTAGCTTCTCCACGGCAGCAAGCGGGCAGTTTGGCACGAGCATCAGCATCAGCTTTCACCTTGTCTGCGCTGTAGCCGAGCTTGCTGATACCGGTACGGATAGCTTTAACATTTGTCTTGTCAGCATCATACTTAACAGTAATCTTAGCGGTAGCCATGTCATAAGAACAAGACTGAACACCCTCGAAGGTAGGCACTGCAGCTTGCATTGTGCGAGCGCAACGGCCACATTTGCCATTCGTTTGAATTGTCACTTCTTTAAGGTTCTGAGCGGAAAGGCCCAAAGTGGTCATCACGACCAAGAATAAAATCATCAGTTTTTTCATAATAAAAAGATTTTTACATTAATTTTTCAGAAATAAGATATTTATTACGGTCAGATCCGTTGCGAGCAATGAGTTCGCCAAGGAATCCAGCCAGGAACATCATAAAACCAATTACCATAGCCAACAGAGCCAGGAAGAAGAGCGGTTGGTCAGTGACAGCACGATAATGAACACCTGCATGCTGATGAACCAATTTAGCCACGATAATCCAAATGGTAAAAATAAAACCGAGCAAGAATGAGACAGAACCCCACAATCCGAAGAAATGCATAGGTTTCTTACCAAAACGGGTTGCAAAAGAGATTGTCAACAGATCGAGATAGCCGTTTATGAAGCGATCCCAACCGAACTTGGAGACACCATATTTACGTTTCTGGTGTTGAACCACCTTCTCACCAATCTTAGTAAAGCCGGCCCACTTAGCAATAACAGGAATATATCGGTGCATCTCGCTATAGACTTCAATAGACTTTACTACGTCTTTGCGATAGGCTTTCAGACCACAGTTGAAATCGTGCAATTTGATACCTGACATCTTGCGGGTAGTCCAGTTGAAGAATTTGGAAGGAAGATTTTTTGTCAGTTTATCATCATAGCGAACCTTCTTCCAACCGGAAACGAGGTCGTATCCTTCTTCTTTTATCATTTTATAGAGACCAGGAATCTCATCGGGAGAGTCCTGCAGGTCAGCATCCATAGTAATGACGACATCGCCCTGGCAGTTCTCGAAACCCGTGTTAAGGGCAGCGGACTTGCCATAGTTACGACGGAAGCGGATGCCTTTGACACGTTCGTCCTGCTGATGCATCTCCTCAATCAACTGCCAAGAATTGTCGGTTGAGCCGTCGTCAATCATCAGAATCTCATATGAGTACTGATTCTCGGCCATAACGCGTTGAATCCAACTAACCAGTTCAGGAATGGATTCGGCCTCATTTAAAAGTGAAATAATGACAGATATATCCATAATTTACTCTTTTATTTCTTGATTTTCGGATTCATTGACCGGATTTTCATCATCCGGCATTTCATTCTCCACTGGTGCGCCCTCCTCCACCGGCACATCATCGATAGCATGTTTGGAGCGATAATGATACAAGGCGACAAAGATGCCAACCAGCAGAGCATAGATCCAAGAGAAGAACGCATTGATTCCCGCATACGAAATCGGATTGGTATAATGCGGGATATCGGCCTTCTTCAGTTCAAAACGATTGTTTGCAATACTATATTCACGCATTGCATTCTCTGAACCTTGCACAATCTGCTGGACGTACGGTGTAGAAGCCGCGTTGGGGTTCTGGTTAAGATAGAGTTCCAGCGTCTTCATCAGACTGCGACGAGCGGTCTGGGAGAAGTGAGCCAGATTCCAAAGTGTATCAGCTGTCTGGACATTGCGTTTCTGGTAGTCATTGAGCAGGGAAGCCTTGTAGTATTTCTGCAGCAGTTCAGTACCTTTTTGGATTTCAACGCGCATGGCATCACTCACTGCGGTGTCTTGGCTAGCAATAATCTGCTCCTCTCCACTCTTCATCGCTGCTGACAAAGTGTCGAAATAGCAATTCAATTCGGCGGTCGTCACCGTATCCCTATCAATAGTATTTCGGTAATTGGCAAGAGATGTCTGATAACGCTTTTCCATTCCATCCGGTTCAATCTTAGTGTAGTGCAACACTTCGTAACCGAAGAGAATGAAACAGCCGATTGTAGAGATAATAATGCATGCCAGGAAAGCCTTCCCAAAGGAGAGACGGGCGGGATAACGCTCTTTAAACTCCTTAAGGCCCACATAGAGCAGCAGCACGTAGATGATGATTAACGCAAGGCCACCTGCAGCTTGGTTACCCATCTCCAGGTTGCGAGCCATCATACGGACCACCTCGAAAGCCACGGCTGCGACTCCGAAGATCAGACCCCATTTAAGGCAGACAGTCCAGGGGGATTTATTATTCATAATTCAGTAATATTAGTCTTTTTTCGGGCAGCAGAACTCCGTGAGGACACCGCCAGTGGCCTTCGGGTGTGCAAAACCGATCATCAATTGTTCAGCGCCAGCGCGGGGAGCCTTATCGATTAGACGGATCTCCTTTTCAGCCAGTTCGTTGAGAGCTTCACCAGTATCAGGAACGGCGAAAGCAACGTGATGCAGACCTTCACCCTTGTTCTCCAAGAACTTGGCGATAGTGCTCTCCTCGCAAGTCGGCTCGAGAAGCTCAATCTTGGTCTGACCAACCTTGAAGAAGGCGGTCTTCACCTTTTGGTCAGCAACTTCCTCAATATTGTAGCACTTGAGGCCCAATACGTTCTCGTAATAAGGGATAGCCGTTTCCAGACTCTTGACGGCGATAGCGATGTGTTCAATGTGTGAAATGTTCATAATATCAATATTTTAAGATTAATCTCGGTTATCGTTTTTCAATAATTGGGTATGATGCTTGATCATATGAATGGTGATCAAAAGCACAGTAGCCACTGCGAGTATCCACAAAGAGGGACGCAGCCATTGATGTAATGGTATGCAAGTGTATATATTCTTGTTCATTAAGAAGAACAAAAGATAGTCAGCCACGGTGTAGGTGAAAATCGTGGAATAGATAGTCACATACTCTCTACGCACGAAAGTCTTCCATGAGAAGGTCATCGGGCTTTTCTCCCGTTGACGGAAACGAGGCAGGAAAGCAGGCACACGAACGGACCATTTCTCAAACTGCTCTCCAAAGCGGCTACGCAAGAAAGCCTCTTCCGCAAACATGATGCGCTCGTAGTAGAGCCAATAGAGAAGGGAGACAATGATAAATGCCCAAACATTCATCGTAAAGACAAGAATACCAGCCCAAATCAAGTAGTTTGCCAGATAGAGAGGATGGCGAACCATGGAATAGATGCCTTGTGTGTTAAGTTGATCGGCCACCTGCGCACGTGTATTGCGGCCCGAAGTGCCTTTCGGTGTAGTGCTAACCGTATAAGCGCGCAGTATGAGACCAACCAAAGTGATCAACATGGCGATGACGCACAATGCAATATGCCAACCATCATAGTGGCCTAACCCAACCTCAGCATACCAGTCTTGGTTTGTGAGACAGACAACAGGCACAGCGATCAAAAAGATAATCACTGGGATCTGACCTCTATATTTGAAGAGGAAATTGCCTGTACGTTCAAACTCCTGAATGAGTGCCATCTATACTATATATTTTTAAGGCCGCAAAAATACAAAAAAAAAGACTTTCCCCAAGCGAGGAAAGTCTGTATTCGGCAACCGGTAATTATTAACCTCTTTTCTCTTTAATACGAGCCTTCTTACCAGTAAGGTTTCTCAGATAATAGATACGAGCTCTGCGGACCACACCACGTTTGTTAACGTTGATGCTAGCGATCAGCGGAGTGTCGAAACGGAAAACTCTCTCCACGCCAATACCGCCGGAGATTTTTCTTACTGTGAAAGTTCTGTTGGTGCCTTCGCCTTTGATTTGAATCACCACACCCTGGAACTGCTGGATTCTCTCTTTGGAACCCTCAACAATTTTATAAGATACGGTGATGGTGTCACCGGCTTTAAATTTCGGGAATTCATTTCTCGTAATGAAATTGTCCTCTACGTACTGAATCAATTCGTGTTTCATCTCTTTATATTCTTTTATTTTTCTTCAATATTTTTCAAGGCTGCAAAAATACATTTTTTTTCTAAACTAACATGCTCTGTGTTAATTTTTTTCACAAATAGTCAAACGTCATCTATAAACAATTGTAACATTCTTAAAATAAATTAATTAACAAGATACCAACAAGCTGTCAACAAGATATTGACATCTTATGAACTTGAATAACTTGAAGAGATGAAGAGTATTTTTCGGAGAGTTTATCAATATTTTTTGCATATTTGCATTTCAAAACGATGAAAGATGGATATCACGCAACTCACCTGGGATGCCCAGTCTTGGACACTACGTTTCACAGGAGCACAGAAACCCTACAGTCATCCTGTCATCAAGCAGTTACGCCAAGAGGTCTTTTTCCACACTCAACAGATAGTCAAAGCGGGGCGCTATCAACTTCAGAACGGACGAGAAGTACAGCTGCCTCTATATGAGCGTATCGCGGAAGAGAGTTGTTTTTACAAAAAGAAATTGCCAGCGGTAGTCAGAGACCATCGATATGACATGCATGTTGAGGTGGTAGCGCGCGACTGTCTGGCTTTTGCCAACGAATTACTGCGACAAGGAGTTCCAGAGGTTTGTGTTCTGAACATGGCGAGTGCCACGATGCCTGGCGGGGGTGTATTGAACGGTTCTGGAGCCCAGGAAGAGTATCTGTTCCGTTGTTCCGACTACTACAGGTCTCTATATCAATATAGTGGTTTCGGTCAGATGTTCGACGTTCCTCATGCTGCGGACTCCTACCCTATGCACAAACAGCATGGAGGTATCTACACTCCCAACGTGACCGTCTTCCGCGACACTGAAGCGCGAGGATATGCGCTTTTGGAAGAGCCTTTCCACATAAACTGTCTGGCCGTCGCGGGCGTCAACCATCCCAAAACAGTCATAATGGATGGAGAAGAGCGCATCGCCGACGGGGCACTGCCTACCATTTACAATAAGATGCACGCCCTCTTCCGCATCGCTGCGGCGCACAACCAGGAGACCTTAATTCTCGGCGCTTGGGGTTG
This sequence comes from Bacteroidales bacterium, assembly GCA_024686335.1. Classification (GTDB taxonomy): domain Bacteria; phylum Bacteroidota; class Bacteroidia; order Bacteroidales; family WCHB1-69; genus F23-D06. Next base: position 4,563 of record JAILCI010000029.1, on the reverse strand, counting down.
CGGCGCTTTTGGCAACCCGCCACGACACATGGCCGAACTCTTCAAACAAACACTTGCAGAACCGGAGTTTGACGGCGTCTTCCGCAACATCTATTTTGCAATAAAAGGCGGTCCCAATGGCGGAAATTTCACTCCATTCAAGAGCATTTTGCAGCCCTAAAAAGAGTTGTGCTAACTTTAACGATCATCGTTCCTTTGTGATTCTACACTTTTTCATTCCACAGGTGGTTTTATGTAACATTCTTGAAACATGAATGTTATAAAAAACTCATTCGGTCATAAAGGTTATCTCGCATCATTGTTTCACACTATAGGGAAATAAAAATAATTAAAGATGTATATTCTGTCGAAAAAAAAAGTACATTTGCTACTTTTCATTTTTCGTCTAAAATGAGGACTTTTCTACGCATACTGCTACTTCTCATATGTATCTGTGATCTCATCACAATAGGTGCTTATGCGCAGAATTATACGATGCCCTCAAATGACACCATCGCCCTGACGACCTGTTCCGGAGTACTGCTGGATCCGGGAGGCACATCGACTTACCCTAACAGTTGTGAAAGTCAAATAACGATATATCCCTCCGAAACGGGATGCAAAGTGAACATATCTGGCAGTTATGAGACAGAGAGTTCCTTTGATTATTTTTACGTTTATGACGGAACCACCACATCCGGAACTCAGTTGGGATATTTTTCAGGAGCTGGCACCTGCAATGTCACTTCAAACTCTGGTCCTCTTACAATACGTTTTCATTCTGATGGCTCAGTGCAGAAAAATGGATTTGAGTTAAACATCAATTGTGGAGGAGGTTGCACATGTGGCGGTCCTATTGGTGTCGAGACCACCTCAAGCGATCAAACAATAACCGTCTCCTGGGATGCTGCAGCAGGTGTCACCTCCTATTTTCTGGAATACGGTCCGCATGGATTCACTCCAGGAATGAGCACACCAATATACACACAGCAGTTGTCATACGACATCCAGAATCTGACCAACGAAACCGAATATGACATATACGTTTGGTTTGACTGCGGCAACGACCATCAGATTACGACAGAGATACCCACGATGGTTTCCGCCACGCCACACAACTACGTCCTCATGGAAAGCGGCACCTCCACCATCACATCCTGCGGTGTCACTATCTACGACAATGGCGGGCCCGATGGCAATTACTCAACTTCCAGCAACGACACCCTCATCATCTATCCGTCCATTAACGGATGTGCGGTATCGCTTATAGGCTCTTATTATACAGAAAGCATCACCTATGACTACGTGAAAATATATAATGGTGTAGGTGTTTCAGGAACCTTACTCGCCACATTAGGTGGCAACTCTTCCATGACATCACCCATCATGTCAACAGATGCCTCTGGCGCACTTACCATCGTTTTCCATTCGGACGGATCCGTTCAATACACCGGTTTTGAGTTTTTCACCGATTGCTCAGGAGGATGTTCCTGCGGCATTGGCCCCGCCGACCTCTCCGCCAACGTTACTGACCATCAAGTTGTCCTTTCTTGGGCTGCTGCCAATGGGGCTAGCGGGTATCGTATTGAATATGGCCCACACGGCTTCACTCCAGGAACTGGCACAATAGTAAATACTTACAACACTTCATACACTTTCAGCAACTTGACGAATGGTGTAGAGCTGGACTTCTACGTTTCGATGATCTGCAACAGCAGTCCTATGCCTCCCGAGAGCATCAGCGCCACACCCGACAACATTTACGTAATGTCATCCGGTTCTCACTCTCTGACAAAGTGTAATGTCACCCTTTATGACAATGGTGGACCTGAAGGCAACTACACGAGTAACAGCAATGACACGCTCATACTTTATCCTGAGCACAGCGGATGTAGAGTATCCGTCTCGGGAACATATAATATGCAATATGTTTCTTACGACTACCTCCAGATTTTTAACGGTGTTGGTGTCTCTGGAACAGAACTCGCAAAATTGGGAGGTAACGGTACCATAACCACCCCACTCTACTCAACCGACCAGACTGGTGCACTTACATTTGTATTTCATTCGAATGCCACTACGGAATATAGCGGTTTTGAACTCAACACACTGTGCATATGCGATTTGACTCATTTCTACGACACCATCTGTTTTGGGGATCACTATCAAGCACATGGTTTTGACACCATTTTCACCGTCCCAGGAGATCACTACCTATCTCGATTAACTGCTGGGGACACTTTAATCGAAGTAGATATCCATATGTATGCGAAGCCTCCTGTCAGCATTAATGGTGGATACTATTTCTGTTCCGACAGCAGTATCACCCTCACCGCCAACTCTGCAGTATCATATCTTTGGAGCACAGGAGAGACCACTCAATCCATAACCGTCAATCAGGTTGGCAGTTACAGAGTTACTATCACAGACAATCATGGTTGCACAAATCATACCACCCACGTCATTGCTCCTATCGAAGATTTCATCAGCGCCATTAACTTCCCGGAGATGTGTGCAGGCAATGAGTACCTTATTACCGGCAGTTATAACCACGAAAGTGAAATTGAGATGCACCACACTCATTCAACACTGGCCGTTTCTGACACTGCCTTTTTGCCTGACGGTATCGCATGCGACCCTTGGGGCTGTTCATACCGTTCCACACTTACTTTTACCGACTTCCTACCAAATGCCACCGTTGAGAGCGTTGATGATATTTATTACGTAAAAATCAACATGGAGCATTCCTACATCGGTGATATCTACATAAACATAACCTGTCCTAATGGGCAAAAGGCCGACATTATGAAGTGGTCAGGCACAGGTTCCACCGAATGCAGCAGTTCCATTCCTGCATCTTCCAGAACTTGGCAAAGCGGTACAAACATGACATATGCGCATTTTGGAGAAGCCTACGATTATGAAGCAAGCGATAAATGCGACAGGACTGCAGCCAACAATGCTCCGGGTACTGGTTGGAATTACTGCTGGTCAAACAACATTAACCAAAACTACATATACGCCGCAGATGGAGCTTTGGTATACAGATCTGCCAACATTCATAATGGGATAGTCGACTCATCCAACGTGGCTGCCGGCACACAGTTCTATCATCCGGACCAGTCTTTCGAGAGCTTGATCGGGTGTCCATTAAATGGCGCATGGTATATTGAGGTTATGGATGGTTGGGGCATTGACAACGGATATGTATTCGAATGGGAGTTGGCACTTACCGATGAAATTCTTACCAGCAATACCTTTAATGTCTCTTCCATCACAACCGACACAATATGGACGACGACAGTATCTGACACCTCATTCACCATCTCTCCTCCTGCAACCTTAAGTGGAGATACGACAATACTCTACACGTTACATTTCTATGATTCAGAGGGTTGTGCCTTTGACACGGTTGTTCCAATTAATGTCTACACAACTCACTATGGAGATGTTTGGAAGACAGCCTGTGACAGCTACACATGGCACGGTCAGACCTACACATCCACACCCACGACCAATCCCACTTTCACCTCTCAGACAGCGATAGGTTGTGATAGTGTAACGACACTGCATCTCACCATCAAATATGGCACACACGACGCCGAGAGCGTGACAACTTGCGAAAACTACACATGGCACGGACAAACCTATCAGTCGTCTGGAACTTATACATACGCATATAACAATGCGGACGGGTGTCCTAGCGTCGATACTCTGCACGTAACAATCGTGACATCTACCAGCGTTGAGGAGACCATCATGGAATGCGAAAGCTACACCTGGCACGGCACCACATACACCGAAAGCGGCGATTACACGTGGGAGACTACCGGCACCAACGGTTGCGACTCCACGGCAACGCTGCACCTCACCATCAACAACCCAACTACTGGTGCTGAGACCGTTGCAGAATGCGAAAACTTCACATGGCATGGCACCACATACACCGAAAGCGGCGATTACACGTGGGAGACTACCGGCGCCAACGGTTGCGACTCAACAGCCACGTTGCACCTCACCATCAACAACCCAACTACCGGTGCTGAGACCGTTGTCGAGTGCGAAAGCTTCACCTGGCATGGCACAACATACTACGAAAGCGGCGACTACACGTGGGAGACTACCGGCACCAACGGTTGCGACTCCACGGCAACCCTGCACCTCACCATCAACAACCCAACTAGCGGCGCTGAGACCGTTGAAGAGTGCGAAAGTTTCACCTGGCATGGCACCACATACACCGAAAGCGGCAACTACACATGGAACACGACGGGTGCCAACGGTTGCGACTCCACGGCCACCTTGCACCTCACCATTAATCACAAGACCTACGGGGATGTCTATGCCACCGCCTGTGGGTCTTTCACCTGGCACGGGCAAACATACACCCAGACACCGTCAGAAGACCCAACATTCACCATAACCGGGGGCAATCACAACGGATGCGACTCCATCGTCACCCTGCACCTGACCATCAACCATGGCACGCACAATGTGGAGACCGAAACCGCCTGCGAAAGCTACGGATGGCATGGGCAGACCTATGAGACCTCCGGCACCTACACATACGAATACAACAATGAG